>NZ_JYNP01000118.1 GCF_000934755.1 Desulfonatronovibrio magnus
GCATTATATCCAGCAAGCCTTTCTCTTCAACCACGATCCTGTCCATCCCCAGCAGTCTTTCCGCAAGCTGCGTGTAATAATCGGCATCAAATTTTCTTTGTTTTTGTTTGGGGTCGGACCTAACCATCACCCTTAAATGTCAGGATAAACCCAGTGAAATCCAGTAGAGCTGGGCTGCAAGGCAGCATTTCACCAGGCAGGTGTCCCAAAATAGCCTATTTTCGGAGCTTAGAAGCACCCCTGATAAAACCCTGCTTTGCAGGAACGCTTAGCGTTGTTTCATAAGGTAAACATTTTACCCTCAAAAACATCATTGTAAGCCGATACAGGTTCTTTCAGTGCGGACGACAAAAACGTAACCTATGTTGGCACACTGGAATGTCTAATTGGTCTATTAATAAATACAAGCATCCAATATAGACAGGACTTCAGACAATAGCTCATCGTTCCGTCGCTCGATGCATTTAACACGACGAACATGGAAATCAACTGACTTCACTTGCTCAACCATGACGAAACCGGTCAACTTGCTTGCTTTTGGAATAGGTACATGGAAAGGAAATCCGCGATCTGTATTTGTAATAGGACATACAATAGCCAAACCTGTGCTGCTATTGAACAGTTCCTTGCTGACGACCAACGCCGGACGGCGTCCTTTTTGTTCATGACCAGCTTGCGGATCAAAAGTAATGGCAATCAAGTCTCCTTGTTCGGGAATATAGATTGCCATTTACCAGACCTCTTTTCCGGCTGGTTTCCCCCAATCTGTTTCTTTAGTTTGGTAACCTTTGGGAATTTTCGCCACAAGATCCTTGAGATTATATTTTCTTCGGGTTCTCTGGGCTGGGGTGACGATTAAGGCACCATCCTTTACAGTGACATTGACGTCATCGCCTACATTTATTTGTGCGTCTGATAGTAATGTCTTTGTAATACGGAGACCTTGGCTGTTTCCCCATTTTTGAATTTTTGCAAGCATATGATCACCTCCCAACGTATATCCAAAGTATATACATATACAATTTGAGGGTCAAGGATTTTTCAGGCCAACGCCTTGCTCACCGGCAATTGGGAACGCCAGCGACTGAGGCAGTCCATGTTAGGCGCTTTGTTCGGCTCTTGATCACTTTCTCGGCTTCCAATAACCTGGTTTCCGATGCAGATTCATTACAGCAACGATGAATATTCCACCTTGCTCTTCAGAATACAGAATTCCGTATGGAAACCGCCTTACCAGAGATCTTCTTATATCGCCTTCGATCTCAGGCCAAGCATTAGGAAGCGCGATTGCTCTCTTAACGGCGGAATGGGCCTCCAGAGCAAAGTCATATCCCAGACCAGGCTCAAGACTCTCATAATAATCAATTGCCTCATTGAATTCCTTTTCAGCTTCCGGGTGGAATTAAAAGCTCATTTTTCAAACCTATCCCAAACCTTGCTGAACACTTCATTTCCTGGAATTGCTTCAACATGGCCCGATCTGAGCTCAGAAAGACGCCGTTTCGCCTCACTTGCCCATTGTTTGTCTATCTCTGATTCCGGCTGATTTAAACTGCGAAGCAGTGAGTCCACAACTATGGCACGCTCTTCCACCGGAAGTGACACTGCCTCATCTATTAATTGCTTTGTATTCATTTCCTCACCTTTGTTTGTGGTGATGTTTATATAGCCGAACAGCGGGCATTCAGCAGCCGCGGCTGTTTGCGGTCTGCTGAATGCCCTGGTTGTGACTTTTTTATCTTATTTCAAGTATTGTAGCGACTGCCTGGCAGATTTCATCAAGTTCTTCGAGAGATAGCGACTCAGTCTTCTTTTTCAGCCTATGCTTTGCAACTGCTCGAATCTGATCCACCACGGCCACGGCAGCTCCCCCCTGACAATTAACCGGAACCGTGATTGGCGGGTGTGATTTCGCAGCAGTGGAGAGAGGAAGCACAACAACGGTAGATGTCAAGAAAAATATCCCTCCTGACCTGCAAAACAGTTTTCAGCTCCATTTGGAGCAAGAATCTTTTAGCAAGCAAAAGCAGGTAGAGTATCAAAAATGGCTCCGTTTTTATCTTGATTTTTGTCAAAAGTATAACTTTGTTCAATCTGACCAGAACAGCCTTGATCATTTCATTAAAAAATTACGAGAAAAAAAGCAGACAGATCTACAGCAAAGTCAAGCAGTCCGGGCTATAAAACTCTATTACAAGATTATTCAAAGAAAGGAAGAAAAGCAGGACAAAGAGAATCAAAGAAAAGTCCTTTCTGAAAAAGATGAACAATATAAAATAACAGGAGCTGACTGGAGAAGTGTTTACAAAGACCTCTCGGGTGAAATTACTCTCAGGCATTATTCCCCAAAAACCTTAAGGGCTTACACAGGCTGGGTCAGGCAGTTTCAAGCCTTTGTGAGAAGCAAAGACAGTCGTCTGTTGACTGGTAGTGAGGTCAGGGATTTCCTGACCTTTTTGGCTGAGAAGAAAAAAGTCTCGGCATCTACCCAACTATCAAAAGCCAGACCAAATAAGAGGCGATAAGCCCTTTGGATTTTTGATCGGCCCTGATATTCGACCCAAGTGACGACTTTGACGGGACTTTCTTTTTTACGGTTTAAGCAAGTTTTTACTCTTTACCGTCATTCCGGCGAAAGCCGAAATCCAGGGTGTTTTAATAGCCTTATACCATATGTGGTGAACAGTTACAATTTAATTTCCATTCAAGTCGCTTGGCTGGAGTTTAGGCCATATCCGCTGAAAGCCTGAATCCCAGTTATCATGGACACAGAGTCTTTTTCAGCTTTCTGCCAATTTAAATCCTGGTCCAATATCCCAGTATTGGCCTGGGAATATCGCGTTTACGACAGATTTTAGCCAGTATGAAGATACTTACATGAAATCATTCTTCCAGGAAGGCTTTTTTCCATCGGGTCACGGGATTGGAAAAGCGCACTTTCTCAACACTAAATTCATCAGGATTATAGGGATAATAATTTTTTAAATGCCCTTTCAGCCAGGCAACCATATCTTGATGGTCTTCATGAACTGGATCATTCAGTATGTCCAACAACTTATAATACCCTGGTACACCTCCGCAATCCTCCGGCGGGCAGGCCCTTTCGCCCCCTATACATTTGGGATATTTGTTCCCCTTTTCTTTGACCAGCAAGCCTTCAAACAAAACGTCATGCACCCATCCATCTCCAAAATCGTATTCATATTCGAGCAATTGTCCGGGTTCGTGCAGATATAAAGAAAGCTCTGTTTCCCATCCAGGAAGAGTTTCGTGGTCATCCCACTCCTCACCTGGGATTCCGATCTCTATGAAATCCCGCTTATGTTTGGGTCGAAATCTAAAGGAGTGCAGATGACAGTCCAGCCAGCCCATGGCGTCCTGAATAGCAATGTGCAGTCCCCAGAAATTGTAGGTATCAGGGACCTGGATTCTCCGCCATATGGGCGGTTCAATCTTTTTAAGCCTGATGTGGAACTGGTAAATCAATCTGCCCATTATTGCCCCCTCCTTCCATCTTTTTTCTTTTTCTCACACGAAGTCGCCAAGGCGCAAAGAAGAAGTTGTTAAAATAACTTGGTGTCTTAGCGGCTTAGCGTGCCGTTTCTTTTTCTCACGCAAAAACGCAACGACGCAGAGATGAAGTTATTAAATTTGCTTCAATAAAGCAAATCGTTGTGCCTTGCTCAAGAACCCCTTGACGTACACTGGCCAGATCCTGAAGCAGGATTGTTGCCCCTGAAGGTAAAATTACCGGAGTCAAAGCAATTTTTGAAACGGATTTAAACTCTGAAAGAGGACGCAGCCTGACAGTCATGCCTGCCAGTTCAATGGAGCCTCCAGGGATGATCCTGTTGCGTGCAGAAAGCTGCGCAGCCAATTGGTCAGGGCTGATCCCGATTCGCTTAGCTGCAGCATCATCCAGGTGGATGGTTACCTGCTCTCCAGGGTTAGCCACCAGATTGACCTTTGAGACTCCGGGAAGATGAGTGAGGTGGTCCTTGACGCGCAGGGCTGCATTGCGCAACGTTAACAGGTCAGCTGATCCAGTCACTGCCAGGACCACCGCGTCAGGATCCTGAATTATTGTTGGTTTACTGTGATCCGGCTGAAGCCCAGGTTTTCAAAGTGGCTGTTTATGATCCTGAAGGCTGGCCCGCCATTTAAATAGTAAGAAATTTCCTCAGCCTTTTCCATGGGATCGATATCAGCAAACTGATCGGGGTATATTGTTTTGCCGATAAAATAGGCATTGGCAAAGATGTTCTCAAAGTTTTGCGTATAAAAATTGTAAGGGAACACGCCATAAACTTCGCTTTTTTTAATTGCGCTCAGTGTCCTGTAGGCCTGGTCCTGTCTGAGCTGCTCCAGACCGTTGGCAATTCCATCGAGACGGGTAGTGGAAATGTCCATAAATATGATCTCAGGGTCCCAGATCAGGATTTTTTCCTTGGCTACGCTGGCATGAGAGGATCTCTTTTCGTTGGAATAAAGATGTCCGGCCACATTTTGGGCGTTTAAAAATTCAAATGGAGCATAGGCGCTTTCTGTAGACTGAAAACCATGCCCTCCGCGCTGCGCCACCCCTCCCACATAGACAGTTGGGCGCTGATCTTTTGGTATGTCTCTGGTTCGGCCTTCCAGGTCTGCCTGCAGTGAGTTGAAAAATTGGATAACTCCTCTGGCCCGTTCTTCAATACCGAGAACTGACCCCATGATGGTCAGGGTTTTGTCCAGGTCATCTCGTGCGTAAGTCAGATTTCCGTAGTCCAGAGCAATGACTGGAATGCCTGTCTTGGTCTGAAGATTGTCTATTCCCCCGTCTCTGGATGCATAGGTTTTGAAGATGACCTGGGGCTGGGGATCAAGGCCGGCTATAAGTTCAGGGCTGTCATGTCCCCTGAATTCACCAAAAAGGGGATAGTCCCTGAATTGAGGGTTAGCTATGGCGTAAGGTCTGGCATCAGCTGAAAATGGAAGTCCACCTTTTTCAGCACTGTCCACCCCCACTATTCGATCTTGAGCCTGAAGATAGGTAAGCAGTCGCAGACAGCCTGATCCAGAACAGATAACCCTGTCCACCTGTGCCGGAACTGTAATTTCCCTGCCCATGCTGTCTGTAATCGTTACAGATGCGCGAGCATGGATTGGAGGAGGATAAAAAAGCCAAAAAGCAGAAACCAACATGGCCATAATTAGACCACAGGTAAAGGAAAACTGGTTTTGGCGCTTAGAACAGCAGGGTAAATGCGAAGAAGATTTTTTAGTCATTTTTCCTCCTCATGGTTTATGATGTGAACTTTGCTGCATAATAATTGCAAATAAGTAATACTTGATATAGAATGTTTTATTATATGTAAACATAAAATATTCAGATTATTATTTTTTTGTTCGCAATTGGTTTTACATGCATGTATTGATAATTTTGCGCATAAGAAGCTCCTCACCCGGGGGGACCGGGACCGAACGTGTGAGTAACTTACACCACTCGTTCCCAGGCTCCAGCCTGAGGACTTTTTGCTCTTGCGGCTCCAGCCGCTTCTTCATACCAAAGCCTGGATTCCGGCTTTCGCCGGAATGACGACAAAGAGTAATAGTTTGCTTTAACCGTCACCCCGGACTTGATCCGGGGTCCAGTTTTTTTTTGTAGTTAATTAGAAGCTCCTCACCCGGGCGGCCCGGGACCGAACTTGTGGGTAACTTTAGGATATTGTCACTTTTCTGAAAATTGGGACAGTCCCCGCGAGGTACTATAAAAAAGATTGATACTGCATTGGTTCTTGGTAGAGATTTTTTTTAATGGAAAAATCTACACAGCGAGGGACAGTCCCTGTGCCAGACGCAAAGTTCCCATCTTTGACGGAACTTTTCTGGTAATTGAGAATCAATCATATGTAAAAATCTTAAAATTGTGAAAACTCTAACCGTCTGATTTTGTTGGCAATTTGATTTTAGTTACTTAGAAGCTCTTCACCTGGGCGGACCGGGACCGAACCTGTGAGTAACTGTCTTTAAAGTGGAGCCTGCATCCTGCAGGCTATTTAATTCCAGGCGGCTGGAAGCCGCCTCCACCTTGAAGAACTGTCACATATTTGTTCCCCTGGGGCGGCCCGGGACCGAACCTGCGAGTAACTGTCTTTAAAGTGGAGCCTGCATCCTGCAGGCTATTTAATTCCAGGCGGCTGGAAGCCGCCTCCACATTGAAGAACAGTCCCATATTTGAAAATTGGGACAGTCCCCGCGAGGTACTATAAAACAGATTGATGCTGCATTGGTTCCTGGTAGAGATTTGTTTTAATGATAAAATTTACACAGCGAGGGAAAGTCCCTGTGCCAGGCGCAAAGCTCTCATCTTTGACGGAACTTTTCTGGTAATTGAGAATCAATCATATGTAAAAATCTTAAAATTGTGAAAACTCTAAC
>NZ_JYNP01000119.1 GCF_000934755.1 Desulfonatronovibrio magnus
ATTCCCGGCTCTTTTGGTATTTTGAATCAAGCCTGACCAGGGAAGCTCTGCTTGGGATAGCTGTCGTCTGGTAATATGATAATCAGCCGGGCAGGTACAGGCGTTACCTTTCCGTGCTTTTCCCCTTGTCATCCACCCTGATAAATGCTTACATCCCCATTGGTTGGATATAAAAGGACCTGGCCGGAAATCCCAACAGCTTGAACAATTCATCATGAGCAAAAAATCCCTTTCCGAACGTGACATCTGTACCAGGTACATGGACAAAATAAGGGACAGGCTCCTTTTGAGTTTTTGTTGGCAAAGTGTCGACATTGTTGGCTGTGAGGGCGACATCTATCCTGACACATGGGGGTAAAGACTTCGGAGTTTTTAGCGTGGCCCGTGCGGTAGGGTAGGTGTCTTTTCCATCCGCGCAATGGAAGCCGTAGTATCAATATGGACCGGCTCTGAACCGCCAAGGGAAAACCGCCCAGGAAGCGAAAAATGCACGAAACAGATCTCGCAATTCAATCCGGCCGCGTATTTTTTCCCGCGGTCCTGATGATCCATGGCAGCGGCCCGCTGGATGCAGAAATAAGGGACAGGCTACTGTTAAGTTTCTCTACTTATAAATATAATACCTGCTAAACACAAAAGTAAAAAGATTGCTGTTCATGTTTTTCGTAGACAAACCATATATTTCAGATTTCTTTAAAGAGACGTTAAAAGACCATCAGATTCCGGTGGTGGGCACAGAAGCGGCAAATGGGCTGGGTCTTTTGCCGGGAACTAATATTATAAGTGAAAAAAAGGCTGCTGACCTGGCCCGGAGTTCAAGCGATCTGCGCATATACTCGTCCTCGGAAAATGCCCTGAGCTGGATCTCCAGGCACCTTCAGGAGACCCACCTGCCCCAAAAAATCAGGCAATTCAAGGACAAGCTCTTATTCAGGGAGCTTACTAAGGATATGTTTCCGGGCTTTTTTTTCCAGGGAGTTTCAGAAGCAGATCTGGAAGATGTCCAGGCGGAGAAACTGTCCATGCCGTGCATCATAAAACCGGCAGTGGGCTTTTTCAGCATGGGAGTTCACAAAGTCGATACCCCGCAGCAATGGCAGAAGACTGTTAAAGCCATCCGGGCGGAAATAAAAAAGGTGCAGGATATTTATCCCCAGGAGGTCATGGACGCTGAGCGTTTCCTGATAGAAGAGTGCATTACCGGAGAAGAATTCGCAGTGGATGCCTACTATGACATAAACGGCGAGCCTGTAATCTTGTCGATTTTCAAGCATGTCTTTTCTTCGGACGCAGACGTAAGCGACCGGGTTTACACTACCTCTATGGATATAATTCAGAACAACCTCAGGGAATTTACTGATTTCGCCGCAAAAATCGGCCAGGCAACCGGGATAAAAAACTTTCCAGTACATATGGAACTCAGAAAACAGCAGGACGGGCAGATCCTGCCCATAGAGATCAATCCCCTGCGCTTTGGAGGCTGGTGCACCACACCGGACATGACTTTTCAGGCCTGGGGATTCAACCCTTATGTCTACTATTATGAACAGAAAAGACCGGACTGGATCAAGGTCTTGCAGGGCAGGGAAGGCAAGCTGTTCAGCATAATTGTTCTGGACAACTCCACCGGAATAAATGGAAACGACATTTCACGGTTTGACTATGACAGGCTCCTGGCCGGTTTTGAAAAGCCTTTGGAGCTAAGAAAAATAGACTATACCTGCTATCCTGTGTTCGGGTTTGTGTTTGCCGAGACAAAAGAGGATGGTTTTAAAGAGCTGGAATACATCCTGAATTCCGATCTGAAAGAATTTACAGAGACAAAAGAGGTGTAAAAGCAGGCAAAAGCCCCTCGCGCTTCTTTATCCTTAGCAGCCTGTTAGAGTAAAGCACAGGGGGGCAGGTTGATTAAGTTGGTTGCTGGCTATATCCGAAAAATTAGCAGAAAAAAAGAAAGTCCCGTCAAAGTCGTCACCTGGGTCAAATATCAGGGCGATCAAAAATCCAAAGGGCTTATCGCCTCTTATTTGGTCTGGCTTTTGATAGTTGGGTAGATGCCGAGACTTTTTTCTTCTCAGCCAAAAAGGTCAGGAAATCCCTGGCCTCACTACCAGTCAACAGACGACTGTCTTTGCTTCTCACAAAGGCTTGAAACTGCCTGACCCAGCCTGTGTAAGCCCTTAAGGTTTTTGGGGAATAATGCCTGAGAGTAATTTCACCCGAGAGGTCTTTGTAAACACTTCTCCAGTCAGCTCCTGTTATTTTATATTGCTCATCTTTTTCAGAAAGGACTTCTCTTTGATTCACTGTGTCCTGCGTTTCTTCCTTTCTTTGAATAATCTTGTAATAGAGTTTTATAGCCCGGGCTGCTTGACTTTGCTGTAGATCTGTCTGCTTTTTTTCTCGTAATTTTTTAATGAAATGATCAAGGCTGTTCTGGTCAGATTGAACAAAGTTATACTTTTGACAAAAATCAAGATAAAAACGGAGCCATTTTTGATACTCTACCTGCTTTTGCTTGCTAAAAGATTCTTGCTCCAAATGGAGCTGAAAACTGTTTTGCAGGTCAGGAGGGATATTTTTCATACTATGCCTTTATGTATAAAATGAAATTTATCATAATATCATGTTAGAACTTTTATTAGATAAAAATTTTTTATTGTTAAGGGAAAAGCTTTTTGGTAATTATCTGGAAACTATATACTAATTTGTTAGGCCGAAAAGAATTGTTGCAATAATGGAGGTCCAGATGGACAAAAGTAAGAATGACGAAATTCGCGATGCGGTGCGGAAGAACTATGGGAAAATTGCAGCGTCAGGGAATGCGGGCTGTGGTTGCTCGCCTTCATCCTGTTGTGGAACACCGAGCAAAGTGAATTCGGCTGATGTTTCGCTTGGCTTGGGTTACTCCAGTGAGGATGTGGATGCTGTGCCGGAAGGAGCGAACATGGGCCTCGGGTGTGGCAATCCGCAAGCTATCGCTTCCTTGCAACCCGGCGAAACAGTACTCGATCTCGGCAGCGGCGGAGGGTTCGACTCTTTTCTGGCTGCACGAGCCGTTGGCGACAATGGACAGGTTATCGGTGTTGACATGACGCCGGAGATGATCACCACATCCCGTCGGAATGCTGAGAAAGCCGGATTCAGAAATGTCGATTTTCGATTGGGGGAGTTGGAGAATCTTCCAGTTGCCGATGGGATTGTTGATGTTATCATCTCGAATTGTGTAATCAATCTTTCACCCGAAAAACAAAGGGTATTCAGCGAGGCTTTCCGCGTATTGAAATCAGGCGGGCGGCTGGCGATTTCTGATGTTGTAGCCACTGCTGAAATGCCTGAGCCCATAAAGAAAGATATGGCTATGTATACTGGATGCGTGAGCGGCGCATCTTTCATCCCGGAGCTTGAATCCATGTTGCGGCAAGCTGGCTTTCAAAACATACACATCAAACCAAAAGATGAGAGTAAAACCTTTATCCGTGATTGGGCACCTGGAAGCAAGATCGAGGATTATATTGTTTCGGCTACTATTGAAGCAGTAAAGCCGCAGGCCTAACAACCGCATCAACACGGACTGGCAATTCCGCTGCGCTCCATTGCCAGCCGGTTATGCGGGGCGTTATACTTCGTGAAGGTCAGGGTTTAGCGTTCGGATTGGGCCCGCGGTCGAGCAAGAGATCGCGAAGTATGGTAGGATCATCGCGGCTTGCCGCAGTGCCGTGAACACCTCAGGCGCCGTGCTCATCGCCGCAGCCTGACAACGCGAACGGTGTGGAGCTTGAGAGCGCAGCGGGCCCAGCGCTTGTCGCGAGGCCTAATGTCAGGCCGACGGCTGAGTTTTGCTTTGGATATCAGATGGTAGGCCACGAGCAGAGGCCAGGGAGTGCAGCTGGGGCTTGGTATCATAACATCGCGCTGGAGCAGACGGTCCGTCCCTGTCACGGCGCTGGCTGTCGCCAGCGCTGCACCGGACGGCAATTCCGCTGCGCTCCATTGCCGCCGGTGAGCTTGGTCGTTAGCATTCGATATAAATACGTTCATCAAGTAGGAAGTGTATAATTGCTTCAGAAACTAAAAACAGTGCAAATACCAGGTCCATATCATCGGACTGGCCCGCATATTGTCAGCGTCATCAACGAACACACATTGCAGAAAGACGTTTAAAATGACAGATACCAAAGCCAATCCCTGTTTTTGGCACCCATAAGCGCCTGAATCCTGATAAAATGCCACAGAGGGCATTCGGGGTAACATCCATAACAAGATTCAAAAAGGAGGCTGTCATGTCCATGGATATCATTATTTCAAGATCCGTGTTTCTTTTGGTGCTTGTCTGTTCCTCTGCCGCTTTCGCCTGGGAACTTCCTGAAAAGGTATGGGTTAAGCATTCCATGCCTCCAACCTACTGGATGCAATCAGGTGGCATCCTCCAGCAGTCCGGATGCAGCCTGCAACGCTATGACCTTTTCCGGGCAGGTGGTGCGCCCAAAAATATATTCCGGATGGCTGTGATCTGCCCGATAGAGAAAAAATTCTGCGTAATGGTTCTTCCCGATAACCAGCAGGTCAGCACTTTGCCTGTGGATTGTGTCCGAACCCTGCCGGAAAGCTCTGTACATATGGCAGTATCTTCCTTTCTCTACACATCCGGAGACAAAAAACAGACATACTGACAGAACCGTGCATACAAAATCTTATCCGATTACTACCCTGACGCAGCCACAGCTTGCAGGTCGGGTTGTTGCCAACCCCCATGGTGCGAACGGGTAATTGAATGCGGGCAGGCTTAAAGGCCTGCCCCTGCACAGATAATGATTGCCTCTGCCTGCCGCATGACAACACGCATCCTGAAAAGCTCCGTTGGCTTGGGGTCGGACCTAAACAAGTTATTGAACTAATTGAGTAAAGGGTCTCTACATGGCCAAAAAAATGCCTTAGAATGCCGTATCTATTCACCACATTTGCTATAAAATTATTAAAATACCCTGGATTCCGGCGAAAGCCTGAATCCAGTGCATTTGCATAGTCACATACTAAATGTGGTGAACAGTTACAATTTTTTATTGTCAAGGGAAAAGCTTTTTGATAATTTTCAGTAACCTATATACTAATTTGTTATGTTTTAAGGAGGTAGTTTGAGTAACATCGCTGGACGATGGCGTATCAAATGGATGGAAATGTGGGATCAAGACTTTGTTGATCTTGTCGAGCCTGGATATTTCCAGTTCGACGAAGATGGCCTTGGTTTCTTTGTCTTCGGAGCAGTCGAGGGCCAAATTGATTACCGAGTTTCAGATGATGAAAGCCGAGTTGAGTTCTCGTGGTCTGGAAATGATGATGGTCGCGAGAAATCCGGTCGTGGTTGGTTTCAGCTTAAATCTTCACTCTCAGCCCAAGGCGAGTTCTTCATTCATTGTGGAGACGAATCCGCTGTGGAGATCGAATATCAAACATAACCAGGCCATGCACCGGATGCCAAATCCTCCGCTTCGCTCCGCCTTTGCCGCCGCTGATTTTAACGTTAGGCGGGAAACCAAATCGATCCCAGCCCTATTTCTCATTTCTCCCATTTCTATTTCTGCAGAACCCAAGCTGATTTATTTGAAGAGAATAATTAAACTGTCCTCTGAAATCCGGTGCGGCTGGTGCTGACTTGATAAACATTACAGGAAAAAACTCACATGACAACCAACTATACGAATTTGAATCTTCTGCACAGTGGTGACA
Organism: Desulfonatronovibrio magnus; assembly: GCF_000934755.1. NCBI lineage: Bacteria > Pseudomonadati > Thermodesulfobacteriota > Desulfovibrionia > Desulfovibrionales > Desulfonatronovibrionaceae > Desulfonatronovibrio > Desulfonatronovibrio magnus. Next base: position 5,728 of record NZ_JYNP01000119.1, read on the forward strand.
ACTCGGAGGTCTATCGCGCTATACGGATTGCGGACAACCTGCCCGTAGTGTTGAAAACTTATGGCTTATGGGGTCGGACCTAATCAAGTTATTGAGTTGATTGTATAAATATCCTCTATATAGTCTAAAATTGGCCTTAGAATGCCCTTTTTAATGCTCAAAAACCAGTTGTAAGCAAATATGCCCAGAGCCAACAGATATTTTTTGCCTGATCATGTATGGCATATTACACATAGATGCCACAAAAAGGAATTCTTGCTTAAATTCGCCAAGGACCGTAGCACATGGGTAAAATGGTTGTTTGAAGCCAAAAAGAGATACGGGCTACAGATATTGAACTATACGGTTACCTCAAACCATATTCACTTGCTGGTACACGGTCATGAAGACAAAGATGTTATACCCAGGTCTTTACAATTAATAGCTGGCAGAACCGGCCAGGAATACAATCAGAGAAAAAAGCGTAAGGGTGCTTTCTGGGAAGACAGGTATCACGCTACAGCAGTGGATGTTGATGAGCACCTTGTTCGATGTCTGATCTATATAGACCTTCACCCGGTGAAATAGCTTGAGATCATCCTAT
>NZ_JYNP01000120.1 GCF_000934755.1 Desulfonatronovibrio magnus
TAAACAAAGTCATCTTTTTTAACAGATCCTTTATTGATAAGCTGAAGTACAAGCCTGTCACCAAGATAAGTTCGCCATTCTTCAACCAGATCGCAGGCGAGGGATGGTCGGTCATAGGTTGATGAAACAGGTCTTTTAAGACAAGGCGTTGCAAGAGAGCTTTTGACTATTGAACAGACTGGATAATTACAAGAAAAACTGGCAAGTATTCGATTTAGTCAATTTATAAAATTACCTTCATTGTTTGTTGAATTTATATTGTAACTGGACAATCAAAAGTTTTTCTGTAACAATTATTTTATTAATTTTTTTGCAGATCATTATGTTTTTTAACCAGATCAGATATCAATCGAAATTTATTGGTTTTCTTTCATGCAACAAGGACCGCAAAACCAGAAACTTTTAACTCTCAAGTGAAACAATACAGTTGAAAATATTGGTTGTTCAACTTCAAAATTATTTGGTTGCCCATGTTCATCTTTAAATCGAGAACTGGCAGTTAGAGGGGGATCATGTCTTCAAAGAAAATGACTTTTAAAGATATTTTGAAATCAATGCCTAAAAAAGAGAAACCGGACAATCCACTTGAGGTTCTGCAAGGCAGTACAATTAAAAAGATACCATTTGAAAGCTGGCAAGAAAGGATGTTTTTTTATGGAGGTTGTGATCGCAGGCTTAGGGAGTTTACAGGTTCCTTTCCTGCAACACTTAGAAAAGATCAATCCACACATCCAGTTTTTATTTTGAAAAAAAATACGGCTCAGTCTTTCATGACCTGTCCTTGTACTTCAGTACGCCATAAGAAAATGATTTACATAAAAGCTCGTTGCCCGCTGGATATGACTGGAGCAGAACTTGACCGCAACAGCTATATTGTCAGTAAATACACTTTCAATCTTTCACCAGACCCTGGTTTTCACAGGAAATTGAATCTGGCAGGCATAGTCCCTGATAGATGTCTGAGCAAGCCTATTGGCTGATTTATTTTCCCCTGCCATCGACCCAACCAACACTACCTTGGAAAAAGATATGGAAACACCCGGCAAATCCCTTTCCCTTAATGACTGGCTGCAGACCCAGGAAGGCAATACCTATTTGAGAGAATGCTCAAAATATCTCATAAGGGCCAAAAAAAAGCATATGAGATCCCAGGATGGAGTGCTCTGGGACAATAGTAATGATTTTGAGCAGAAAGTTATGGATCTTTCAACCGAACTCTATCTTTTTTTGAATGATAATCAGAGAACTTTTGATACAATACAGGAAATTATCAGTGCAGGAAATATGAGTAAGGCCATTGGTATTTTATGTTTGAAGTACAAAAATCACCTAAAAGATCTTGAACGAGGAACTCAAGGCAACTTTTTTTCAAACCTTTACCGTAAAATACAGTTATCTCTTTCCAGGCATGATGATTTTACAGTATCATCCCAAAAAGGCATGTCATTTTATGCAGCCTTGAGAGAGGCTGACCTGCCGATTATCCAACAGGACTTTTTTCAAGCCAACAGCATAGAAGACTATCCATATCCTGATAAAGAAAGTAAATGGGAAGGTGAAAAAGATATTGTAGCCTGGGCGGGATTTTTCTGGGACAGGACAAGAGAGAAGTCAGGTTATGATTGTCTGGTTCCTGTCCGGGAATATACCTATTATCTGATCAGTAAAAAATGTGTACATGACGAAACACTCAATTTTGCGGATTCTACATGTCTTGATGAACAAGGTCAGGATGTCTGTATTTATGAGTTTATTGCCGATCCTGACCCCGGGACTGGCATAAGCTCAGAAGTGCTTGAGGATCTTGCCATGGCAACGGTTCAGGGCTGGGATGATAAAACCTGCAAAGCATTTTACCTGTATTATAGTGAACAGATGACTCTTGAAGAAACAGCTGCTGAAGTTGGCTACTCAGGACCCAGTGGTGTGCGTAATATCATTAGACAAGCCATTCATTCTATCAGGGATAAAACTTCAGCTTGGCCTGGATTTTATGAAGACCACATGAACGAAGAAGCCAGCAAATTTTTTCTGGAAACTATTTTTTCACTTTGCAAATTCAGAGCTTTTGACCGTAACTAATGATTAAGAACATTACTGCCTTATGTTTCTCGATTCAAGACATCATAAGGGATTATAGTGTCAAATTTTTTTGAAATAATATTGGAGATGGTTCTATGTCTACTTATGCTGAACCTGCGCTGGATAGAGAATTAACCCAGGAAGATTGGCAAATAGCCTTAAATATTCGAACATGCCCGCCGGATACAATTCTGTTTAAGGAAACAAGTGAAAACCTTACCCGCCATATTCGCTCCTGTTATATGTGTCAGATGAACCTTGAGATTCAGGTTGATAAAACCTGGTCCTGGCCTGAGGTTTATCAAAAGCTTGAATGTGACTCCGGACCAGAACCTGGTCAGGTTAGAAAGATCCGCCCTGAACTTGCTGGATGGGGGCCCAAGGACAGATATTATAATCCCCCGTTAGTGCTAATTCTTGAAGTTGTTGACGAACAAGCTGTAAGGGTAGCGCAAATTTATCCAGGTGAGGAGTTCAAGACTGAGGATGATACTTATCTTGATGGATTCGGATATGCCCAGTCTTGGAATATTTATACCTTGGCTGTTCATGATTTGGAAGGGCTACTTGGCACTATTGATTCGCAAACCGTTCAAAGAATTATACATAACTCAGAGAAGTATTTTCATGCTGAAGAGAATTCCATGATATACCTCTTCAGGTGCATGGAAACTGAAGTAGGTTCTTTTTTCAGCCAGCAGAGCATTTCCCATCTAATTCAAAGTCTTGAGCATGAAGAAACTGAAGAATCTAAGTCTCTCAGGAATCTTGTGTTAAAAGCCATCCAGAAGAATGTGAAAGTGCCCGGTATTGAAAAGTCGCATGATCCCCTGCTTGAAATCGCCAGAATGGAAATGTCTGAGTTGAAGCAGGCTATGCCTGTTAAGTTTGGCATGCCTGAATCTGTATCTGAAGGTTTCAGGAATACACAGACTTTAGCAATGGCAGCGTCTGACAAGGACAGTATTCAGGCCAAGATGATCGTACTTGATGAAACCGGCACGGAGTTTAAGGATTTTCAGTCCGGCCTTGTGACCATCATGTCCACAGATCGTGGTGATGATCAGCTCAAAATATTTGGCAAGGTGGACCCGGACTTTGTTCAGGCTTCTGAAATGTTTGCCTGGTGGGATACTCTAGACGGGTCTTTTCCTGCAGACACTGTAGACCTTTCAGAAGACCATAGCCTGTTTACAGCTTTTTTTCCGGAAATGAGCAGGAAGGATTATCTTAAAGGCCGCCTGATGGTGATTTTTGTGAGCATGGATGGTGATTGATGTCATCAGTGACCCTGAAGAATTTTTCTACATTTGTGCATAAGGGCATGGGTATTCCTCTGGGAGTCAACTCCAGACCAGGAAGTCTGATTCTGCCTCATAGTGATCATGAAACACAAAAATATTCAGAAAGCATAGCTGCTAAACTGAACTGCACCCACCAGAAAAGGTTGTTTGACTATCTGCTTATGTCCTCAGCCCTGTCCTTTCCCGCAAATAATAGGCATCTTGATGTATTGTCCAGATCCATAAACATTAAGAGTTTGGATTTTGGCCTGGAGTGGAATCAAATCCTGGGCATGAAGTGGATGTCCATGCCCCTTGTTCTGGCCGTCAATGGTCAGGGCATGCTGGTGCATGCGTTTTTAGGCATGGGAGATGGCCTGAAGAATGTTTTTCCGGCGAATATTGAGGAATTGATGGATGAACAGTCCAGGCTTGCGGTACTTAAAGCTGCTGAGTTTGTTGGTTTTGCAAAAGCAGAAAGCAGGAACCCAGGGTTCTTTTTCTGGTATCCCTCAATATATGGTATAAAAATATCAGGAGAATCCATTGGCCTTGCCGTTTATGCCGGACTGAAGATGCTTAGAGAGCAGTTGAAATGGCCGAACCTGGTTTGTACCGGAAGTTTTGACGCAAGCGGCATGTTATCACCAGTTAGTCATGTGCCTGAAAAAATGGCCGCTGCCCAGGAAGCTGGATACAAAGGCTTCATATTTCCAGAAGCCGGTACAATAAGTTTTCCGGAATATATCGACATTGAACGAATGCCGGTATCCAATCCGGAAATGGCATTGTGTCTGATTAAAACCTTCAGTCCTGGAAAAGGGGGAACCCATCTTCACTTTTTAAGTTCTATGGGTAATCTTGAGCCTAATCTTGATCTCATGCTGGATTGTGACCTTGAACTGCTAAGGTATCTTGAAGATAAAGATTGTCTTTTGAGTGCTAAACTTCAAGCACTGGCCATCAACAATCACTTTTTTTTCAACAAGCTAGCTAAAAGGCTGAAGGAATCGGTCCAGTCAACCGGTACTGACCTGAACAAAATACATTTTATTCTGGATAAAATTTTTCCTGAAGAAGTTGTAAAAAATACTTACACTCAAAGTCCAAGGACTTTTCTGAGCATCTGCTCTATTCATATCAAAGTCCGTAATCATATTGGTAAGATTGATGACATTGATACCTGGAAAAGTCTTGCTGATCTGTGCATAAAAGAACTCTCAGGCCGGGGTGATACTCATAAAGAAGAACTGCTGAACCATATCTATGGTATGGTTGGCTACCTTCAAAACCATTACCTTTTTACACATGAAAAGGCACAGGAGATTATTGAGCCCTACAGGCATCTTGTAGTCCTGGTTGAAAAGGCCTATCAGCACAGAAAAAATAATAATAAGGACGCAGCTGATGAATACCTTGGCAGATATTATGGAACTATGGCTCAACATTATGGATTCTGCGGGCCCGGGTATATAGAGAAAACACTTGAGTACTGTGATCTTGCGCAGGAGGCTTTCGGACATGGCAATGAGCCAGACCTGCGCTCTGACTGGCAGCGGGTTTTTTCCTACAGGTTCTTTGCCTTTCTTGACGCAGGCAAGACTGAACATGCCCGCTATGCTTTGGAAAAGTATCTTGGCTGCGACACGGGGAGTCCTGACATTCAGAATTTAGACAGGTTTCAGCATTTTCATCTGGCCAGATATCTGGCTGATTCTATCGAAGAAAATGAGAAATATGTTGACTGGGCAATAACTAAGATCAGCAAAGATTGTGTGTTTTGGAGTGATGACCATCCCTGGCAGTTGTGGTTTTTGAATATGGGCAGGGTTGTTAAGGATACTGAACTCAAAAAGGCCTTCTGGAACAAATCTTTAGATATCTGCCTGAGATCTTTCCCCACCATAAAAATCATGGGGCTTATGCCCTTGTCCAGACTGTATGAACTTAGCCTGGTAGCGAATAATGTTCTTGAACAGGCATATAAAGCAATAATCACAGACTGCAAAGATTCGGGAT
>NZ_JYNP01000121.1 GCF_000934755.1 Desulfonatronovibrio magnus
AAGTACGTCCAAAATTCAGAGGACCTAATCTCAATATTCAACTCATGTATCGGCAAGAAGTTCAAGCTGGACTGTGGACATCATCTCTCAATCAGGCCCGGCTGCCATTTAACAAACAACTTTGTAGTCTACCAGGGCACAAAACAGGTGATTTGTACCCTATGCGCTTACTCTTAAAACATTCAAAGGAGAACCAAAAATGCCTACAGTAAAAGAATTATTTCATCCCTCATTCCCTGAAATCCCATGGTCAGTAAGGGATAAACATGACTTTGAAAACTATGTTCCCAGCAAAACAGAGTATCAATTCAGACCCGAAAAAACTGCAGATTTCCTGGGTTGGTTACAGTTTGGCGGCTTATCGTGCCTTATCTCTGGCCCTACGGGATCTGGCAAATCCAGTCTTGTAAATGAAGTAGCAGCCCGGAGTAACATCCCTGTATTCCCTATCGTAGGCCATAACAGACTGGAATGGTTAGACCTGGCAGGACAGTATGTACCCAACGATAAAGGTGGGTTCACTTACGAGTACGGACCTCTGCCTATGGCTATGAAAGCAGGCGGGATATTCCTGTTCGATGAGATTGATTTGGTAGATCCAAGTACCTTGGTAGCTCTAAACTCTGTACTGGACGGACGGCCTTTGGTCCTCTCAGCCAATAATTCTGAGGTGATAAAACCCCACAACGACTTCAGGCTTGTAGCTACTGCAAATACTACCGGACACGGTGATGGTGAAGCTAACGGCTACTCTGGGACCCTCAAGATGTCCAGAGCCTTTATGAACCGCCTGCAGTGGACCTTCAAGGTGGATTATCCGGAGCCTGAAGTAGAGATTCAGATAGTGGAGGGCATTACGGGCAACAAAGAGATAGCAAAGAAGATGGTGGATTTTGCAGGTGAGGTAAGACAAGCGCATAAGTCTGAAGAGGCCCACATTCCCGACACCATGTCCACCCGGGAAATAAGGGAATGGGCTAAGGCTGCGCTGTTTTTCCAGAAAGTACCCAGAATTAACAATCCCCTATCTGAAGCTCTGAAATATGTGCTGTTAAACAAATGCAGTAAAGACGGTCGCCCTGTTATCTCTGAAATCTATCAACGTATCTTCAACCAGGAGTTATAAAATGAAAGACCAAATATTTGAAAATTCAGTTGGATTAATCTTGGACATAAAGCTCTGGAGTGGCTCCAAGAACCTCAAGGCAGAGGACTTCAAAGACGTGGAGCTCCCGCCTGAAGACCTTATTTCTCTGGGATCTAAAAGAATACATGCCAAAGAAAAGTTTAAACCCATACAGCAGGTCCGTACCAAAACACTGACCTATCTGGAAAGCGTGGCTGTATCTCTCTATTCCGGAAAAATCTGGATCATCCCAGAAGCCAGAAAGTCAGAAGTAGAAAGTGCCCTGAAAAACTTTGTCAGAGAATTCACCCAGGAGAAGGCTCTGTTCCTTTCCAGGTTCGACAAAGACCAGCAACAGTGGTTGGAGCAGAACAGGAAATGGTCAAGGATAATCGCTCCGTACCTTGAAACACCGGAGAGCGTAGAGAAGAAATTCTGTTTTACCTGGAGGACCTTTAAGATGTCTGCATCTGAGCAAGTAGCAGATGACCTGACTGGCAGTGTGCTCCACGAGATAAGTCATATCTCGGAGGATGTGTACCAGAGCATAAAGGGCAATGAACGGGCAACACAGAAGAACCTGAAGCGCATTGAACGGCTACAGGGTAAGCTGCAGGGCTTAGCCTTTGTACAGCCAGGAGTTGTAACCATTGAACAGGAGCTGTCTAAAATCATGGGCGAGCGGGATACTGGAGGTGCCCTGCATGGACACGATCTATTCCGGTTAATCAGATTACTCATCCAGCTCAAGAACCCAAGTATATTGAAGGACATCCTTGAGGCAACAAGAAGTGGAATAGACTATCAGTTCAAGTACGACGCCCCACAAAAGACTACTACCCTACCCCCAATACCACACAACCAACCCAGGCTACCCGAGGCCTGGTTCTAAAAGGAGTACAAAGTAATGCTATCACCCCCACAGATGATCAGTCTGGCTACAACACTGGCCCGGAAAAACAAGGTAAACGTGAAGTTTGATAATTCCAGCACAGCAGCCACAGACGGCAAAACCATAACTCTCCCCCTGACCAGCAGGGAAAGTTCCTGGATCGTCAGGGGCTACCTGGATCACGAGATAGGACATGTCAGGTTAACGAATTTCCAGAGCATCCCCAAGAAGACAGCTCTACATAAGTCATTATGGAATATCCTGGAAGATTGCCGCATAGAATACAAAATGGCAGAGCTTTACCCTGGCATGGCTACGAATTACAAAAAGCTCGTAGCAGAGCTTCTAAAAGCTGAACCTGGGATATTCCAGTTAAACCTAGGCGATAATCCGGCGAGTATAATCTGCGGGTATCTGGTCCTACTGTTAAGAACTCAGCACTTGAAGCAAACCGCACTGAATAGCCTTGCAATACATGCAGACCAGGTCTTCCTGGATACATTCGGCCCTGAGCTACAAAAGGATTTGCTGGATACTGTAATGCCTTACTCAAAGGTGGATAGCCCTGAAGATGTATCGGATATGGTTGAGGCCTTGGTGCAGTTACTCGCTACACACTTGCAGAAGCAGAAACAGAAGCAGGAAAGGCCTAAGCCGGAGTCTGAATCTGACAAAGATACCAGTGATACACAAACACCTAATTCCACTAATCCACAAAATGACTCACCAGACCCCAGTATTCCACAATCCACGAAGGACCAAGATAATCAACCAGGCAACTCAGAACACCCCATTGAGCAGGCTCTGAACTCCACAGAGGAAGAACAGGATATAGGCTCTCAGCTGAGGAACATGGCTCTCAAGGCTGAATCCCGGGATACGCTCCGAGTAGCAGGCTCAGCAAAAGAACAGGTCATCCGGGAATTTGGCTATACAGAACAGGAGATCAAAGCCTCAACCCAGCTGGTCTCTAAGTTATCTGCAAACCTTAGAGGCCTGCTGCAGGCTCAGGTATTGGATCATTCCAAACCTGGATTATCTGGTAACAGAATAGCCAGAAACCTGGTACACAAGATTAGAACAGGTGAACCCAGGCTATTCCTACGCCGCTCCCCTGTAAAACAGGTTAATACCGCTGTGCATGTCCTCCTGGATAACTCAAGCTCTATGCGTAACTGGAACAGGTTCGAGATCGCGAAGACAACTACAATGGCTCTACTAAAGTCTCTAAGTTATGTACGAGGCATTAACCTGGCTCTGAGTATATTCCCGGCAGTGTATCCATATCGCCTTAACGGAGATTCTGAGACAGTGCCTGTAGCTGAAATTATGCCACACGGAAGAAACCATACCAGTAAACTGCTCTATCCAGCCAAGGCTAAAGGAGACACACCCTTGGCTCCAGCTGTAATGCTTGCTGCAAGTAGGTTATGCGGCCTGACTGAACCCAGAAAGGTCCTGCTGATCCTGACAGACGGAGATCCCGACAGTAAATTAGAAGCAGAGACTGCAATTCAAGAGGCCATTGACCTGAATATTAAAGTAGTATGCCTGGGGATTGAGGAAGTAGCTCATCCTGAGATATTCCCGATCTATGGGGTCGTAAAGGATGTTAAAGACTTGCCTAGTAAGGCTTTTAAACTTTTTGAGAGACTCTTAACCACACAACCATAAAGGAGAGATATATGCTCCAACAAAATAACTTACCGGAACTCAGAAAACCACAACCCCCGAAGCTGGACGAGCGCTTTATGATAAACCTTAAAGGTAAAGATTTTGTAACGTACGCTGGATTACTGGATTTGGCCCATCAGCAAGGTCTGGTAAAACTTGAAGTCCAGCCCTTACAAATGCCTACAGAGGACAACGGACAGATGGCTATATGCCTGGCTACAGCTGTAACTTCTGGGGGTAAGGTCTTCTCAGACCTGGGCGATGCATCCCCAAGGAATACAAACAAGATGATTGCAGCCCATCTGATCCGTATGGCTTCTACAAGAGCAAAGGCCCGTGTGCTGCGGGATATTACAAACATTGGAATAACAGCCCTGGAAGAACTGGGAGGGGAAGAGTATCCCAGCAGTAATAATAACAATGGCAATGGAAACGGCAAATTACCGGGCATTACTGAAGCTCAAAAAAGAGCTATAGCCAACCTGGGAAGAATCAAAGGCTACACTAACCAAGACCTGAACGAAGTGTCTAAAGAGATATTTAACCGTGAAGTATCCAGGCTTAGTGCTCAGGATGCCTCTGAGCTGATCATTAAACTTCAACAACCTGAATAGGAGGAAAACATGGGAAATTCAAATGGAGAGTTAATAACTGCAATTGCAACGGTCATTGTAGGGATTTTAAACGCAATCGGTTCTGATCAGGGAGGGAAATAACAATGTGGTCAGTAGTTAAGATGGGAAAATTCCTGGGCGCAGATGTAGCAGAGTCAGAGCGTATCTTTGAAAATGAAGTAAAGGCAAGAGAGTACGCTGCCTTTATAATCAAGCAATCCGGTGTGTATGGCGTGATGCTTGATTACTACGATAATTAACTTTGGAGGTAAAAAAATATGCAGGATGCTCATGGAGTTACTTCAATAGGCGCCAAGCTGAGACAAGAGATCCGGCGTAGTAGAATGAGCTACCACGAGCGTAAACATTACTTCTGGAAGCGTTTGTGTTTGGTATCATGGTGTATGTTGGTTGGTTTAGCTACTGCCTGGAGATTTACTGGATAAGAGGGATGGGGCTGGCAACTTCATTGCTGGCCCCTCACAGAGAAATATTGCACTTAGAATTTTTGAAAAAAAAAACAGTTGACATTATAATGATCGTAAGATAATTTATTCAAGTGTTCCGAGTTAGGATAGCTTAGCATAAAGTGAAACCCAAGTTAAGATAACTTAACATAAAGTGAAGCCTAAAGTTAAGGTAACTTAACATAAAAGTGAAACCCAAAATGAGATAGCTTAGCGTAAAGTGAAACCTATAGTTGTTATGCGCTTAACTTGGAACACACCTCACAAAGACCTACAGCGGAAAAA
>NZ_JYNP01000122.1 GCF_000934755.1 Desulfonatronovibrio magnus
AGTTCTTCGTAAAGCATGAATCTCAACCCACGGAATAGTCATTATCAAAGACAGAAGATTATCGCCCACGGAATAGTCATTATCAAAGACAGAAGATTATCGCCCACGGAATACACGGAATAGCACGGAAAAGAAATCTTTAAATTCTGTGTCTTTCCGTGTGTTCCGTGGGCAGGATTCTTTTCAAGGCATCCACCACTCGGTCCTGCTCCTTCTCGGTCATGGCCGGGAACAGGGGCAGGGTGATGGCTTCCTGGTAATATTTTTCAGCCTCTGGAAACATGCCCCATTTAAACCCCATGGCCTGATAATATGGATGGGTATGAACCGGGATATAATGTACGATGACGCCTATATCCTTTTTTCTCAAATATTCAAAGACCTGTCTACGTGTCAGGTTCATCTTTTCCAGATTCAGACGGACCACGTACAAGTGCCAGGCTGAATCACTATCCGGATGCTGCCAGGGAACAGTCAATGGAAGATCAGCAAGAAGCCGGTCATACCGAGTGGCCAATTCGCTGCGTCTGGATACAAATTCATCCAGTCTGGATAGCTGGCTTAAGCCAAGGGCCGCCTGGATATCAGTCATGCGGTAGTTGAAGCCGAGATCTATCTGTTCATAATACCAGGGTCCATCTGGTTTCTGTCTCATAAGGTCAGGATTGCGGGTTATGCCGTGGTTGCGGAGGAGGGCAATTTTTTCGGCTAATTCATGGGTATTGGTAACCGCCATGCCGCCTTCGCCTGTGGTAATGATCTTGACTGGATGAAAGCTGAACACGGTTATATTGCTGTAGCGGCAGCAGCCCACAGGTTCGTTTTTGTAATATCCGCCAATGGCATGAGAGGCGTCTTCGATGATAGAAAAGCCGTATTCCCGGGACAGAGCGTGGATGGCTTTCATATCACAGGGCTGACCGCACATATGCACGGGTACTACTATTTTGGGAAGTCTTCCGGATTGTCTGGCATGTCTTAGTTTTTCTTCCAGAGCCTGCGGACACATATTGTAAGTACGCGGATCAATGTCCACAAAATCCACATTCGCGCCGCAGTGCAGTGCGCAGTTCGCTGAAGCTACAAAGGTAATGGGAGAGGTCCAGAGGATATCGCCTGGTCCAAGGCCAAGGGCTTTGCAAGCCAAGTGCAGGGCACTGGTGGCAGAGTTAACTGCAACGGCGTGCTTTGTTCCAACCTTGTTCGCAACTGACTTCTCAAACTCCGGTACTTTTGGGCCCTGGGTGATGAAAGCGGCGCGAAGAACTGAGCAGACAGAGGCTACGTCCTGCTCGTTAATGGATTGTTTGCCGTAAGGGATGAAGCTGTGGTCCGCCTCCGGCCCAGAGGGACCTACGCCTCGGTGGGAAGTCCGTGCAATGGTGTCCGTGGATCTGGAGCAGTCTAAAAAGGGGTTTATGGCCTGGACAAAATCGAATTTTTTGAAGTCCTTGGTGTTTAGGGTGTATATATTTGTTATACCATTTTCTTTGAATGTGCTGGCGATTAAAAAATCAAAGATATCATTTCTTTTGACTGAATAGCCATGTGCTTCTTCAATTGCCATCTGCAAACATGCTTGTGAACATTGCAGAACAGCAAAGCTCTGGGACTCATAAAAATCGCGAATAGCAGCACATGCTGTACTTGGCTGTAAAGGCATACCGATCTTGCGCCCGTCAGTTAACACAGAATAAAATTCCAAAAGGCTGAACTCAGCTATTCCCAGAATGGTGGTCTTGATCTTTTCTTCTACGAAATTAAGAGCAACCTTGTGAAATCGCGAAGACTCATCAAATGCATAAATGAGAATATTGGAGTCTATTCCCTCCATGGGAACTTGTCCTCCATTCTTTCTTCCATCAATACAGAGTGCCGCAGTTCATCAGGGTTGTCCGGCGTTCCAAGTGAGCCAGCATTCTTCATTCTTTCCAGAAGCCGCTTTGTTGCAGCATCCAGTTCTTTCTCCCCTTTATTTTTTGATTCATCAGGTATTTGCTCAATTCTGATCCTGAGTTTTTCCCCGGTACGCAGTCTGTGGGCGATTGAAGGCTCAACAGATATTCGACCATCAGGCAGCATTTCGCCTATGTATTCCATTGTGGTGTTCATATCAGGTCTCCATTTTTCCTTTGGGAAATATGCGAATCAATTAGTGGCACATCATCCACAAGCCAGGTGGTTAAATTCAGTTATTTCTTCAATGGTCAGAAAATGAGGATTGTCTCCTGAATTGTACTCAAAGCCCTGTGAAACAGGTTTGCCTTTTTCGCCCAGTCTGTTTTCCAGAAACTCATTGCTTCGGCTGAAGAACCGTATACTTGGCTTTATTACGTAATAGTCCGGAAATTCAATGGTCAAATGAGAATCATCCCTGGGGCACATTACCTCGTGGAGCTTTTCACCCGGCCTGATGCCGATTATTTTACGGGGCAGGGCAGGAGCCATGGCTGTGGCCAGGTCAGTTATGCGCACAGATGGTATCTTGGGCACAAATGTTTCCCCTCCGTGCATGCGCTTGAAGCTCTGCATGACAAAATCGACTCCCAGATCCAGGGTAATCCAGAATCTGGTCATGTCTTCATGAGTAATGGGCAGGTGATCTGAACCGGAAGCTATGAGCTTTTTAAAGTGCGGGACGACAGAACCCCTTGATCCCAGAACATTGCCGTAACGGACAACGCTGAATGTTGTGCGGTGAGCCCCGGCCAGGTTGTTGGCAGCTACAAAAAGCTTGTCAGAGCAGAGCTTGGTGGCACCGTAAAGATTAATTGGATTGGCTGCCTTGTCCGTGGACAGGGCAATGACTTTTTCTATGTTATGGGCCAGGGCCGCGTGGATCACGTTTTCAGCACCATAAATATTAGTCTTTACGCATTCCATGGGGTTGTATTCAGCTGCCGGGACCTGTTTCATGGCTGCGGCATGTACTACCAGCTCAACTCCGCGCATGGCCATGGTCAGGCGCTCCCGGTCCCGAACATCGCCGATGAAATAACGCATTTCAGGTCCGTGGAATTCCTGCTGCATTTCAAACTGCTTGAGCTCATCCCTGGAGTAAATGGCCACACGCCTGGGTTTATATTTTCAAACAGGGTGCGGACAAAGTGTTGCCCGAATGATCCAGTTCCTCCAGTAATTAAGATGGATTCTCCGTTAAACATGCCTTTCTCCCGGCATCCGGCCTGATGAGTTGATAGACGACATTACAACATTTCTTTGATGAAGAGTATTGCTTTTAAAATTGCCTATTTGCTATAAATAATCAAGTCTGTATTCCTGCACTGTCTTTCAAGGGGAGCATTACGAGTTTTTTGAAAACAAAATATGAATAGGGTGTGTTAAGGGTATCTTTGTGTAAAAAGCTATAAACTACGGCATGGCACGGGGACTGTCCCTGGCTTCGGGACTGTCCCCATCCATTTTCAAAAAACTCGTAATGCTCCCCTTTCAAGCATACTTCTTACCGATTTCACGTGCCACGTGATTTGGGTAAAAAAGCTACTTTTTACCGCTTTTACGTAACTCGTGATTTAGGTAAAATTATGAAATCACCCCCTGGTCGGTATTTTGACTGTTGATGATTCCAGCTGTTTGTGTTGAATGATCAGGCCTCTGGGGTGCAATTCATGCCCATTTGAGGCTCTGGAAAGCATTTAGGCAAGAGATGTGCCGAATGGATGCAGAATCCAAAGTCCGTGGTCAGAAAAAAGAAAAAATCAGAAGAACTTCGTCCACCCCAGTGTAACACCCCAGAGGGGACTCCGGTTACACGGGGCAGGCGGAATACACGGAAGGGCACGGAAAGAGAAAAACCCGAGGTCCGAGGACGGATGTCGGAAATCGATCATTCACAGTTCAACTCTTTGCATTATGGTCAATGCACTTTTATCCATGCTTATATGATTCACATCCTTTCATTCAGTTGATCCTTTATCCACAGAGGATCTTTTCGCATTGGAAGCACAGCTATTACATAAGCGACTTCTTTATCAACTGTATAGTAAATGGAGTAGGGAAAACGCTTTGCAGACATCCGGTAATAGCCATTTTTTATAACATGAATGCCGCTAAATATGATCAGGGATTTTATATCAGCCATCAGACTGTCCCAGAAATAATCTCCCACTCCAGGTCCTTTGAGATCGTAGAATTCCTTTCCCTTGTTGAGATCCTGGGCAACATCACTTAACGCTACTACTGTTTTGACTTTTTTCATTTTCGTCTTGATGCCAGTTCGTCAACCGAGATATATTCTGCTTCCCCCCTATCAATTTTCATTTGTCTCTGATCAAGCACATCATAATGCCACTTGGGAGATTCAATCTCAGCATCATGGCTTATCAGGGAGTTCCAGAGTATCTCCATTGCCTGGATTCGTTCGGGTACACTCATTTTTTCAATCTCTAATAATGTTGCCATAAAATTTCTCCTTGTATCCGGAGTCCGGGCTCCGAGGTCCGGAATCCGAGGTCGGGAACAGATACCACGCCTTTTCTCAGACGTAAACAAGCTTGCGCCCCATTGGCGCGGGGACAGGATCATTACATTTTTTTCGCAGTATCAATCCAAAGCGCCATGGCATCTTTTACATTATTTAAAGCGCTGTCATGGGTTGAGCCGTGCGCCATACACCCAGGCAACTCAGGAACTTCAGCTACAAAAATATTATCTTCTTCACTCCAATATATAATGATTTCATATTTATCCATAAATTATCTCAGAGAAGAAAAAGAGTTTAGCCCACCCCAGTGTAACACTCCAGAGGGGGCCCCGGTTACACGGGGCAGGCGGAATATAGTGAAGATCACGGAAAAAATATTTTCTTCATGTTCCGTGGGCAAATATGCTTTAATGTTTTCCATGGACAGTAATTGTCTATATTATCATCCGTTTCCACTCAAGTTTTGGATGGTGCCCGAAGTTGACCAACAACCCCAGTCTCATCCCGGTGGCGTGCAGGTAATTCAGCACCTGAGCCTTATGTTCCGAAGCGATCTTGTCCACGGCCTTGAGCTCTAT
>NZ_JYNP01000123.1 GCF_000934755.1 Desulfonatronovibrio magnus
TTAACCCAGAAAGAATTATCTCTTAAGACAGGAATTCCTCAGCATCAAATTAGTGAGATGGAAAACTGCAAGAGAGGGATTGGGAAGGAGCGAGCCCGCAAATTGGCCCAGGCCCTTAATGTTTCTGATTATCGACTTTTTTTGTAATGAGCTAAAAGAGTCTCATCATTGGCGCTATGGGTAACCGCATCAGTTCCAAACACATAAACATAAAGGAGATCCAATTATGCCTACAATCACAATTGATGGAATAGAGTACGATACAGAGACCATGTCCGACGAAGCCAAGGCCCAGCTTGGGTCAATCCAATTTGTAGACCGCAAAATAGCCGAGCTTAAGGCTGAGGTAGCGGCTATGCAGACTGCACGGAATGGCTATGCACGGGCTTTAAGTGAGATACTGAATAAGGAATAACAGGCTTTTGGCCCACCGGCTGCTTGGCTGGTGGGCTTTTTTTGTTGTATGTCCACCACCTACCCCAAAGCAACCACAGTAACCATAGGCTACGACCAGATAGAAGATCGGATGTTTCTGGTCCTGTATCTACAGGACGGAGGCTCCAGAAAAGCCTATATTTCCAGAAGGCTGCTGGGTATGCTTCTGAAGTCTATGGGTGAAAAGCTGACCAGTACCAGCCCTACTGCCTCCAGAACACCTGACTCTGCAGAAGTAATGCAAATGGAGCATATTGCTGCCGTGGTCAATAGAAAGCCTGGTGTTGTACCAAAAACTACACAGCCAGAAAGTGCAAAGCCCTACTACGCCACTGAAGCCCAAATCCAAACCCAAGGCGACACACTTATACTCGGGCTTAAATCTGTAGACACAGAGCCAATAGCTGCACTTGCGCTTAAGCGCGCTGAAGCACACCAGATTTTAAGGATGCTTCGGGATCAAGCTGACAAAGCGGGGTGGGGCTTGGAGCAGCCTGCTGAATGGATGCGGCCTATGGAGTATGGGAAGGGTGGGGATTAAGACATTTCTGAAAGCACCAAGGAAGATCTGAAACTTTTTATCAGTAACAGCGCTTTTACTATATGCCCACCGGTTTATTCTGGTGGGCTTTTTCATTATGAACAAAACAGAAGCAGTACACCATACAAAAAGAGCCAACAACCGCCTAAAACCTGTATCCGATACCTGCATACGGATAATCAATTACCCAGACTGGAAAGATGCCAAAAAACATTTAATGCGTTGTTTTTGCTAGGCTGGACAGAGAGCTTGGACCTGATGACACAGAAGGACCGGCACTGCGAAAAGCTTTAGAGATTTTTTATAATACTTTTGTTTCGGATTATGAGAACTTATCCGAAGATCACGCAATGAATGTATACAAGGCAGTGCGTACGGTACAATACCAGAGGTGGCGCAGGATCGAAGCCAAATATGGACCAGTGAGGCATTACTTTGATCGCTTTGGTAACATAAAACCACAGTACAAAAAGAATAGACAGCAGGAAGATCAAGTTGAGCCACCACGAGGCTGTCTGATTCTGGTTTTATTGATTATTGGCTTTATTGTTTGGTGGTTGTTTTTTTGAGGTCTGCTGGCTTTGAGCTGGTGGGCTTTTTTGTTGGTGCTTGCCAAGTGGCTTGGGATGTAATAAATATTTGCGAGTATGGAAACCGGACAAGGAGTTACAGCCATGCAAGAAAATTTGCTAAGTCAAGCTGACTACATTACTGACCAGGGCGGAAATATAAAAAGCGTTGTTCTGGACTACCAGACCTTTAAAAAAATTGAAGAAATTATAATTGATTATGGTGTGGGAAAAGCTATGGAAGAAGTACAGGATGACGAAGAGGTTGATCTTGAAGAAGCCATTAAGCTTACTGGATATAGTAAGTGAAAACTTCCTACAAGAAAAAATTCCTGAAGGATGTCAACAAACTGCCAGACCATATTAAGCAAGGAATTCTGGATATTGTTTTCAAACAGATTCCTGAAATAGAGAACATCAAAGACTTCAGTAATTTAAAAAAATTAACAGGATTTAAGAGTTTCTACAGGATACGCTATTCGGATTATCGAATAGGAATTGCTGTCCAGCAAGATAAGATTGTATTCTTTAGAGTGTTGCACAGGAAGGATATTTATAAATTTTTTCCTTGATGAGATGAGATTGTTGCGGAAGATAACTGACACATCTCAATAACTTCCTTCATATTCTGCATCAGTTCCTCAATGGTCTTTCCCTGAGAATAACATCCTCTGAGAGCTGGAACTTCACCTACAAAATATCCATCCTCATCTTTTTCTATTACCACATAAAAATCTTGGTTCATGATTTTTCTTCAGTAAGTATTTTTGCTCATTACTGATAACTGAGGATTACTATCTCTGAAATTCTCAATTGGCAATGATCCCAAGCCAGAAACTTGGATAAGCTGAGCTCATTTTCCATCCAAAACAGCCATTTCCAATTTAAAGCTCATATTAGCCTCTTTAAGAACTTTTGTGGGTTTTTGCATACCTGATTCATTTTTTACCCTTGACGGGCCTCCACGGCCCTCCTGGAGCTTCGCTTTTTCCTGCCTAGGCAAACTGAAACGCTGAAATTAAATTTTGACCAGGTGAACTTCATTTCTCAACTTTGAATCTGTTTAACCAACAGATCATGGCCTTATGTTTGAATGAATATCCTGTGATAGAAAATTTATCCTCACTCAAAAACATTCATAATCTTGATATCCAGATTTTTGAAATCAGCAACGTTGTTGGTGACAAGAACCAGATCATTGATCTGAGCAGTTGAAGCTATGAGATTGTCTGGCAATTTGATTTTTCTTGCCTTTCTGTTTTTCAGGCATTGGACAGCTATGGCCTTGCTGGTATCAAGAATATCGAAGCAATCCAGCAGTTCTTTTACCGCCATCAGTTCATCTTCTGCAAAATCAAAGGATAACACCTCAATATAGGTTATCTGAGATATGGCTGACTGATGGAGGTTGGACAAAATGAAGTCAGTTGCCGTACTTTCTCCGTTCAAGTGATAAATGATGATATTGGAATCAACCAGGTATTTCATAACCGGCTGTCCCATTCGCTACGCATTTTCCTCTGCCAGCTGACTGGATCAATTGCCTTCCCAGACAAAATTCCGGATGTCTTCCTGACAATATCAGATCTCTTTGACTCATATTGCCTTTCAGGTTCAACCGGGAAAACAATTATCTCAATCTCCTTATCAAGATATTCTGCTGGAATATCAATTGTATAAGATTGCGTCTTTGGCCTGATTACTTCTCTGATCATGTTCCTACTCCTTAGGTGAGTGGCCTTCTGAGGGTTTCACCATAACACCCATCCTGCCATCTTTTTCACTCAAAAATTCTATACCAGCTTTTTCAAGGGTTTGCATCAAGACCTTTAAAGTCCCAATTTTAGTGTCAACAACCCCCCTCTCAAACCGTGCTATGGGAGTGACTGACATCCCAGCTTCATCAGCCAGCTTATATTGTGACCAACCTAACAAAGCTCTGGCAGCACGAACCTGCCTTCCAGTTACAAGTGGAGCCATATTTACTTATCCCGATACAAAAAATTTATCTTCTGGAAATCTAAATGAAGTTTATTGAATTGACAATGTTTTGCTTGAAACTTATTTTCAGTTTTAGTATTGCTTTTTTCATGTCTTGAGAACACTTTTTCATTTTCGGAGGACCACCCATGCCCAAAATCCACCTCACCCCAAACTTTGTATCCAACCCACCAAAACCCGCAGGTAAGGCTAAAGTTGACTATTTTGACGTTGAAATACCGGGATTTCTTTTAGAAGTCAGAGTCACCGGGAAAAGCACTTATTACCAAAGGTACAGAGACACTTCAGGCAGGCTTAAACAATTTCGCATCGGCCCTGTTGACTCTGTTTTTCTGGATGATGCCAGAAACAAAGCCAAAAAGATAAGATCACAGGCATCAATGGGGCTGGACCCCAGAAAGAATCTGGACAGGCTCAAGGAAATACCGACATTCAAGGATTTTGTTAATCAAAAATATCTGCCCTTTGTCCAGGTCCAGAAAAGATCCTGGGAAGCTGACAAAAGAGAGAGTTGGGACAGGTTCTTTAAGTTGACTTTTCTACCCTATTTCGCTAAATTCCTTTCAACCCAGCAACCACAAGCCTTCATGGAGGTCCAACATGCCCAGAATAGCCAGATTTATACGGGACAATCAGCCCAGCGTATACCATATTGTTTCCAGAACCGCCCTGCAGGGCCTTCCCATCAAGGACAAAGACAATGACTTTCTGCTGGGCCTGATCAAAAAGCTCAGTCAACTCTATTTTGTTGATGTGCTTGGATTCGCCCTTATGGGCAACCACTTTCACCTGGTAATCCGCATGTATCCAGAATCTGATCCGACAGATGATGAGATAAAGGAAAGACTGCAGAAATATTATGGAGATGAGCTTAATGTGACCGGGGTGCTTGTTTCTGATTACCGTAAGAGGCTGACCAACCTGGGGGCATATGTGAAGGACATCAAGCAGGGATTTACCAGGTATTTCAATAAAAAGTATAACCGCAGGGGCTTCTTCTGGGGGGATAGGTTCAAGAGTATGATTGTTCAGGATGGTTTGAGCTTAGTTAATCTTCTGGCTTACGTGGACCTTAATCCAATCCGGGCCGGAATAGTAAAGAAACCCGAACATTACCGATGGTGTTCCCTTGGCTACCACACCCAGACCGGGAACAAAGACGGCCTGCTGTCCATAGACTTCGGGATGAAGGAATGGAATGAGTTTGATCCCAAGGAGATTGTCCGCAAATACAGACAGTTTGTATATGAAACCGGTGCGGTTGATGCCGGGAAAGGCAAGACCATGGACAAAAAGATCGTGGAGAAGGCCAGGAAAAAGGGTTACAAAATATCCCGTGCTGAGAGGTTCAAGTACAGATGCCGGTATTTTACAGACTC
>NZ_JYNP01000124.1 GCF_000934755.1 Desulfonatronovibrio magnus
GCTTTATTCAAACCAGCATTTTTAACTGGGCCTATATTAAGTTTGTCCCAGTCGCTTCATAGAATACAAACCCTCAACACCGCCAACCGGAGTAAATTTCCGCTCATCCTTAGACCCCAGCAAATGCTTAACCTGATCAAACACCTCCTGGACAAAGTCTTTCCCGCCGATCACTCCGGAATCAGTAAAATACCGGCATCTGTACCTGAACCGGTCAGCTCTGGATATTTTGTAACCCTTTTTCCTGGCTTTTTCCACAATCTTTGGATCAATCCCTCTCTTCAAGCTCTTCACTGTCCCCTGTCCCCTGACTCCTGATACCTTCTTCACTGTCCCCTGTCCCCCCTCCGGGGCGTAGGCCCCTATGGGCCGGAGGCTGACTCCTGACTCCTGGCTTTCAGCTGCTCCTGTCTCATATACAAACTGCCTGTACTTGCGGACTATCTCCCTGGGATCAAACTCGTTCCACTCCTTCATCCCAAAGTCTATGGACAGCAAGCCGTCCTTATTGCCAGTCTGGGTGTGGTAGCCCAGAGAACACCAGCGGTAGTCTTCCGGCTTCTTTACTATCCCTGCCCTTATGGGATTGAGGTCCACATAGGCCAGAAGATTAACCAGACTTAAGCCGTCCTGGACAATCATACTCTTGAATCTATCCCCCCAAAAGAATCCCCTGCGGTTATACTTCTTATTGAAATACCTGGTGAATCCCTGCTTGATGTCCTTCACATATGCTCCCAGGCTGGTGAGGCGCTTGCGGTAGTCTGAAATCAACACATTGGTCACATTAAGTTCATCTCCATAATACTTATGCAGCCTTTTCTTGATTTCATCATCTGTCGGATCAGATTCAGGATACATGCGGATTACCAGGTGGAAGTGGTTGCCTAAAAGTGCGAATCCCAGCACATCCACGAAGTAGAATTGACTGAGCTTTTTGATCAGGCCCAGCAGAAAGTCATTGTCCCTGTCTTTGATGGGCAGGCCCTGCAAGGCTGTTCTGGAAACAATATGGTATACGCTTGGCTGATTATCCCGGATAAATCTGGCTATTCTGGGCATGGTGAACCTCCGTTAAGGCTTGTGGTTGAGCGGTTTGGAGTAAACTTAACAAATTTCGATTTTGTTTGCAATAATTAACCTGTCCCATACTTCTTATTTCAGGGTATCCCCCATGGCTCCACTCTTTGGGATGCTTAACCACTCTGGCCCTGACCATGTTCATGTCTATGTAGACCAGGCACTTTACCAGGTGCTCATCAACATCCACTGCTGTAGCGTGATACCTGTCTTCCCAGAAAGCCCCCTTACGCTTCTTCCTTTGATTGTATTCCTGGCCGGTTCTGCCAGCCACCAATTGTAAGGACCTGGGTATAACATCTTTGTCTTCATGGCCGTGTACCAGCAAGTGAATATGATTCGAGGTAACCGTATAGTTCAATACCTGTAGCCCGTATCTCTTTTTCGCTTCAAATAACCATTTAATCCAAGTTGATCGGTCCTTGGCAAATTTCAGCAGGAATTCCTTTTTATGGCATCTATGGGTTATATGCCACAAATGATCAGGCAAAAAATATCTGTTGGCTCTGGGCATATTTGCTTACAACTGGTTTTTGATTATTAAAAAGGGCATTCTAAGGCCAATTTTGGGCTCTGTAAAGGCCATTTATTCAATCAATTTAGAACTTTAATTAGGTCCGACCCCAAACCCATGACTGTATGCAGGGGACAGGGGACAGGGGACAGGAGACAGGGGACAGGAGACAGGGGACAGGAGACAGGAGGCAGGAGACAGGGGACAGGGGACAGGGGGCAGTAAAAACAAAGAGTTATGGAACCATTTTATGCCTGAATTTTTCATTTCCTGACTTTTTGCAGGGGGGCATCTTTATTTACATTAATGGCGGGAATGTCTCTGCATTAAGATGGAGTCAAATTCATCTAAGGCAGCTTTTTTGCGCCAAAAAAGCGGAGAAACATTCTGTTCAAAGATATCCCTGGTCTGCCTGGCCATTTCCAGGCTGACAAAGTTAATATAAACATTAAAAAGATGTTCAAGAACCAAGGGGTTGGATACATTTTTATAATGCATTGGCCCGCGCATTGAGCCTTCTCTTGCTTCAGTGCTCAGTTGTCCAACATAATCAGTGCGAAGCATGACTACTGCCACCTTGTCAAAATATACAAGTACCCAGTCAGGGGACTGGTGAAACCAGCCGATAAGCTCCTGGTAGCGCCTGTGAATCAGGGCGGAATTAAAGTGATACTTTGATGTGAATTTATCAAACCCCTGAGAATCGAGAGTGTATTTTGTTCCGATACTTATGTAATCGGGGAATACTGAGTCCTTGTAGGGGAAGTGGCGGGGATCAATAAAAACCTTGTATTCGGGATAAGCGCTCCACAAGAGGTAACCTCCTGAGAGATAGTCATTGAATAGTGGCTTTGGTAAATTATTGCTGATAATATATTCTACCTCTTTATCCGGGATATAGTCCCTGTAGTTCACCCCAAACCAGGAAGGATTCTGGTAAATACAGGCTGCAGCAATAAGTGAGTAGGCACTTAAAGATAAAAATGCAGCAAGAAGAAATGGCTGCAACCTGGACAGTTTAAAAAAACCATCTAAGCGCCATGCCAGGTAAATCATGGACATTACCCAAATTATTCCAAAGACAAGAGAAAGACGAGACATGAACATGGCCATGAAATAAAAGCTGATATTGGCTGTTGCCACGGGCAGATCGGCCCATCCGGTGCGTACCCATGAAAAAGTCCAGAAGACAATGAACAGAGTTATCATCAAAGTTAAGGCATAGGCGGTGACACTAATAAAGTGAGCGCCGGATCCCAAAAAAAGAAAAGGCCACATGCTCTGGTATTCAGCAATTGCTCTGTAGTCGCCAAGAACACCATTGTTATTTCCAGAAGTAATGGAAGAAAGCATGGATGAAGCATCGGCAAAGAGGAGGCTGAAAAAATTCAGAGTTACATCTGGTCCAAAAGGGTTTAGAAGCACTGTCAAAATGCTGAGAAGTACAGTCGTTGCAAGATAAAATATCGTCTTGCCATCTGGTGCCTGATTTCTGCGCACAAGGAGCATGAGCAAATCAGTAGCCAATACCAGAATAAGAAAGAACAAGGCAAAAATCCAAAGACCATGGGTATTAACCCAGACAAAAAAAACTGCTGGAAGAAAGAGAATGATCCACGGATTTAGAGTCATGCGAAAACGAAAATAGCATGCTGTCATGATGGTCATGAAAAAGGTGCTGAACATTTCCGGCTTGATATAGTTAGCAGAAGAACGAATGCTTATGGCGGTCAGCAGGATAATAAAAAATAGTGATGGGTTCAATGAAAGGCCAGCCATACGCGCCAACCGGAAAATTATCAGTCCTGAAATAAATAAAATAGCAAACAGCAGAATGAACAGTCCTGGCACTCCCAAAGCTTTATGGATTAGATACAGGAAAGAAGAGCCTATCCATGTATTGTAAGCTGCGTCTGCAAGGGCAGGAGTCCAGGAGAATACTGAGTGATCTACGGTGGTGGTAAGGTTGCTAATAAAATATCTGCCATAGGCAAGGTGAAACCATATGTCGAAATCCAAATATAGAGCTCTGTAGCTGGGGTAATAAGCCAGGACTGATAATAGAAGCAGAATGTTGCAGAGCATTATTAATGCTCTGTTGTTGGGGAATTGCAGATCTTTTGTGGGCTTTTGAGATGATTTTCTTGTTGTTCCGTCAGCAGGAACAGAAAAGCCATTGGATTTTGTTATCTTTTTTAGGGACATAGGAGAAGCCAGAAGCGGCAGTGAGCCGCTTCTGATTTGGAAGTTACTACAACCAGGCTATCAACGATCTAGCCATTTAATCCAGGCATCAACCGTACTCCAGCTAACAAGAACATCTTTCCACTTGTAATAAACAATATTCTTGAAAATTATGAGATAGGTATCTTCTGAAGTGTAATGACGGTAATACACTGTTTCTCCGAATAATTCATCTGTTTGAACTTCAAGGCCTTTCGGATAAAAGAAGCTTGGGTAGAGGTCTTCAGCAGCGCCGAAAATTCTCTCTGGATCAGACTCGGTGGAGCTTTCAAAAGAAGCAAGCAGGCTTAGGTCCGACCTTGCAGAAAAAGTATATTTTTGGCTTGTAGACACAGCATTACCGGTTGATGTATCACTCCACTGGACAAATTCATATCCTCTATTGGGTTTAGCCTCAACAGTTACGCTGGTTCCAGATTCAACTCTACCCCCGCCTGTTACATTTCCTCCCTCAGGAGGGTCTGCGGATACACTAATGGTAACATAGTTAGTCGTGTCGTTTGATGCTTCAGCTTCACTCCACTTAGCGTAAAGATATTCGTTGGAAACATCAGACGCTACAGCAACCAGCACCTCATCATGCGGTGACTTGTCCATAGCGGTCTGGCTGTTGAAGAATGTCTGATATGCCAGAGCCGTTCCGGCAAATATCAGGCAGATGCCTAAGATTGACAATAAAAAAAACTTTTTCATGGGTGAACCTCCGTTGGGTTTTCTCACCAATGTGAGATTAAGTTGATAAACTTTTAATTGAAACAACATTTGTTTATGAGCATAGATAATGCTCTTGCCGTAGCCCTCACAGGGTTAATTTTTTTTATCAAGGTGCAATTTTTTACTGACGACATCTTAAATTCTTTGATACGGTTCTTCCAGATTACGAGGGGGAAGGACCTTGCCAGACAAAAAATACT
>NZ_JYNP01000125.1 GCF_000934755.1 Desulfonatronovibrio magnus
CTCTTCTTCCCCTTTCCGTGTCCGTCCGTGTGTTCCGTGGGAAAAGAATCAATGGGCTGCCCGCAGAAGTTTTTGATATTCTTGCGGGGGATGCGCTTGCTGCCTCCTCTGGCCGGGATGATGGCGATGTTATTCATGTGAGTGGTTATAAGTTATAGGTATAGGTTGTCAGTTGTATGTTATCAGTAATCCGAGGTCCTGGGTCCGCAAGCTTTAGTATACCTCATCATGCGTACCCATTGTTTCCAGAAAAATGGCCTCTTGACCTTCATGCCGACCAAGACGGAAGATAATCCTGAGATCATATCCGACACAGCATGCCCATGATCCTGATAACCTGCCTTGAAGCTTATGTGCTTTCAGACCTGGATGGAAAACATCGTTCTCAAGCAAAGTCAGCGCTTTTCGTAGGTCATCGCCACATTCAGGACGTTTTTTGATAAACCGTTTGGCGGCACGAACGAAGGATGGAGAACGAATCAGAAGTCGCTTCATTTGACGATTTCGTTCATCAGGTCGTCTACACTGACGGGATGGCATTCTCCCGCACTATATTCCGCTCGTGCTTTCTGTATTTCATCAAAAAGCTGATTGCGTCGGCGCTCCATGATTCTCCTGGAAAGAATTTCCTTGAACATATCCTGTTCTGTAAGTGGCAGTTTATCCACCTCTTCCAGCAGGCCTCCAAAAGTCATTGTTTGAGACATATCTATTTCTCCTTTTGAACCCGGGTTCCGGGGACTGATCCAGAAAAAGAGTTTAGCCCTAGCCCACGGAATACACGGAAAAGCACTGAATAAGAAAAGAACTTTCCGTGTCCTTCCGTGTGTTCCGTGGGCAGAATTCTTTTTAAGGCATCCACCATCCGGATAAGACAGAAGAGTTTCGCCCACCCCAGTGTAACACCCCAGAGGGGGCCCCGGTTACACGGGGCAGGCGGAATTCACGGAAAGACACGGAAGCCGGAGATCCGTGGTCCATTGCCACGTATGAGTGTATGAAAGTATTCGTGTTTGGGTGTAAAGTCAAAACCGTAGTCCGTTTAGACGTATGGACGTATGAACCCGTAATCCGTGGTCCGAAGTCCGGGATCCGTGGTCCGTAGTCCGTGGTCCGAAGTCCGGGATCCGAGATCCGTGGTCCGAAATTTGATTCTTCATACTTCAGTGTCCTTCCGTGCCTGCCCCGTGGGGTGTTTCGTAGGATAACTATTTTCATGCCCACTCCGGCTCAGGGACATCCAGCTTTTCCATGATAAAGCCCGGTTCAAATGGAACATTTGTCTCAAGCATTTCTTGAGCTCCAATGCGCAAAGATTCCATAAGCTCCTCACGGGTTTTTTCCTGGGCGTTGACTCCTGGGAGGTCAACAAGCCATCCAATCCACCATCCATCTGTTTGCTTAATTACAGCACGGTATTTCATATAGTTACCTCACGAATGGAATATCCAAATCTTTTCAGATTTTTCGCGCTAACTCATCAACAATTTCCACATGTCTTGGCACTTGAGTCTTCCTGGTTCCAAGTTGAAAAATAGTGTGCCGACTGCCTTCCCGCAAAAGGCAGGCTCCATGTTTTTGTAAATGCTTTAACAAAGCCTTTCTCTTCATAATAAAGCTTACTCTAATCCAAAAGTTTAGTCACTCCAAATTCAAATATTTCAACTGACCGGTGATCCCTTCCCTGGCCAACCGTCTGGCCTGGGGGGAACCTTGGCGAATAGCCACAGCGCCAGACGCCACCCAGTAATAGGACTTGTTCAGGCTGTTGAACCCGGAACAGTTCCTCTGAAACCAGGATTTGAGCCACGTCAGCTTGGCCAATATAGTGTTTACCTCGCTGGTATGGGCCGGGTGCACTTCGACAAACACTCCTTTGTCTTTTATGTCCAGTCCGTAGTCCCAGCGATTGTCGTTGGGGCGGGAGTTCTCAAGGCATGCGTCAATGTTGATGCTTCCATTGCAGACGCTTTTTGGGGAGCGGATAAGCTTTTTGTCTTTTTTTTGCAGTGCCTGCATTCCGGATTTCCAGCAATCCTTTAATTCCTCGTTGTGGCTTGCCATTGACTTTAAGCTCATGTTTCCTGCTCCTGGATCATTCTGCTAACTACATCGTTTACCCGGCCGCTAAACTCAGCCAGGCCTCCCCAACCCCATTCCTGGATGTCCTCGGCTCCGGGGTCCAGATTAGATATATCCCGCGTATGGATACTCTGGTCATGGCGCTCAAAGTAGTAAACCCTGGCTGTGGAAGATTTGATCCGCTTGGCTAATTCGTTTAAAGCCTGCGTTTTGGGTGCGTCCAGCATTTCTAAAAGCAGATTCGGATCTCCGGAGAAGGACTGCAGCATTTTCCAGCCCCAGACAAAATCCAGAATATGGGATGAGTGGGTGGACAAAATAACTTTATATCCCCGATCCAAAAGCTCCATAACCCCCAAAAGAACTGCCGAGACCGCCTGTGGATGCAGCCCGGCCTCCGGCTCTTCCACAATTACCCAGTTAATATCCTTGTGCTTGCTCACTTTGGAGGGCGGCAAAAGCCAGTAAAGACCTAACAGGAGGGGGATAAATTCCCTTTGTCCAGCGGACCAGACCATATAGGGCAGGGCATTTTTTTCTACTTGTAAGATAATCCGTTTCTGGAGGCCATGTGTATCCAGCCGAAGCTCGCTGCCGGAAAAAATCCCACTGGACAAGGCCTGGCGCAGATCTTTTTTCAATCGGCCAGGCTGGGGAAAAATAGCGCTTTCCCCGCTGCCCAGACCGGCTTCCATCAGGTGTCTGATCATTTCGCTGAAATGACGGACTACATAAGGGTCTCCACTGTCATAATCGGTAAAAGGACGGGGCCAGCCATTTCGCAGGGTCAGCACCCTCTGGGCCGGAATGAAGAAAGAGGCCTCCTTGCTTTTCTTGGCCCGCATCTTGGCCTCCATATCTACTTCCCGGCCCCGGTAGCTCATTTTACTTTGGCTGGACCAGGCAGACTCCATTCCTTCGCCCATATACAGGGAAAAATACTTGCTAAGTTGCCCGTTCCAATGCATGCCGTTTTTTTTAAGCATGGAATTGATATGGCCGGCATCCATGGCCAGCTTGAAAAGATGCAGAAGGATGCTTTTGCCTGAAGCCTGCGGACCCACCAGCACGGTTAGATCACCGAAAGAGACTTCAGCCCTTTTTAGCTGGGCAACATTTTCTATTGTTAGCTTACCTTTCTGCATATTGCTTGAACCTTATCAATAGATTTCTGCTCACGGAATGGCACGGAAGTCGGAGGTCCGAGATCCGAGGTCGGAAGTCCGTAATCCGTAATCCGGGGGTCCGCTTGGACGTATTGACGTTTGGACGCATGGGTGTATGGGAGTCCAGTTGAACCCATAATCCGTAATCCGGGATCCGTTTAGACGTATGGGAGTATGGGGGTATGGGGGTATGAACCCGTAATCCGTAATCCGGGATCCGTTTGCTAAACAGTTCTTGTTTGCATTTGTTGCATAGGCGATATTTTTCATGATTTATTTATCTTTCTCGTAAATATCAGCCGTGAAGCCAATGGTTTTTTGCGTGTGGATGCCTGAAGACATCAACTCGCGCATTGCCTCAATTAAACCGCCTATGGCCTGGTCATGATCCGAGATCTTTTCTTCCAGCTCCACAAGTTTTTCAGCCAGCTGCTTGTGCGTGGCCAATATTTCCCGCATGCGAACAAATGCCCTGACAACAAAAACACTCATCTCTACAGCTTTTGGAGAGTTCAAAACTGAGGCGGCCATTATCGCCCCATGCTCCGTGAACACGTAAGGCAGATGAGGGGAGTACTTAAGATTTGACAGGTGGTCGCAATTTGCGACCACCCAGGCCTTTTCTTCTCTGGTCAACTGGAACATGAAGTCTTGGGGAAATCTGCCCTTGTTCCTTTTGACCTGCTCATTGAAGCGTTTGGTCGTAACAGAGTAGATTTCAGCCAGATCAGAATCCATCATTACCTTATGGCTTCGAATAATGAGTATCCTTTTGGCTAAGACCACCTCTGTAAGGTTATGCTTGTTTTCAGTCAAATCCATGATCTGCTCATATTTTTTATTGTCCCATAACCCGTAGTCCGTAATCCGAGGTCCGGGGTCCGGGGTCCATTGCCACATATGGGTGTATGGAAGTATTCGTGTTTGGGTGTAAAGTCAAACCCGAGGTCCGTTTAGACGTATGGACGTTTGGATGTATGGGGGTATGAACCCGTAATCCGTAGTCCGGAGTCCGAAGACCGCAGTCCGGGGTCAAAGAATATATATCGTTGTTTGCTTTGCATTTATCTATCACCTCTCAATACTTCTTCCACTTTTTGCATTATGGTCAATGCACTCTTATCCATGCGTGAAAAGGCAAACCATTTTTTGCCTAAATCTTTCAGCGAAGCACCAATATGATAGACAGTCTCACCATCAAGAATCAAAAAGCGGTCGTGGCTCAAAAGGTATCGCATTTTGCGATACCAGGAGGTCAACCTCTGCCTCTGTGAGTTGAAACATGAAGTCTTCTGGAAAGCGTTTGATGTTGCGCTTGACCTGCTCCCTGAGACGGATTGCTTTCACACCGTAAAGATCCGCCAGGTCGCGATCAAGCATTACCTGCTCACCCCTTAAGGTATGAATCTTTTTCCTCAACTGGACTTCATCCGGAACAAATTCATTAGCCATAAAAATTTC
>NZ_JYNP01000126.1 GCF_000934755.1 Desulfonatronovibrio magnus
TAGTCAGATGGAATAAATTGCTTTTATGCTCGATGAGCATATAGATTTCTGCAAGGTCTCTATTCTTGAACTGGAGGGACATAACCAGGTCGGTCAGGTTTTCCTTAAGCTCATCACTGACAAAAGATTTGGAGGACACTTCCAGCGTATCCAGGTCCAGCTGTGATGTTATCTTTTCTGGAAGATAATAGCGGATAAAATCCCTGGCATAGACCTCCCGGCCCAGGATGTTCTTTACAAAGCTGTCGTGTGCCTTTGGTACTTTCTTGCTCATGCATTAATTTCTTAATTCTTTTTGGGAGAGTAAGCAAGTCCATATTAAAGCATATTTCGTCTGTCCCTTTTTTTTTATACTCGGGCATAGCCAGATCAAAACGACTATGCGTTATGCTCATCTTGCTGAGGAAACCCTGAAGGACGCAGTAAATGCTGTGCCGCTGGGGAAGGCAGCGTGATTTTGCGATGTGTATGGAGGCCACCCTGCTGGTACGGGGTGGCCTTCTTGTATAGTGTGGGAACGGGGAGGTCAGCTAAAGATTTCACTGTATCTCTTCTTCAGCTGTTCTCAGTATATGAAGTCTATGCACAGGAGCAAGGTAAAACCCAAGTTGATTCAGCCTATCTAAATAAGGACCAACACTATCAATAAGTCCCTTTAACTTTGCCGCTATTAGTATGCCAGCAGTTCCTGTAAGATTTAGATTGAGTTCCATAGAAACTTTTCGGGCAAGAAAGTCGTCAATAACAACTAAGGAGCCAGGATTTATTAGGCTATTCAATATGACAGCTGTTTCGCCTTTATCCAGATCTCTTACGAGTCGGTTGAAGGCTGATTCTTGTTTAGGTAAGATATTTATAAATTCAAGACTGCTTATATCTGGTAAATTTATGCCTTCAAGTTTTCCCTGTTCTATTTCCTCATTTACTTCTTCAGGCAGATGGACCTTTCCATATAAGGATTTTAAGATACTTATGAGTCCCAGTTGATGGAGATATTGGATGGGAGAAGTATTAATAATTACCATTCTGGGCATTTAATACATCCTTATCAAGTGAGAGTTCGTCTACTGGAAATATTGAGACACCATAGCGACCCATTTCTTGGAGAAAGTGCGGCTTAGAAATATTTAACCATTCCGCTGCCTTCCCTGTTGAAATTCTTCCAGATTCAACCAGCTTTGACGCCAGTAGGAACTTTATTTCCCGCTCCGGGGCTGTAAATCCGTAGGATATCTCCTTCATAAAGCTATCTGGCATATCTATTGTGATTTGCATGTTGACCCCCTAAATAGAGTTATATGGCCTCGGGAAAAATTTTTATAAGTCAGCGTTTATCGTTAGGCAAGCATAAATAGGATATCTTAATTGGGAGCGACAAATATCAACTTTATCTCAAAAGTTGATATTAACTTTTTTCTAAAGAATATATCCAATAATATCACCACTTAACCCCGCAAGCTAATAGGCGCCACCTTCACTTTTGTAGGTAAACATCAACTTATGTTGACTTTTTATCGTTTTACTTGGTATACACTGTACCTATGAGAACAAACACCAATCATCCCCAAAAGGGCAGTTCCATCAAAGTTGAGCCCATCCGGAATTTGGAAGACATAAAAGCCATCAAACAGTTGCTCCAAGGCAAGCCCAGTAAAGCATATTTCGTCTGTCCCTGTTGGCTTTTTTTCAAGGCAAATACCAGCCGGAAAAAGTCAATATAAGCATCAGGGTACTTCGGTGTCCTGCCAATATTCTTTACGATCAGGTATTCCTCAAAATATTTCTTACATGAAATCAATGTATTATAATTTAATTTTAATTCTTCAGCTATTCTTTTCAGTGTTATCAACCTCTTTGTTACCATTTTGATGTCCCTCCTGTGTTGTCTGTTATTTTCCCAACATTTCCCTGTTACTACTCCGTTATTACACCACCCCAACACCAAAAGAAGGTGGCACCAACTTAGCACCACCTCCCACTGTAGTTACCCACCAAACCAGCCCACCGTCACTCTCACTCGGCTTTCTGTAAGGCACTGAAATACCACATCCCTTTAGTGTCACTCATTACTGCACATTGGACTGACCCAGCATATACTCACGGCCAAAAGTGGTGCTTAGCTTGGTGTTTGGCTGAACCACGCCATTACACTCGATTTTTTGACCCAGCATATACTCACCTACCGAACCAGTTTTGAGACGATTTCGGTGGCTTCCTGGAGTGTATCCTTCGTCAGATGTGCATACCTTTGCGTAGTTGATATGTCGGCGTGTCCTAATAGTTTTTGCACCTCGTAGAGGGACCTACCGGAATTTACCAGGAAGGATGCATAAGAATGGCGAAGGTCGTGAACCCTCACGTCGGGCAGACCGGCATTGCGTCTTATACGGTCCCAGGTCCCATGCATGTGCTTCATGGGCAGACCTGTATCAGGATTAGGAAACACATAGTCGGAACCATTGCCAGCTCTGCGTTTCAGGATTTTCATAGCTCCCTGGGATAAAGGAATTATCTTCCGTGTCTTGCCTTTGTTCCGCTCCGGGGGCAGGGTCCAGATATGTTCCTCCATATCTATCTCTGACCAGGGCAACTGTGAAGCCTCTGACTTTCTGGCCCCGGTCAGTATCAGGAACTCAATGAGATCGGGCACTACCGGGCTTTTGCAGGTCTTAATTGCTTCCAGCAGGGTTTCCAACTCCTGGTGGGTCAAAAACCTCTCCATAGCCCCGTTATCAGCCAGTTTAGAAACATTTTTGGTGGGTGCCCTTTGAATAATTTCCCAGCGCTCGGCCAGGTTAAATATGTGCTTTACCAAGGCCATTACACGGTTAACAGACCCTGGCTTAAAGCCCCTGTTTACAAGAGCACTCTGGAACTCCAGCAAGTCGCCGGGCTTGAACTCGTCCATGCGCATATTTCCCCAGAGCTTGAGCATGCGTTTTTCGATAAGGTCCTGGTCATATTCCCAGCTGCGTTTGTAGGTCTTCACGTGGGGCAAGTACTTATCCCTGGTAAACTCCCTGAACGTAGGTGTTTTCTTGATCTTCTCCACATGGGCCAGAGGGTCAAAGCCCATCACAACCTGGCTTTTAAGTGCCCTGGCTCTTTCCCGGGCCTGGTCGATACTCAGGGCATCAGACGGCCCGATCATAAGCTGCCTGGTTCTGGAATGCTTATCTCGGTATCTTATGTAGTACGTGGCTTTTCCGTTCCTGCGTACCTCCAGAATAAAGCCGGTCAGCTTCTCATCAAAGTACTGAATTTTCGGCTTGTCGGTGGGTAGTGGCGGGTTATCAACAAAACTTTGCTTCAAAAATACTTTGGGCATAACTGCCTCCTTTCAGTTATAGGTTTGCTTTAAAGCTTATAACCAAAAGCAGGGCGGTTTTTTGAATTGGAAAGGTGCCTGCAGCAAAAACTGAGGCCGTAGGAGGCCCGTAGAGGGCTTTTAGAGGTGTTTTTGGATGTCAGGTATGCGAAAGCGGGTAGAGGGCAAAAATTGTGACGTAGGAAAGCTTAAAACGGAAATGGACTAATAATGTTTTGTCAGTGCTTGACTGCATAGCAAAAAAAGCATAAAAATCAGATATGCAGACTTGGAGCATAGAATTTTTAGATGAAACTGTTGAGGCAGAGTTTGAATCTTTCCCTGCAGAGGTTCGAGCTAAAACTGTTCAAATCATGAACCTGATAAAAGAATTTGGTCTCCATAATGTGGGAATGCCATATACAAGGCCGGTACAGGATAAGATCTGGGAGATAAGAGCACAACAGGGCAGAAGCTTGTATATCACAGCTAGTGGCAGGAAAATCCTAATACTAAGGTGTTTCATCAAGAAATCAAACAAGTTGCCCCAAAAAGAATTGAAGATTGCTCAGAAAAGAGCCAGGGAGATACAGGATGGGTAAAGCTTTAGAGCAAAAACACAAAGAAATGATGGATAGGGACCCCGAGTATGCCAAAGCCTACACGGATATGGAAGATGAGTTTCAGTTTGCCAGGGAATTGATTAAAGCCAGGATAAGGGCAGGGCTTACGCAGCAGCAGATTGCTGAAAAAATGGGAACCACACAGTCCACCGTAGCCAGGCTTGAGTCGGGCGGGACTATGCCCAGTCTTAGAAGTCTGCACAGATACGCAGAGGCTACAGGGAGTAAGGTCAGGATATCTTTAGATGACTAACAAAATGCCCCCGGTACACCCGGGAGAAATACTGCGAGAAGAGCTTGATGGTCTGAATATTTCAGCCAGTGCGTTTGCTAAAAGCCTCAGTGTACCCACAAACAGGATTACAGAAATCCTAAATGAGAGAAGAAGGATAACCTCTGATACGGCCTTACGCCTGAGCAGGTACTTTGGAACTTCAGCAGAGTTCTGGATGAACCTCCAGCAGGCTTATGATCTGAAGAAAGCCAGGGAAAGTACATGGTCGGAAATTGAGGTAGCCGTAAGACCGCTTTGTGTGAATGCATAAAAAAGCCCACCAGCTCAAAGCCAGTGGGCAATAAGCCAGCAAGGTAATTTACTTAACCCCGCCAAGCCTCTTAATCAGCGGCAAAGTACCAGTAATAAACCCATCCAGCCTTACCTTAAGCT
>NZ_JYNP01000127.1 GCF_000934755.1 Desulfonatronovibrio magnus
ATGATAGGTGTAGCCGCAAGAGAAATAGCAGAAAGAGTGGAGCGGACAAGAAAACCTTACTGGGAACAAAAAGCAAAAATTGAGAATACTCAAAACCATATCATTGAAAATCTAACTGAAAAATTTGATGTGGTTGGAATATCATTATCTGAAAAAATTAAATCCATTCAATCCTTAGACATCCTTAATATGCTTTTCAAAAAAACACACCGTGTCAACTCAGTGGAAGAGTTTGATCAACTGGTAAACAAAGTTCTCAACTAAACAGTTTTTCACAAACTCCTCTCTTTTTCCCTGGCCGCCTATTGATTAACTGAAGTAGGCGGCCTTTTTTTATGGATTTACCACGATTGATCCTTCCAGCTTTTCCTTATTTTTATTGGGTTGTGGGCACAGCCCGCATTAGTTCAATAACTTGATTAGGTCCGACCCCATAAGCCACCCGGCCCTTCATCCACCCGCTTCCACAGGCACTTCACCTCTTTCTCCATGAAGCCGCCGGCCCCGAGCAACACAATCGGACGACCGTCCGCCAGCCAGGGTTCGTAATAGCGTTTGGCCTCGATCTGTGCCAGGGCATCCTCCGCCCGGCCCAGCTTGAACTCGATCACATAAATAGCCGCATCGGTTTTCAATACCGCGTCCAGGCGCCCCTTGTCGCTGCGGCTTTCGGGAATGATCTCCGCCCCGACCGCGGAGAGCGCCGCAAAGAATACCGAATGGTAATACGCCTCGCGCGGAACATGCAGCTCCCCCGGAATCGCGGCAAACAGCGACTTCAAGGCCCTCTCGAAGCGGTGCGTATCGCCTGTTCGCAAGGCCACCAGCATGACCGCTGCAGCGGTCTGCCCGCTCATCTCCCCCGGCTCGGTCATAAACCGATCCAGCATCATCCCGTACCACGCCTCGCGCACCTCTGCATTGGGGAACCCCAATATGAAGGACGGAAAGCTCGCTTCCTTGATCGTCAAATACCCCGACTGCCAGAACAAGGGGATCGCTTTGGGACGCGTGATGTCAAACAGCAACGACAAATCGCCGGCCTCCACCCCATCGAGATCCCCGTCCGGACGCCTCATCGCTTCCACCATCGCAACCAGTATACCCGGCGTCCCGCTCGCCCACCAGTAGTTGCCGAATTGGCACTCGCGAAAACAGTTCAGGATCGCCCAGGGATTGTATACCTTCTCGCCATGACCCCACCAATACCCGTTGTAGCGATCCCGCAACGTCTGCCAGGCGCCCGCTTCGGTTAGCCCATTGCGCTCGGCCAGACTATCAATATACGGCGCAAAGCCCGCATATAGCTCATCTTCCGTATACCCGCAGATTTCCGCAGCTTCCGGCGCCAGCGTGAGATCAATCATCTGGTTCAACTCCGAAAAAATGCTCGTTTTCACCATCCGGCCGATCCCCGTGATAAACACCTTTTCCAGCGCCCCGTCACAGCCCTTAAGCGCGCCGTAGAACGAAGCCAGGACATCGCGCATCTGCTTTGCCAACGCCGGATCGCCCAGATGATCATGCACCGGCTTTTCGTATTCGTCCACAATCACCACAACCCGACGACCGGTCTTTTCGTATAACCCTTCAACCAGCGCCAGGAACTGCGATGCAGGCGTTACGCCCCGCAATGAAATGGATTCGGCTTCGGCGCGTGACTGCAAAGCGGCGAGTATGTCGGCAACAAACAGATCCACGGTCTGCGACCCCATCGCCGTCAAGCTCAGATGCACCACCGGGTTTGTTTTGCCCCAATCCCACTCCGGCTCGATCGCCAGCCCTGCGAACAGTTCCCGCCGTCCCTCGTAGAGGCAGCGCATGGTCGAACACAGCAGCGACTTCCCGAACCGGCGAGGCCGGGCAAGGAAAAGGTAGTTTCCCGCCCCGAGCAACCCCGCCAACTGAGCCGTCTTATCCACATATAAGTAGTTTGCGCCCGCCTCGCGCAATTTCAAAAAGTCGCTGATCCCCAGCGGCAATTTCATTCGTTCTTTATTCATATCTTTCACACCTCACGAGTTCTCTTCAATGGGGTTTCCGTACCGATCAACCATACGGTTGTCAACCATCTCAATCCTACCGTAGTGATTGAGAGTTCAAAGTTCCTGGTTCTTCGCTCTTGGTTATAAGCGTCCCACCCGGGGGGCCTGGCCCAAACCTGCGAGTAACTGTCTAATATCTCACGGTATCAGGCTCATTCCGAGTAAAGAATTATTAGCCACAGACAATATGCCAGACTGAAAAGACAGACACAGAATTATCTTTCACCTCCGTCCACCACCGACCTCAGCCTCTCAAGTTCCTGCTCCGCCTGGGGCAGCAGGCGTTCCAGCCCGGCCAGTTCTCCGGATTTTCCGGCAACCTCAATTTCCTGCAGCACTGCAGCCAGGTCTTTAGCTCCAACAGTGGCTGCAGAGCCTTTGAGGGCGTAGCTGTATTCATGGACAGCCTTGGCGTCCAGTTATGGTGTTTGCGCTTGTTCCCAGGCTCCAGCCTGGGGATATCTATAATTTGCGGCTACAGCCACATTTTTATATTCTGGCAAGTGCTTGCTCTTTATCGTCATTCCGGCGAAAGCCGGAATCCAGGTATTTTCTTGTTTCAAGAATCCAGTCTGGGAATACCTCTTTTTTTGAAGCTCCAGCCACATTTTGAAGAAGCGACTGGAGCCGCAAGAGAAAAACGTCCCCAGACTGGACCCTGGGAACGAGGGGTATAAGTTACTCTCACGTTCGGTCCCGGGTCGCCCGGGTGAAAGGGAGCATCACCTTCTCGAGCACAAGAGAATACATATTGCAAATCAATATTCAATCAAGTAAGGTTTACATATGGCCAAAACAACTACTTCTCCACATGATGCCTGCTTTATGAGTTTCTTCAGCCGAGAAGAGTTTGTCCGAGACTTCATCCCTGAAGAAATCAAAAAGCACCTGGACCTGACAGTTATTGAGATTGATATGGAAGGTTATCTGTCTGAGGAATTCAAAGAATTTTACTCAGATGTGGTAGTAAAACTATCCTGAGCTGGGTACCAAAATCCATGAAATTTATGATCTTTTGGAGAAATTTCCTGATAACGATAAGCTGACTGAATATCTGTTCATTATAGTTAGATACGTCTTGCTTTTGGTGCAATTCCAGAAAAAAAAGTTACTCGACTATACCAAACGTTTTGCAGGGGGTGATGAAATGATAGGTGTAGCCGCAAGAGAAATAGCAGAAAGAGTGGAGCGGACAAGAAAACCTTACTGGGAACAAAAAGCAAAAATTGAGAATACTCAAAAACATATCATTGAAAGTTTAACTGAAAGATTTGATGTGGTTGGTAAATCATTATCTGAAAAGATTAAATCCATTCAATCCTTAGATATGCTAAATACGCTCTTCAAGAAAACATACCGAGTCAACTCAGTGGAAGAGTTTGATCAACTGGTAAACAAAGTTCTCAACTAAACAGTTTTTCACAAACTCCTCTCATTTTCCCTGGCCGCCTATTCCTTAACTGGAGTTATCAAAGGAGCCTCAGTCATGTTGCACCTGCCGGTGGGCATAAATACCTTCTCCTCCATCCGCACAGGCGGTTACGTCTATGTGGACAAGACCGAACACGTCCATCGTCTGGTCCTCAAACAGGGCCGCTACTTTCTCTCCCGTCCCCGGCGCTTCGGAAAGAGCTTTTTCCTGGACACGCTCAAGGAACTGTTCGAGGGCAACGAAAAGCTGTTTCAAGGACTGTACATCCACGACAAATGGGACTGGAGCGCAGTTCACCCGGTGATCAAGCTTGATTTTGGAGAAGGCCGGCTGCGCGGCATGGACCCGCTTCAGGAAAAAATCGACGAGCTCTTGATCGTTAATCAGCAGCGTCTCGGCGTAGAATTACAGTTTGAGAGCAATTCCGGCCGCTTTGCCGAACTGATCCGCCTGGCCCACGAACAAACCGGCAGGCGGGCCGTGGTGCTCATCGACGAGTACGACAAGCCCATTCTGGACAATCTGGAGCATCCGGAGACGGCCCTGGAGATGCGCGAACAATTGCAGGATCTGTATTCCGCGCTCAAACCCCAGGACGGGCACATCCAGTGCATCTTCATGACCGGGGTGAGCAATTTTTCCAAGGTCAGCCTGTTCAAGACGTGACCAACAAGGGCCAGGCCGATCTGACAGTGATCCTGGAGAACAGGATCTTTGTTATGGAGATCAAGCTGGTCCAGACCCCGGAAATCATAGGCAATCCGGCCCTGGAGCAGATCTGGTCCAGGGGCTACAGCGAGAAGTACAAGGGTCGCCACGGGATGACCGTGCACGAGTTGGGGATGGTTTTCAGCAAGGCTGAGCGCAACCTGATCGCGCTGGATGGGCGTGAAGTATAAGGAACCGGGAGGGCTGATTGAGAAGGCCTGGGCGGTAAAGCATATTTGCGGGACAGGCACTTCTACCGGCATCATGCCGTCAAACAGCCGGACCATCCCGAAGC
Organism: Desulfonatronovibrio magnus; assembly: GCF_000934755.1. Classification (NCBI taxonomy): domain Bacteria; kingdom Pseudomonadati; phylum Thermodesulfobacteriota; class Desulfovibrionia; order Desulfovibrionales; family Desulfonatronovibrionaceae; genus Desulfonatronovibrio; species Desulfonatronovibrio magnus. The sequence goes on from NZ_JYNP01000127.1 coordinate 4,481, forward strand.
TAAACAAACTCGCAACATAAGGAACAGATTAATTATACTTTAATAATGGCCTGCTGTCCATAGACTTTGGGATGAAGGAATGGAATGAGTTTGACCGCAAGGAGATTGTCCGCAAGTACAGGCAGTTTGTGTATGAGACAGG
>NZ_JYNP01000128.1 GCF_000934755.1 Desulfonatronovibrio magnus
CTGTCCCCTGACTCCTGATACCTTCTTCAACGGGCGGTTCGGGAAACAATATGGTATACGCTGGGCTGATTATCCCGGATAAATCTGGCTATTCTGGGCATGGTGAACCTCCTGGAAGGCTTGTGGTTGCTGGGTTGAGAGGAATATAGCGGAATGGGTTAGAAAATGCAACTTAAAGAACCTGTCCCAACTTTCTCTGATGGTTTTAGGGCGGTCACAGGATGGCTCCATTGAGGCGATCATCAGGTGGACGCATTAGGTGATCATCAACTGGCTCCATTAGGGTGAACATCAAGTGGCTCCATTAGGGCGGTCAGTGACATGGGGTATATTGGTTTATGCAGCTTCAAGTTCATGGACACGCAGTTCAACATGAAGCCCCGCAGTTACAGCCATATTAACCAGGGAATCAAGGCTGAAGAGGTTAATCTTGCCTCTCATCAGATCTGATATCCGAGGTTGAGTCACTCGGAACAATTGTGCAGCCTGTGACTGACTGAGTTCATTACGTTTAATATGTTTACTCAAGGCCATCATGAGTATTGAGCGAAGCTTCATGTTTTCAGCTTCTTCCTGCGTATCTTCGATGGCATCCCAAATGCTATTGAAACTATTATTGCTCATGTTTTTCTCTCCTTGAGTAATTCACGATAGCGATTGGTAGCCAAGTCCAGATCGCATTTGGAAATTCTCTGGGTCTTTTTGCAGAAACAGTGAAGAATATAGACTGCTTCTGCAAATTTAGCCACATATAGAACTCGAAACTGTCCTGTCACATCTCGCAATCGGATTTCCTGAACACCAGGGCCTATAACAGTAACAGGCTTCCAGCTGTCTGGGGTATCTCCTCTTTGGAGTTTATCTATCTGATAGCCGGCTTCACGTCGTGGATTGTCTGGAAAAGAGCGCAAGTCTTCAAGGCTGGTTCCAAGAAAGACAACTGGATTGATATCAGACATGCAGATTTTATATAATATCTTGTATGAGATGGCAAGTCTTAAATATAGTCATCAGCCAACTCCCAACCTCTTCATGGAATAAACCCCCTCCACCCCACCAACCGGAGTAAATTTCCGTTCATCCTTGGACCCCAGTAGATGCTTGACCTGGTCGAATATTTACCCCGTAAAATTTCTTTTCATTTTACTGGGGCCTCCTGCACAAAGTCTTTCCCCCCGATCACACCTGAGTCTGTAAAATACCGGCATCTGTACCTGAACCGGTCAGTCCTGGATATTTTAAAGCCTTTCTTTCTGGCTTTTTCCACGATCTTTGGATCAATCCCTCTCTTCAAGCTCTTCACTGTCCCCTGTCCCCTGACTCCTGATACCTTCTTCACTGTCCCTTGTCCCCTGACTCCTGATACCTTCTTCAACGGGCTGTTCTGGATATAACATGGTATACTGTAGGTTGGTTTTCACGAATAAATCTGGCTATTCTTGGCATAACTAACCTCCGTTAAGGCTTGTGGTTGAGCGGTTTGGAGTAAACTTAACAAATTTCGATTTTGTTTGCAATAATTAACCTGTCCCATACTTCTTCTATGCCACTGTCGGAAATTAATTCTCAGCAGCCCTGTCTACCAGCTCTGTAAACTCATTTAGAGACTCAGTTCTGATTATTTTCCGGTTTAAAGCCCTGAGGTTCTCAATGGATTGTATGGACTTAATTTTGACTTGGAGTATGCCGGGTAATGGGCCGTATAGCTCTGTTGCAAGGTCTACCAAGGTGTCTTGGGTGGCTTTAAGTTCGCCAACCCCCTCCCAGTAAGGCCGCCTTGTCTGTTCAAGATCCTTTAACATTTCTTGTGCTGCTACTCCTACCATATCCTCACCTCCTGGAAATCGTCTGGTAAGTTGTGTTACTCGTGCCCTACTCAAAGGGCCAGATGCCAGTACGTATTTCAAAATATTAAACAGATATTCTTTTCTTTTATCCTCATCAGGCAGCTGCTCAAGTAAGTCAAATATTTCCTGGAGCTTTATGTCCAGTTCAGGGAAGTGAATGTACTTAAACAGCAGGTGAAATATCTCCATAAGAATAGAGGTTTTGAAAGCCTCGTCTGCCATATGGGTTATGTCATGCAGTAAGTGCCTGAATTTAGGAATAAAAACCCTGAATGATTCATGGGGTATTTCAAAATAGTCTTCAAATTCGCGGCTGAATGTCCACTCGCTTACACCGTGATAAATAATCACGGGAATGATTATAGGCAAGTAGCCTGACAGCTTGTTACGTCTATACAGGTTCATCCATTTCTGGACCGAATAGTGAAGAGCTTGAAGAGGCAACTCAAAGAACCTGTCCCCACTTTCTTTCCATGCGCCACTACATAATCGCAGGGCTCAAATGGCTGGTCTTTACTTGCCAGAGACACAAAGTCGGCCTCATGGAATTCAATATTGGAGAGGCCTGTTCTTCTTACCAAACTTCTGGCGTGTGCTACCTGTTCCGGGTTAAAGTCCACACCCACAAAGTGCATGTTCGGGTTAGCCGCAGCCAGTACAGATAAACCCAGACCCTGACCACAGCCAAGTTCCAGCATTCTTTGGCTGGTGCTTGGTGGTTCAGAGCCCTTAAGTAAGGCTACCCAGTCCAGCCAGTTGGGTGCGAATTCTTTGTAGAAGCCGTAGGTGTAGGATGTGTCAGAGTAGTAGCCGTGTTGCCATGCGGTGGTCATGGGGTGGTCTCCAAAAGTTAATTGTGTAATTATGCAACAGCCTGATTATCCAAGGAGACTGAGTACTCATAGAGGGTTTCCGGATCAATATCTATATTGTCCGGCCAGGCAACAGTACCATTTAGCACAAATGCCTTAAGAAACCTGTTCCCTTCAGTGAGGACAAACCAGGGCTTCTGATTGATATAAGGCTTCATATCAAAATATCTATGTTCACCATTTTCAAACTTAATTATCATGCTGAAGTCAGGTTTAGGCTGCACATTTATAACATCAAGCAACATGATTATACCTCCTTACCTTAAAGGATCAATTCTAAACAGTTCAATGCCTTGATTGGCTAATTCCCAGTTAGCCGATAATTCCTCACGATGCAAGTCCACCCAGACTTGAACCATCCTCAGTTGCTTAGCGGGCAGGCTTCCAGCAAGCAAACTGCTGTCTTCAATAGAGATGGAAGCCTTATGTCCCTGATACCGGGCATGGATATGAGGCAGATGGTGTTTTTCCTTAATTTCGTAAAACATTGAAATAATTATGCCATAGAACATGCTGATTGTGGGCATGGTCAATCCTTTGCTGCTAAGTGCAAATAAATAAACTTATTGCTGATTCAGCGTTTCAGAAAGAGCTTTAGCATAAGCATTCCGTGCAGTTTGCAGGGCTGCTATCTCTGCCTGCAGCTCGGCTATTTTCCTATCCACAAACTGGATTGACCCAAGCTGGGCCTTGGCTTCTTCTGAGAGGGTATCTGAATCGTACTCTTTTCCATCAATTGTAATAGTTGGCATAATTGTCACTCCTTTTATGTTTATGTGTTTGAAAACTGATCCGGTTACCCATAGCGCCAATGATGAGACTCTTTTTGCTCATTACAAAAAAAGTCGATAATCAGAAACATTAAGGGCCTGGGCCAGCTTGCGGGCTCGTTCCTTACCAATCCCTCTCTTGCAGTTTTCCATCTCACTAATTTGATGCTGAGGAATTCCTGTCTTAAGAGATAATTCTTTCTGGGTTAAACTCTCTCTGGATCTATAAGTCCGAAGAGCTATATTTGGCTTTTTATCCATATATTCAGGAAATACCTCAGCTACAGAATAAGCAGGTTTATTATCTGCTTCCAGAAGCCGAACATATTGTTTGACCTTGCCTGCAATGCTACGCCGAACACGCAAATTCAGAGTGATTATATCATCTTCAGTATGGGGCTTTTTCATGGCTTCCTGCATAAACTACCTCCACCAGCTTTACTTTTCCCTGTACTTCTCTCCAGACAGCCACATAGGTTGGTTTACCCTTCTTCAAATGGCAATGATGTTCCGTGTTGGATAGTTTTGAATAGTTAGGCCAGTCTCCACGGACAGGACCACAAAACTCGATTTCCTGAGTCAGCTGGAACAAAACCTCCCGCACTTTGGCAGGGAGCTTATCCGCCTGTTTTTTAGACTTGCCGGTAAATTCAACTGTCCAGTTCATTGTCTCTTTATACCCATAACAGGTATAAAGTCAAGTCTGCTTTTTTCAGCCCGCTCCCAGCCTCTTCATGGAATACAACCCCTCAACACCACCAACGGGAGTAAATTTCCTTGTATCCTTGGACCCCAGCAAGTGCTTGACCTGGTCAAACACCTCCTGAACAAAGTCTTTCCCCCCGATCACCCCGGAATCTGTAAAATACCGGCATCTGTACCTGAACCGGTCAGTCCTGGATATTTTAAAGCCTTTCTTTCTGGCTTTTTCCACGATCTTTGGATCAATCCC
>NZ_JYNP01000129.1 GCF_000934755.1 Desulfonatronovibrio magnus
CTGGTAATCCGCATGTATCCAGAGTCTGATCCTACGGATGATGAAATCAAGGAAAGGTTGCAGAAATATTATGGTGATGAACTTAATGTGACCGGTGTCCTTGTTTCTGACTACCGTAAGAGGCTGACTAACCTGGGAGCTTATGTGAAGGACATTAAGCAGGGATTTACCAGGTATTTCAATAAAAAGTATGGTCGCAGAGGCTTTTTCTGGGGGGATAGATTCAAGAGTATGATTGTTCAGGACGGGTTAAGCCTGGTTAATCTTCTGGCTTATGTGGACCTCAATCCTATAAGGGCCGGGATAGTAAAGAGACCCGAAGACTACCGCTGGTGTTCTCTTGGTTATCATACCCAGACCGGGAATAAAGACGGCCTGCTGTCCATAGACTTTGGGATGAAGGAATGGAACGAGTTTGATCCCAAGGAGATTGTCCGCAGGTACAGGCAGTTTGTTTACGAGACTGGCGCTGTGGATGCGGGTAAAGGCAAGACCATGGACAAGAAGATAGTGGAAAAGGCCCGGAAGAAAGGCTACAAAATATCCAGGACTGACCGGTTCAGGTATAGATGCCGGTATTTTACTGACTCCGGGGTGATCGGAGGCAAGGACTTTGTTCAGGAGGTGTTTGACCAGGTTAAGCACTTGCTGGGGTCCAAGGATACAAGGAAATTTACGCCCGTAGGTGGTGTGGATGGGGTTTATTCCATGAAGAGGTTGGGAGTTGGCTGAAAATCAGACTTGAGCCCTTTATGAACGCTACTTTGCCGATGATCAAGATGCTTGGTGGGGTGAAGTGAGAGTTGATTATTTTTCTGACTGCCGGTACTTGACTTACAAGAGATCCATGCGGATATTTGTTAACAGGAACGGAATAATATATGACCCCAACAGTATTCAGAAAAAGAGGCTACAGGTTTTTCTTTTTCTCAAGAGAAGAAACCAGAATGCATGTGCATGTTGTCTCCAGTGAAGGAGAAGCCAAGTTCTGGCTTAAGCCGGAACTGGAACTGGCGAATAATTACAGGTTTTCCAGAAAAGAATTGAAAGAAATAGAAGCAATTATTGAGGAGCACCACCATGAGCTTGCCAGCGCGTGGATTAAACACTTCAGCAGTTGAAGTTACTCATGTTTCCAGTTACGGAATCTGGATCTTAACTGACGATAATGAACTTTTCATGCCTTATGATGAATTCCCCTGGTTTAAAGACCAGCCGCTCAAAAATGTCTTGAATGTTCAGGAACAGTCTCCTGGTCATTTTTATTGGCCTGAAATAGACGTTGACCTCACAGAAGAAATTATCAGACATCCAGAACGCTTCCCCCTCAAATCCAAAGTATTTTCTTCAGAGCTGGAAACACAAAACCGACCTTGATGAAGGTCTAAGGAAATTCTACGCACATTATGACCAAACTGATTCCGGTAACCCCGAAAACACATAAAGATAAACGCTGGAAACCCAGGGCTGATTATGAGTATGTCAGAGGTTCAGCTTTAGTTCCGATATTTAATGTTGATATTATCAGTGCTGCGGGTGAAATGCCCATTGTGTTTACCAAAAGAAATGAATCTTTTATGCCCTACGCAGTGCTGGGCTATGAACCTGACAACAATCTTTTTGTAGATGCAGATGGCAAGTGGACAGGCAGTTATGTTCCCTATGCCCTTAAAGGATATCCTTTTCAGGTGGCGTACAACCAGAACAAACAGCCCATACTTTGTGTTCTTGAAGGAAATGAGCAGATTACAGATAAAGAGGAAGGCATACCCCTTTTTGATGAAAATGGTAAGCTTACCAAACAAACCCGCGACAAAATGAATTTTCTGCTCACTCTGGAACAGAGCCGCACAGCAACAGCCAAGGCCTGCCAGGCACTAAGCAAATACGAACTTATCCAGCAGTTTCCGTTGGTATTAAACATCCAGTCCAAAAAACATAAGCTGGATGGTTTATACAGCGTTGACAGTAAAGCATTGGGGCAGATACCAGATGAAGGCCTGCTTGAACTGCGTAAAGCCGATGCTCTGGCACTTGCCTATGCCCAGCTTATTTCCAGACAGCACGCCTCAAAAATAGCCAGGCTGGCTGAAGAGAGGATGGATTCAGCAGAAGACGATACAGTCTATGAGTTCAGCTTGGACGACAAATTAAACATATAAAGGAGATTTACCTATGCCTACAATAACCATCGACGGAAAAGAGTACGATTCAGAAACCATATCAGACGAAGCCAAGGCCCAGCTGGCCTCAATCCAGTTTGTAGACCGCAAAATAGCCGAGCTTAAGGCTGAGGTTGCGGCTATGCAGACTGCACGGAATGGCTATGCACGGGCTTTATCTGAGATGCTGAACAAAGAGTAAAGATATTAGCCCGTATGCTTACAAGGTATGCGGGCTTTACTTACAGGAGACCCACACAAATGACCACCGCATGGCAACACGGCTACTACTCAGACACCTCATACACCTACGGATTTTACAAAGAATTCGCACCTAACTGGCTGGACTGGGTAGCCTTACTTAAGGGCTCTGAACCACCCAACACCAGCAATAGAATGCTGGAGCTTGGCTGTGGGCAGGGTCTTGGTTTATGCGTAATGGCTGCAGCTAACCCGACTATTCGCTTTGTGGGAGTGGACTTTAACCCCGAGCAGATAGCACATGCCAGAAGTTTGGTGAGAAGAACAGGGCTTACCAATATTGAGTTCCATGAAGCTGACTTTGTGTCTCTGGCCGCAAAAGACCAACCTTTTGAACCTTGCGATTATGTAGTGGCGCACGGGATACTTACCTGGGTAAACCAGGAAGTACGCTCAGCAATATACAGAATAATCGACAAAACACTGACCCCGGGCGGGCTGGCGTATTTCAGTTACAACGCCCTACCCGGCTGGCTGGCAACACACCCAGTGCAGCACTTGATGACCCAGTTTGCGGATAGAACCGGTGTGAATAAGCAATCCTTTGAGTCTGCCCTGACTGCTTTGGAGAGCCTTAAAAATGCTGGAGCTGCGGTATTTAAGTCTCAACCGGGTATCCAGTCCAGACTGGAGCAGCTGCAAAAAACTGCCGCCAATAATGAAAATTACATATATCACGAATATTTCCATAGCTCCTGGACCTTGTTTTATTTTACACAAATAGCCCAGGAAGCAGCTGAGGGTAAACTGCGGTTTCTGGGCAGCGCTACCCTGCCCGAGAATTACGACGCAATGCTGCCTGAACCTATACGTAAAGCCATAGACTCTGCCCCGGATATGGCTATGCGGGAATTATTCAAGGATATGGCTATCAATCAGAGTTTCCGTAGGGACGTATTCGTACGGGGCCAGACACCCATCTGGAGTGGTGAGCAGTTAAGTCTGTTCGCACAGAGAATGGTCACCCTGCTGCAAGACCCCGATAAGATATCCCTGAAATTTCAGACTGGCTTCGGTGAGGTATCTGGGAAAGAAGAAGTATACAAGCCCATCATAGAACAGATAGCCAAAGGTCCAGTTAAAATTGCAGACTTGAATAAAGCTTTGCCGAACTTAAATCTGGGATCACTTCTGCAGTCTTTGACTCTACTTGCCCACGGTGGTGCTGTTGGCTTCTATGTCCAAAACGCAAACAAAAAACCAGCCATAAACTTCAATCAAACTCTTTCAGAACTGGTATCCCGAGGCGCACCGTACAGATATTTGGCCCTGCCTGGTATCGGTACTGGCATAAACTTGGATGAGATCCAGTGGATGGCTATTGATGCACACAGCAAGAACGAGGATATACCAGCTGGGGTAGAGGCAAGGCTCAGGGGCTTAAACAAATCACTGCTTAAAGACGGCCAGCCTTTGAAGCACGGAGAGGAAACAGTTAATGAGCTTAAGGTAAGGCTGGATGGGTTTATTACTGGTACTTTGCCGCTGATTAAGAGGCTTGGCGGGGTTAAGTAAATTACCTTGCTGGCTTATTGCCCACTGGCTTTGAGCTGGTGGGCTTTTTTATGCATTCACACAAAGCGGTCTTACGGCTACCTCAATTTCCGACCATGTACTTTCCCTGGCTTTCTTCAGATCATAAGCCTGCTGGAGGTTCATCCAGAACTCTGCTGAAGTTCCAAAGTACCTGCTCAGGCGTAAGGCCGTATCAGAGGTTATCCTTCTT
>NZ_JYNP01000130.1 GCF_000934755.1 Desulfonatronovibrio magnus
TTAAAGGCCAGGCCCGGGACCTGAATCAGTTGTTTGCCACAGCCAGGTCCAGCATGAATACAGTACAGGAGTCTTTGCAGAAAATCCTGGCCTCTACCCCCCACCATCAGCAAATTGTAGAGCCGGGCACTGTTGACGCAAATCAGACCGCAGCCCTGGTCCAGGAGGCATCCATGCTGCTGGACGAAAACATAAGTCAGGCCATGGAAAAAATGCAGGAGCTGTTGCAAATGCCGCTGCCTTCTGATTTGCAGGCCAGACTGCAGGAGGCTTACAGACTTGTAGAAGAATTTGAAACTGACCAGGCCCGCAAAGAGCTGGAAGAAATTGCTGCCGCCTTAGCAACTGACCAGTGAGGCAGCTGTTCATGGACTGAAGCCCGGAGTCCGTTATCCGTGAGCAGGGCACAGCTCGCCTTAAAGATAATGACTCACTGTAATGCAGTTGGGGCATCCATGCAAATATAAACAAGAATATACAGGTTTACTATGAATTTTATCAACATATGGCATAACAGAAAAATTTGCATTTTTACTACCGGGTTGCTCCTGATGGTCATAGTGGCCGGGGCTGGTTCAACCTGGTGGACTGTCAGCAATAAAGACCGCGAGCTGAGAGAGAACCTGATACATGAGGTCATGGTGATAAAGAACTCAGTAAATTTTGACCGGCTGGAATCATTGCTGAAAGATGACTGGCTGAGTGAGGCAAACCAATATTATCAGGCACTGATGGAGCAGTTGTTCCGCATTGAGCAGTACTATGTGGATAATGCCGTCTATCCTTATTTTGACCTTTATCTTATGGGCCGTGACCAGAATGGTAATATTTATTTCATTTTGGATACTCCTCATGCAGGACATGGTGAGGTCTTTCCTCCTGCCGAACCTGGTCAATTGTACATGGATGCTTTTAAAGAGTTATCTTATGTTTTTGGTTATGGCCTGCCCATCACTAAAGGACCTTATATTGATCAATGGGGGGAATGGGTGTCTGCCATAGTCCCTGTGGCAGAGCCTGGAACCGGAGATGTCATGGCTGTACTGGGTCTGGACATCGAGGCCTCGCACTGGAAGAGCATCCTTGTGGAGTCTGCGGTATTTCCGGGTTCAATTACTTTTCTGCTGTGCTTTTTAACACTATCCGGAGGCTGGGTTATTAGTCGTCGCGAAAACATGCTTAAACGCATAACCCTGCAGTCAGAAGAACTCTCTATAGAAAGAAAAAATCTTCAGGCAGAAAAGAAAAGGCTACAGGCTGTTACCGACAGTATGATTGAAGGGCTTTACGTTATTGACAGTAATGGCAGGATTATTTTTGCCAATCCGGCTGCTTCATCGACTCTCGGATATGAGCAGGAAGAATTGCTGGGCAGTGAGGCTCATTTTCTGTTTCACAATAACGTTGATGAAAAAGCAGTAATAAGCACTCTTGATAATTGTCCCTTATTCCAGAAGTTAAGCAGAGGGGAAATCTACAGGTCTGAGGAGCTCTTTAAGAAGAAAGACGGTCAGATATTTCCAGTAGAGATTTTTTCTGCTCCCATGCAGGATGATGAATATGGAAACGTCGCTGTTGTGGTATTCAGCGATATCACACAACGAAAGCAAGCTGAGGAAGATCTGCTTGAATATAAACTCAGACTCTCTCAGGCCCAGCAATTTGCTCGTGCAGGAACTTGGGTTTACCATATCCAACAGGGACATCTGTACTGGTCAACCGAGTGCGAAGTCCTGTTTGGCTTAAATCCAGGGGAATTTGAAGGTACCTTCGAGGCGTTTATGCACAGAGTTCACCCTGATGATAGAAAATATGTTATTGAAATAAACAAGCCCATTACAGAGATGAAGGAGGGTGTATCTCTGGGATATGAGCATCGGATACTGACAAAGCAGGGGGAAGTTAGATGGGTCAAGGAAGCAGCCGGAGTTATCAGGGATGACAAAGGAGATCCGGAGCGGATAGTTGGGTTTGTAATGGATGTAACTGAACTGAAAAATACAGAAAAAGCCTTGCTTGAAGCCAAGCACCAGGCTGAAGCTGCCAACAGAGCCAAGTCAGTCTTTCTGGCCAATATGAGTCATGAGATCCGTACCCCACTGACAGGAATAATGGGATCCATGGAGATGCTGGCATCAGAGATAAGCAGTGAAAAGGGCAGACACATCATGGACATGACCCGGGAGGCTGCCAGGTCCCTGCAGCGGATTATCGACGACATCCTGGATCTTTCCAAAGTGGAGGCCGGCAGGATGGAACTGAGCAATCAAGAGTTTACCCTGTCTTCGGTTCTGGGAAAGGTGCAGGGCCTGTATGCAGCTCAGGCCGAGGCTAAAGGCATAGAGCTGTCTCTCCAGATTGAACCCGGTATTCATGACAGCCTTACAGGGGACGCGGGCCGATTAGAGCAGATACTGAGCAACCTGGTGGGCAATGCCTTAAAATTCACAAGTCATGGCGAGGTAACACTTAGAGCAATGCCTGCTGAAAGTAAGGGGGGCCCTTTCAGACAGGTTGTAAGGTTTGAGATTCAGGATACAGGTCCGGGTATCCCGGAAGACAAGCTTGAAGATATTTTTGAAATATTTACCCAGTTGGATAGCTCCTATAGAAAACGACATCAGGGAACTGGGCTGGGCCTGGCCATCTGCAGAAAACTTGCCAGGGTGATGGGTGGAGACATAAGTGTTGTGAGTTCTCCTGGGGAGGGCAGCACTTTTGCTGTTAAACTGCCCTTTGAGGTTATAAATAAGAAATCAGAGGCAGAGCATGTTCAAAGATCAGAACAATCAGATAACAAACCAGCCCCATTAAATATCCTGCTGGCCGAGGATGTCCAGCTGAACCATGATTCCATCCGTTTTGCACTCGAAAAGGAAGGTCACTGGGTGCATTCAGCATACACTGGTCAGGAAGCTGTACAGGCTTACAAAGAGGACATTTTCGATCTCGTACTAATGGATATACAGATGCCGGGCATGGACGGAGTTGAGGCCACAAGGATTATTCGGGACCTGGAACTAACAGACGGATCTGTTGGCCGGGTGCCCATAATAGCCCTGACCGCTTACGTAATGCAGGAAGAAAGAGAGTTTTTTTTGCAGTCAGGCATTGACGGATATGTATCCAAGCCCCTTGAGCCTGAGGAATTGATGCGAGAAATCCAGAGGGTGGTTCCCAAAAGGGAGAAACTACCGCCAAAGACTTCACAAAACAAAAAAATATCTTCAGGTAGTAAACTTTACTACTGTATTGGTGACGATGAGGTATACAGAAGAGGAGCCTCTGTCTCACGCAATACTCAACCCATAATGCCTGAAAGTGCAGAGTCTTTGCCTCGGATGCCTGGTGTGAATACCAGCCTTGGCCTGTCTAAGGCTTCAGGTAATCAGGCTCTG
>NZ_JYNP01000131.1 GCF_000934755.1 Desulfonatronovibrio magnus
TTCCAAATATGGGACTGTTCTTCAAGGTGGAGGCGGCTTCCAGCCGCCTGGAATTAAATAGCCTGCAGGATGCAGGCTCCACTTTAAAGTCAGTTCCTCAAAGGCTCGGTCCCGGTCCGCCCAGGGGAGGAGCTTACAATTCAAATTTACAGTTTTCAGATAATCAAAATGCACTCCTGGGAATGTGAGCAACTTTTAGATCAAGCCACGGTTTCTCATTCAAAAGTCTAAACTATTAATATCTTTTACAATCAATTAGCATTAAGCCCCGGCATAACTATGAAAACATTATACATTGATTACAGCAAGTGCATAGGTTGTGGTACCTGTGAAGCTGTCTGCAAGTTCATTTACCGGGTTCCTAGAATTATCATGAGCAGAACCACTTATGGCCTGCATGTTCCTCTTTACTGTCAACATTGTGATAACCCCAAGTGCATGAAAGCATGTACAAATAAGGCTCTTTTCCAGGATCCGCAGGGAGTGGTCAGGCTTAAGGAAGAAATTTGCCAGCAATGCGTGACAAAAAATTGTCTCATGGCCTGTCCTTATGTAGCCATGATGTGTACTGGACATGAAAACCCGGTAACCAAATGTGACTTATGCGTGACCCGAGCGGATCTTGGTCCGGCTTGCGTTTTAATGTGCCCATGTGATGCTTTAATCCTGGCAGATAGAGAATCGCTGCCAGATCTTGAAACTGATGCATCCAAACAGGCCTGGCAAAGGGTAAAAAAATACATCATCTGCCCTGACTGCCAGAATCCTGGATGAATCTCTTTTCATACATGCATCAATCTCCAAAGTGGCAGTCCCTTGTTTCCTGCAAGTAACTAAATCCAAGTATCTTCAAAAAAATGGACCCCGGATCCGTCATCCCGGACTCGATCCGGGACCGGGGTGACGGTTTAAGCAAGTGCTTACTCTTTATCGTCATTCCGGCGAAAGCCGGAATCCAGGTATTTTCACGTTCTCATACTCCAGTCTTGAAACATTATACTCTTGAAACTCCAGCCCCTTCTTTAAGATTTATATAGCATTTCATGGTTCAGTATTTGCAATGTATGCTTGCAGGGAAAAAAACGCCTGCCTGCAGGCATATAACCTCCCTTAAAGGCCAGCTGCCATTTTTTCATGTGCAGATGCCTGCATACCTGCTGAATTTAAAATGTCCAAGAGGTAAAACTGTGAGTTATGATCTGAAATCTTCTTACTTCGTTACAGAAGAACGGGATTATTCCCCTGAAACCCTTCGCAGTTCCTGGGCTGTGCCCTGGTCTGACCTCATGATGGTTATGTTCATACTCTTTCTGGTATTGTTTATATTTCATGCCAGAGAAAACAAAGTGACAGTTCCGCAAGCATTCTTTGCGCAATGGGATGGTCGTATATCTCACGGTGTTCAAAATCTTGACCTTGATCCATTGTTAGTAAAGATGCGCGAAAACCTACCTGCAAACTCATCAGTACTTGACTATTACCGTGGTGAAAATGGTGATCTGATCATATCACTCTTTGGAGAAACCTTTTTCAATAAAGGAAGCACTGAATTAAATGATCAGTCCATAAACTATCTGGAACAGATCGCCAGAATAGTATCCCTGGCTCAAGGTGGAATAATCGTATCCGGGTATGCGGATGCAGCAGAAAACCACAGCAACCCCTGGGAAATGTCTGCAATTAGAGCAGCTGGAATCGGACTTGCAATGGAAAAACTGGGTAATATCAGTAAGGAAAAGATAGTGGTTCAGGGCTATGGTGTCAGTAAACCATTAGTACCTCAACACTTAGAGATATCCAGCGAAAGAAATAGAAGAGTGGAAATCCGGATTTTGAATAACCAGAGCTGATGAGTTTTGACTTTCTCTTATGCCGACTGTCACTATTTTCAAAAAAGACTGTTCCGTAAGGTAACTCACAGGTTTGGTATAAGTACGTCCTGATGGAGCAATTATAAACGAGGTATAATATGATAAATAAAACACTCCTTGCAGGCTTTATCTGCTTTGCACTATTTTTGACTGCTTTTTTTGTTTCCGGTCAGTCCATGATCTATTTCAATGCAACTGCTTTTCTTGTTGTTGTTTCAGGCACCATAGGAGCAGGCATGATGAGTTTTGGACCTGGAAAATTCATGCAGGCCATAAATTATGCAATGAGAGCTTATCAGGAAGATCAGACAAGACTGAGACGGCTTGTAGATGTACTCATGAGTCTTGGGCATTTGCACCGCAGACATGGCGTTGTCAGCCCTGACAGTGTTGTTGATGTTAATATGAAGGCCTCAAGAGGATTGGAACTTATTAAGGATGGCTACAGTGAAAATGAGATCAGAGAAATAATCAGTTCTGAAGCCCGAGCTGAAAGGATAAGCAGGCAGGAGCTGGAAAGAGTTTTCAGAAGTATGGCTAACTACTCACCGTCTTTTGGAGTTGCCGGCAGTGTCATAGGTCTTGTTGGACTGCTCATGGGTATGGAAGAAACAAGCCTGATACTCAAAAGTATTCCCATAACACTGGTTTCAACTCTTTATGGCATTGTGCTGGCGAATTTTCTGCTTCTGCCAGTTGCTGAAAAAATGCGTCAGGAAAATGACATGGAAACCAAAGAAAGCGAAATGATCCTCTGTGCCATGGTAGGCATGCGGCGTAATGTCGATTTCCTCAAATTGCAGAGAATGCTCAACTCAATGGTAAGTGACCCACAATCCCGCGTCGAGGACTCAGGAGCTTTCAGAAGAATAAGCGCCAGGTTAAAGACAGAAAATGCTGGGTAGTTAGCTCTATTGACAGATCCTAACAAGTAACTACAAGCGTATATGTAATAAATTCAGAGTATTACTGTTTTACCATACAGACTGCTTCGGTCGCTCAGGCTCACTTGTGGGTGACAGGTTTTCAGCAACTACATTCTTGACACCTCGGGTGTCATTGCGAGCGAGTCTTTTTATCCCGTTGAATACACGCAGTGTAGGCGCAGCCATTCAACTGGGGCGAGCGCGGCAATCTCTAACGCGTTGAGGCTGTTTCAAGTTTTTACGATTTTTGCTCACGATTGATGCACATTTGCCTGAAAAATTCCGTCAAAGATGGGAACTTTGCGCCTGGCACAGGGACTGTCCCTCGCTGTGTAAATTTTTCCATTGAAGCAAATT
>NZ_JYNP01000132.1 GCF_000934755.1 Desulfonatronovibrio magnus
TCAAAACGTAAAGAAAAAACAGGCGGGGTGGGGCTGGATATTGCGGGGTACTGGCAACATAACTAAACTGGCAACATAATGTCCCCACTTTCTTTCGATGATAGAAAAGTGAACTGTGGATCATGGACCTGGGTAACTTCGTCCGGTAATCTTTTTGAACATGCTCTTAGCTTTAGGGGGCTGAGGTCTCTCATTGGTGATAGCCCACTCCTCTAAAACTCGGTGTTTAGAATCGTCCCATTCAAAAAGATTTTTCTTAAGCCAAGCAACTATCAATTCTAAAGGACTTAAGTTGCCTTTGAAGTCATCTGAGAATTCTTGTGCAGCGAAATCTATCATATCTTGGTCGCCAGTCGAGATAGCATGGCCTTTTGATAAAGCATAGGAAACAACTTCTTTGTCTACAGCACTGAGATCAAAGAGTCGGTCAGTTTTTTCATTGACAACACCATTTTCAATCATTTGCTTTACTAGTTTTAGTAAGAGGATATATTCATCATCCTGCATGGCATTTGATGTAGCAGGGATGACATATGCTCGATATTCTGAACGCCAAGGGTACTTTGATTTGAATTTTTGTGTACCAGTGAACTCTTTGGCAACATTTGGGATGGTAAATGCTCCATACTCTGGGTCGGAAAACATTTTGGGGGCGATTCTGATAAGCATCAGTATAGAGCATGTGTCGCAAAGTATAACCACACTTTACCCCACGGACTTTATGCGAACAAGTTCAGCTTTAACCTCAATAGCGTCTATCTCGCTGTCTATTGAAAGGAGTTCGCACAATCTGCGGGTACTTAATTTATCGCTCTGCTCGATCACATGCCCTAAGTATATAGGACTTACTTTTTCCCAAAGCTCAACATAACCTCGTGCATCTTTAGTTTTAAAGAGGATCTCTCGCATAGTGGGAGATCCTTTTCTTAATTTGGTCTCTACGCGGTAGAGGTTATCTCCAAAGTCGGGCAATTCAGCCCCAATCCTCTTTTGAATTGCATGCATTGTATGATGATTTTTTTTAGCAAATCTTGCTAATTGAGACAGTTGGTCATTCTTGTTCAAGCCTTGAATTGTTTCAAGTACGAAGGAAAAATATTCATTAGTTAACTGAGCATGGCTTGCAACCTCATCACAGAAAGACTCCTCTGCGCTGTCATATAAAAGGGAATCCTTGTAAGCATCGCTTTCATCTCGAATTGAGTGAATAGCTTCATGGAGGATGGAAAATATAAAATCAAAAGCCTTTGTTTTAAAATTTACAAAAACAACCCTATGGTTGTTTATCTTAGTATAAAATGCATAGGCTTTTATTTTTTCATGAAAATCAGAAAATATAAGATTAACGCCTAGATTTTTCAGAAGGGTGAGGATGTGATGGAAATTCATCGGGGCGTCATTTTCGACACCACTAAGCTTTCTTAGGGAAGAAGAAGCTTTAGATATTTCAGCTTCAGTTTTGTTGTAGATTCTTAGGCTTTGCACAAGGCCGGGATCAGAAGCTTCTCTAAATAGCAATTCATATCCTGCAGCAAGGTCTTTGGCTTTTTCCTGCATAGAGTCAGTCAGCTTTGCTGTTTTTCGAGCACGGTGCATGGGTACAGTTATGCGAGAGTCTCTATCCGATGAAAAAAAAGCATCTGGAGCAACCTCAAGTGTCTTACATAGTTTTAATAGATGTCCACCTTTAGGCACTTGGCCTCTCGCCCAATCATTCAGGGCCTGACGGGAAACTCCTACTTGAGCAGCTACGCTTTTAAGTGTGAGCTTCTTCTTTTCTGCCAGTTTTTTGATTTGTTGCCCTTGCCAGCTCATATTGTCGCCCTCCATGTAAACTTTACTTTACGTATGAATTGCCAAAAGTCAAGGAAAAGCTTTATGTCAGGCAAAAAACTTTACGTATTGATCACAGGACATCCCGAACTTAGGGTGGTGTCAGACATGCATCATTAAACTGTCCTGAAATAGTCAACTTAAAGAACCTGTCCCTTATGTTGCGCTCACGTCTTTCCCTCCGATCACTCCGGAATCTGTAAAATACCGGCATCTGTACCTGAACCTCTCAGCACGGCTAATCTTATACCCTTTCATCCTGGCCTTTTCCACGATCTTTTTATCCATGGTCTTGCCTTTACCCGCATCCACAGCGCCAGTCTCGTAAACAAACTGTCTGTACTTGCGAACAATCTCCCTGGGATCAAACTCGTTCCATTCCTTCATGCCAAAGTCTATGGACGAAAATGCAACTCAAAGAACCTGTCCCCACTTTCCCTACTTTGGATGTCAGGTATGCGGAAACAGTTTAGAAGTTAAAAAAGTCGATGTAGCTGGCCAGTTATTATGAAGAATGCATGTAGTCCCAAGCTTTTTATGCAACAATCACATCGGTAATATGCGCAAACAGGAAATTAATCTTCAGCAGCCCTGTCTACCAGCTCTGTAAACTCGCTTAAGGACTCAGTTCTGATGATTTTTCGGGCCAAAATACGAAGGTTATCGATGGACTGGATGGATCTAATTTTGACAGATAGCATCCCCGGAAGTGGACCGTAAAGCTCCGAGGCCTGGTCAATTAAGGTTTCCTGGGTGGCTTCAAGTTTGCCCTTAACTATGCCCTGCTGCTCACCGATAATAAGCCCTTCATGCTTACCCTGCCTAAGCCACTGATC
>NZ_JYNP01000133.1 GCF_000934755.1 Desulfonatronovibrio magnus
TGGAAGCTATGCAATCGCAATCGGCACGGGGACAGTCCCTGGTTTCGGAACTGTTAAAGCTCGCCTTTTCAGAAACGCTTAATGCTCTTGATAAACAATACCAGGGTTGCCAGTGGATTTGAAGAAGTAACCGGATATAGTCTTGTAGGAGAACAAAGTACGACAAGCTGGGAAAAGCTCATTCATCCTCAAGATCTGCCTGTAGGGGTGGAGAGAATGAAGCTGCAGGGAAATCATAGTATTCTTGATTGCGGCTTTCTCCGGAATGACTTGGGTTTAAGTCAGCGCTCATAAACATTGGGTGGGAGTTCTTTTGGAATCTTGTCAATGCGCGATAAAACAGTTTTTATTATTAATAACAACCAGATAGCCACAACAGGGGGCAACATGAAGGTATCGATTTTCTGGAAAATAGTAATAATGCTCGGAATTACTGTTGTTTTGATCAGCTCAGGAGTCTTCTTTTTCAGCAATTATTTTATTGCAGGGAGCCTGAACCGGGAGGCCCTGCAAGATTTGGAAAAATTCAGAAAAACTGTAGACATGGAAATCAATGCAATAGAAAGTTCCATGTCTTCCTTATCCAGAATGACTTCCATGAATCCTGACATCGTAAATGCTGTTATGGATCATGATACTTCACTGCTCCAGCAGTTTGGCCAAATGATAATTGATGAAACTGATGCTGAGTTCATATCCTTTACTGACCATCAGGGAAACGTTATCGCCCGTGGTCACAATAACCAGACCGGAGATAACATCCGCGATCAGCTCAATGTAAGCCGTGCTCTTTCAGGCAGCATATCTGCCGGTGTGGAATCTGGACAGCATCTTTCCCTGTCCATAAGGTCTGCTCATCCTCTTGAGTATGGCAACAGGATAGTTGGCTCTGTGGTCATGGGTGTGGACTTCAGATCACATACCTTTGTTGATCTTATAAAGCAGAAGCTGGGATTAGAGGTAACAGTTTTTGATAAGGAGACAAGACTTTCTACAACGATTATAGCTGATGGACAAAGAGCCGTGGGCACTGCAATGGGCAACCCTGAAGTTATCGCAACAGTCCTCAGGCAGGGAGAGGTATTTTTAGATCAGTCCGCTATATTAGGCCATATGTATGATACAATATACTGGCCCATTATCGATGTGGCTGGAGAAAGAGTGGGCATGTACTTTCTTGGTCAGCCAAGAGATGTAATAGAAAATGTACAGTCAGGGCTGTTTAACTCTATTCTTGTAGCTGCCCTGATCATTGGAGGCATTATGATTACAGCAGGTGTTTTCTTTGCCAGAAGTATAAGCAGACCTGTAAAACAGGCAACAGACTTTGCAGAAAACATCGCATCGGGCAACCTTGATGTCCAGCTAAAATCAACAGCTAGGGATGAGATAGGCGTCTTGGTGCAGGCTGTCAATAAGATAAAAGATAACATTGATACGATCATTGAAGATGTGGTCAAGCTTTCTTCAGAGATTCAGCATGGCCATATCAGGGCAATAATTGATGTCAACAAATACCAGGGAGAATACTCAAGACTGGTCGGTGATATAAATGAGTCTTCAGAAATTATTGCCAGATATCTTGAATTGGTTCCCTCGCCTGTAATGACCATGGATAAGGACTATAATGTACTCTGGATGAATAAGATCGGCCTTAAAGTGCTGGGAAAAAGCCTTGATCAGGTGGTGGGCAGTAAATGTCATGAACTTTTTAAAACCAGCGACTGTAATACAGAAAGATGTGCATGCCGGCAGGCTATGAAATCAGGAAATTCCTGCTCGTCTGAAACCCAGGCAACACCGAGTGAATGCACTCTGGACATCTCCTACACTGGAGTTCCAATAAAAGACAATAATCAGAACATAATAGGAGCTATTGAATTTGTAACCGATCTTACTGAAATTAAAAATTCCCAGAGAATGATGCAGTCCATTGCATCAGAAGCTACAAATGTTTCTGAGATACTTTCTTCAGCAAGTGAAGAGCTTTCAGCTCAGGTGGAACAGGCAAGCAGGGGATCAGAAGAACAGAAAAACCGAACCTCGGAAACTGCAACTGCCATGGAAGAAATGAATGCCACAGTATTGGAAGTAGCCAAAAATGCTTCCAGTGCAGCATCTGGAGCAGACAAAGCCATGCAGTATGCACAGGAAGGAGCGGAAATATTTTCAAACTCCATAGAATCTATTAACAGAGTTGACCAAATGTCTCACGAGGTAAAGGACACGGTAGATGTCAAGAAAGATGTCGCATCTAAGCCGCTTTTTTTTCTGTGTTAGATGTTCTTTTTTTATTCAAGGTAACTTCAGTCGGTGCGCTC
>NZ_JYNP01000134.1 GCF_000934755.1 Desulfonatronovibrio magnus
AAGTAAAATCATGGTAAATGAATGCAAAAGGTTTAGAGAAGTTTTGACTGTCAAGTTAAAAAATAAAAAATCATAAAAATGATTATTTTTCATTTGCAAAAATAAAAATATTCTCTATCAAGTAACACGTTTGCAAAATAATTATCTAACAAGCATTTGATTTATACTTTGGTCAAGATGATTTGGATATCAGGGAAAAGGCTGATGAAATATATGAATTTCTGGTTGGAACGCCGGTGCACGCTGAAATGGAAAAAGACTATGGGAAAGTGGGCGAAATGCCTGATTTTTTGAGATAGGAGGATAGCATGACCCGTTTTTGCTCTGCTGCTGGTTCAGTTGAAATCAACAGGGCCAAGGCTGATTTTTTTGACGCGCAGGCCAATGCCCAATGGGCCAATGACAACTATACCCGAGAGGAAATGGAAAAGATTCAAAAGGTCCTGACCACCATTCCTGACCTGGAAGGGATGACTATTCTGGAGCCTGGCTGCGGAACAGGCAGGATGACCAGCATCCTGTCAGAACAGGTTGGTAAGCAGGGCAAGGTTGTATCCTTTGATATCAGCAATAGAATGATCCAGAATGCTGAAAATCTTCTGGGTGAAGCAGATAATGTTGAGCTGCACTGCAACGGCCTTGAAGCCTTAAACCTCAAAGCGGCAAGCTTTGACTGTGTATTCAGCCACCAGGTCTTTCCTCATTTTGACTGTAAACCCACGGCCCTCAAAATCATGGCACATGCCTTGAAGCAAAGGTCATGGGTCTTGGCGGACAGCTCTTCCGGAAGGGCATCAATTTTGGCCTGACGCTCCTGGCGGGCCTTTGCCGAGAGATAAGACCAAGGACTGCTTTGTTTTTTCCGGTTTCAACTATAGAATCAATTAGTTCAAGAACTTTTGTCACTTCATCATTATGGCGTGCCGGCAGGGCATCATTACCGCTGGTTTTTGACAGGGCTTTTTTGACCGCTGCAGGGGAAGAACCGGCCATGGCCAGGATGTGCTTGAGCATCATCTTGTTTTTACTTTTGGATGACGAGTAAATATCTCTGGCCAGTCGCGAGATCCTGTCATAAAGTTAAGACTCGGCCCTGGTGGGCTGGATTCGAATGGTTTCTGCAAACCTGGGTGGAATATGGATATTGGCCACAGCCCTGGTATTGCGAATCATGACCTGATTAAGAAGCTCCCTTAATCTGGCCCGGTTTTTTGGATCTGTGGGATCGCCCCTGGTAATGAACTCTTCCTTGAAGGCCGAAGCTGTTTTGAGCTGTCCGGGCTTAAGCAGGGTAATCAGATTGTAAAGCTCCATCAAATTGTTCTCCACCGGGGTGGCAGTAAGAAGAAGCAGAAATCTTTTTTTCAGGGTATTGGCCAGTTTCCAGTTCAGGGTGTTGCGGTTTTTCGAGTGATGGGCCTCGTCAATAATGACCATGTCCCACTCTCGATCCGTCACTGTGGAAAAAATGTTTCCTTGATTTGGCTGTGTTGATGGAAGCAACTATTCGCGGGGCCTGCCAGAACCCATTTTCCTCTCCACGAAATTCAGGATCATCCGTGGACCTGAAATCCAGGTGGAACTTTGAATCAAGCTCCTGACGCCACTGACTTACCAGCGGAGTGGGAGTCAATACCAGAACATTTTTGACCATTCCCCGCATCATATATTCCTTAATCATCATGCAGGCCTCAATGGTCTTGCCCATGCCCACTTCATCAGCGAGAAGGGCCCGTCCCCGGAATGTCTTGAGTACCTTGCGCGCTGTTTCCTCCTGATAGGCCAGAGAAGCAATACTGTCTAAGGCACCAAGTCACAATAGATGATCAGGGTCAAGCTTGATTGCTTTTCTGAAGAAGGTCAGGGCTTTTTCAAAAATTTTCCTGTTCATTGAGACGTTTGCCTTCAAAAAGATAGAATATGCTTTTTTCAACTCAAGCAGGCGTAACCAGCCGACTCTGCTGTTTTTTCCTATCCTGTTGTTTTTTGCGGGTTCGTTTTTTGGATGTTGTCTTCTGAGATATTTAGAACTGCCTTAACTGTGCATTCCGGGGCAATAATCATTGCATGTTTGTTCATTGACCAGGGACTATTCCTTAATGATGCCAAGTGAGTATCTTACCTCAATGAAATCCATCCCTCAAAGGTTTTCAAAAGAACATAAAAAAATATTCCAAGTAACTACAATCGTTTTGCTAATCAATTCAGAGTATTATGGCTTTACCATACAGATTGCTTCGGTCGCTTAGGCTCCCTCGTGGGTGACAGGTTTTCAGCAACTACATCCCTGACAGCTCAGGTGTCAT
>NZ_JYNP01000135.1 GCF_000934755.1 Desulfonatronovibrio magnus
TTGGCATGGTAAACCTCTGTTAGGGCTTGTGGTTGTTGGGTTGAAGGGAATGTAGCGAAATATGGTAGAAAATGCAACTTAAAGAACCTGTCCCCGATTTCACTAAGCTGCTCGCTGCGCCTTAAAGCCCACCTGCCAACTGGTCCAAAATTTTTTTTGCCCTTACGCAGCTTTGCCGAAAGGACACAAAAGGTCACACCTTGGCAGTGTGACCTTATTATGGATGTGTTTTTTATTGTGCTGCTCGGTTTACGAGCTCGGAGAATTCTTCGAGGGACTGAGTTTTATAAAACTTTCTGGTTAATGTCCGCAGGCTATCGATGGAGTCTATAGATTTGATTTTATCCTGGAGAGAATTCGGTAAAGGGCCGTGAAAGTCTCCAGCTACATCTATAAGGGTTTCTTGGGCGTTTTTGAGCATAGCATGACCAAACCACTCATTTTTCAACACATTAATTGTATTTTCATACTCTGCCCTAATTTCCTCTCGTCCCTCTCTTCTAAACATTTCAGCTATGGTTCCCATATATATCTCCCCTTCGTCTATCTCAGTTTCGGCAATCTGTTTTATGTCAATATATTCCTTTTCGTCCCTGGTTAACTCCAGGTAATGCAAAATCAATTGCAAAAAATCCAGCAAACGCGCCTTAGGATCAACTTTCTTTATCAACTGTAAGGCTCTTTTGACCCCTTTCATGAATTCTGGAGACCCCGAATACCGCCAGATGGTAAAAAGAGCTTTTAAAGTTTCATCAAAATCGTAGTCTTCAGGGTCATCATTTACTGCATCATACAGCAAGAAGTTAAAGTCAGGAATGAAAATTTTGAAATCATCAGAGGGCAGATCCACCAAGTCTGACACCTTGGTGGGTTTCCAACCCTCCTCTGGATGAGCTATCAATATCGGGATAATAACCGGCAATCTGGTTTCACCGGTATTTTTCTGGTATTGCTTCCAGAACTCAAGAATGTACCTCAAGAACTGCAGCGGTGTATTCTTTTTGAAGGTGCTCTTGTGCTCCAGGAGAAAAAAGACCTTGGCTACATATGAACCGCATTTAGTCGGCACGCTGACAACCAAGTCTGAATAGTAACTCTGCAGACTCTTGGGCAGATATGAGTCCTTCTTGTAATAAATCTTATTAAAATCAAGCTGCTTCACGATTTTTGCAGGAAGCATTGATTTTATTAAGCTGATGGCATTCAGCCGATCCGACAAAAAGTACTTGATAGTGCTGTCATGAATATTTGGTGTGCTCATAAGGAAATAATAATACTACTTTTGAATATGGTTGGCAAGCATCATCACAAAAAGTCAACTCAAAGAACCCTTATGTTGCGTTGCTGGTCTTGATGATGTCATGACCAAGCATCTCTTTAATTTCAAAGATGGAAGCCCCGGATTGAAGCAGGTTTTGGGCATAGGTGTGGCGCAGCCAATAGGCTGAGCCTTTGATTCCGGCTTTGCGGAAGCAGGCGCTGGTATCCAGGCTGATGGCCATGGACGTTATTGGCTTGAATGGGGGGCGTGTTGCGCAGAATACAAATCTGTGTCCCGGATCTTTGGGCCTTTCCCAGGCAATGTACCCTGCCAGAGCCTTTAATGTATCGCATGGTAAAGGCATTCTGGCCGGGATGGCGTTTTTCCTGTCCGGGATACATATTTCTTTTTTCTGGAACCCGATATCGTCCAAAGATATCTTACAGACTTCTCCTGGTCTTAAACCAAGAGACAGCATCAAGTGGATCATGGCGTATGATCTGAGCCCTTGGGGATGATTCACGTCAATACTTTCAAGGAGCTTCCTGGTCTGTTCCAGAGTAAGGAATCTGGGGGGATTGCTCTGGGCAAATACAGGAGGTCCCTGGATCAGGGCGCTCAAATCCTGCCTGATTACAGCTCTTTCCTGGTACAGGTAACGCAAGAATCCCCTGAGATTTGAGCGTTCATGTATCCGGGTCTCAGGGGCGTAATTTTTAATTTCTTTCGGCCAGGAAAGTGTCCATATGAAAGACATCCAGTTCTTCCAGACGGATTCCACTTTTCTGCAAGTAATCATTCAGGGCGGATAACGTGGCCATGATGCGCAACATCTGGATATGCCCAGTCTGTCTGGTTTTCTGATAATAATGGATGTATTGCTCATATATCGGGGGCAGCTTGTCTCTTTTCAGTTTGCTTCTGCCTCTGCCTTTAGGCAAAGCATCCGGCGGCAGGGAGATTACGCCCTGCCGGTGGAGATAACGGATGAATCCGCGCAGCACAAAGCCTGCATGCTTTACCTGGACATGCTCCTGGAATGC
>NZ_JYNP01000136.1 GCF_000934755.1 Desulfonatronovibrio magnus
ACCTGCCCTACTTGGTACAAACACCTGCCCTACTTGGTACAAAATACCCTCTAAACCCTTATCTGGCGCGGGTTTCATTTTCCTGAGTATTAGAGTATTTGAATACTTGATAAAAGCCTGCCTGGGTCGCCTTACGGCTCCCAGGCAAGGCTTATAAAAGCCAGAAGAAGAGAAGAGCCACCCGCTGCCGTAAAAATTAATTTCAGATTTTTATTATGAAACACTTAAAAAGTCAAAAAATTTGTAGTATACTTTATTATAAGGTTAGGAAATTACAACATAAATCTATAGGAGAAAACGAACATGAAAGAAAGATACTCAATCAGTTGTCCCCCGGAAACTATGGAACTCGTGGATCAGGCAGCTGAAAGCAACAACATCAGCAGGTCCGCAGTTGTTCGCATGTTCCTTGATTTAATAAGGTACATACCCGTTGAAAAACTTAGAGAAACATCTCCAGTTCCCACTTACCTGGGCCTCAGCCATAAGGAGGTCGCTAACAATGAACGAAATTAAAATTATGGAAGACTGTCAGGTTTCTACGAATAACCCTGAATTACTATGCAGATCCCTGGGTCTCCCAGCAGGTGTACCGCTCTTCACTGCCCTCGATCAATTATTCGGCAGCCTTTTGCCTGTTACTCCTGAAAACCAGGACAAAATAAACGTCTTCCTTCAGCTGCTTATGGCTAATAGCCCCAGAAACCTCCTTGAAGCTCAACTGATTATCCAACTCTTAATGTGTCACAGGCTCTGTGCCAAGATGCTGAAGAAAACATCACGGGAAATGTTCCCGGAAATTGCAGAGAAGTATCTGAACATGGCTATGAAACTGTCACGTAATTTCAACAAGGGCTTGGAATGTTTAAGTAAAATTCAGCGTGGAGGCAAGCAGCATATTGTTGTGGAAAATGTGTATGTGGAAAAAGATGCTCAAGCTATTATTGGCAATGTGAATAGGGGGTGATTAAAAATCAGTAAAAAACGAATACGGAAAAAAGGTGGTCAACCCGAGAATAAAAACGCAGTATCTCACGGCTTTTATTCGGTGGAGGCCAGGCATGAAAGAAAAATGACAATGGAAATACTTAAAAACATTAACAATTTAACTAAGGAAATAGGTGAAAACTATGTTAAGACCTAATCTCGATAATTACTTTGGCAAATGTAAGTTGGGAAACGTGTACTGGGAAAATAACAGACCTGGTTTTAATAAATGTCAAGAGGAGGCAGTGATTTTGGGTGTACCGGAGGCCTGCCGAATCAACTTCGATGAATTCTGGGAGGCCGTTAAAAATTACGTTGGTGATATTGACATGTTGCATATACAAGATGGCGTGCCATTATCCGACGGCTACTCATTGAGCGAGAAGCTGTACTTTATCAGCGTAGACAGTGCAGAGAAAATACTCGAAAACATAGATGATCTCATGTCTTGCGAGGAGATTTAGTTTAATATTAGTGAACTGTGGGGCCGTTAGGTCGGTCCCACTTTCTTTCCCGTCATGAAACTCCTTCCTGCGTTGCATTTCCCCCTCGTTTAGTGCCTTTATGTTTTAATGATCTTGAATTTTCGAAAATGCCCCCTATTTTAGGTTATAAGTTTATAGAGCAATAGAATCTATAACATTAAAACAGGAGGCAATTATGTACATCATCTTAGAACTGTTCGATCCCACCTTTCCTTGTATTCTCAATGACGAACAAGGCATCCCAATTATTTTCCCCACTCTGCAAGAAGCCCAGAAAGCAGCCCAAAAACTGCATGACCCCAGGATAGTGGAGGTGTAATCATGTTAAATCTACAAACCTTCCACACTGGCTTACAGACGGCTCAGATATTGGAAACAGAAGCAACCCTGGGAGATCGTGCCTTGTATATAGGCGCAAGTGATATCGCCCAGTGCCCCCGTAAAGTAGTCAAAACCAAAACCAACCCTAAGCCCCATACCCTGCAGACGCTGATAAGATTCAAGCGTGGCCACGTAGCTGAAGATATAATCTCAGAGGCCTTACACGCATTTCCACATGAAAGGCAGGTGGCGCTTGAATATGCCCTGTCTTACTGCCCAAATTGCAACTGGTACAGCCCAGATAAAACCAGGTGTTCTATCTGCGGAAACGCTGCAAGCTCCCTACCGCTTACAGCTCACTTAGACTTCGTATTCCCAGATCATACAATCCTGGAAGTGAAGACCACCAGCTTGCCTGGTATCCAGAAGAGCTGGGAAATGCA
>NZ_JYNP01000137.1 GCF_000934755.1 Desulfonatronovibrio magnus
GGAACGCAGTCATCCCTTTCAGACCTGCTGTTATTTGAACTGGATCAGGAGCCGAAAGTTCCTATGGATGATGTGCGTGAAGTAAGTAACTATGTGAGTTGATTGTGAAGACTTTCCTGGTATTGGTGATAGGGAAAATCAACAAATGGGTCAGGAAAATTCAAGCTGGATCTGGTAGATTTGGTTAGGTTCATTTTACTGTTGTGGATTAAGTTGATGCAGTGGGCGTCTAAAAACTGATCCGGTCGTCCATGCTGAAGTTTAATTCAGGTTCAGTCTACTCTCTCTGTTCGTTAGCCATTTTGCAAAGTTTAGATGCTTGCTGCTGTGAGGGCAGGAACATCAAAAGATTCACCATAGAGAGTTTCAGGTGCTATATCGATCTCGTTTGGCCATGTTACTGTTCCGTATTGAACCTTTGCTTTTTTAAATATGATAATGTTTTTCAGATCTCTAAATACTGGATATTGAAGGTATGGCTTCATATCGAAGCAACGCATTTCTCCAGTATTGAAGGTAAGTAAAAGCTTATATTCTTCTTGAGGAGATACTGATGTTACTTCTATCATAATAATATCCTTTTAGCGCAACGGATCAATTTTAAATATTGGCTCACCATTTACAGCTAACTGCCAGTTGGCCATGATTTCTTCTTCATGAATAGTAATCCAAGCTTGAACTAATCGTAATTTTTTATTTGGTAGTTCTCCCTCAAGCATCTCACCATCTGGAATAGATATGATAGATTTCACGCCTTGATATTCAATATGCAAGTGAGGAGAGTTGTGCCTCTGTGAATCCATGTAAAACATGCGTATAATGATTCCATAAAACATACTAATTGTAGGCACTTGTAATTCCTATAAAATATTAATTTTTCGAGATAAAATATTATTAAAACTTTTTACCCTTTTGACAAGAGAAAAAAAGACACCAATATTGGTCCATATTTATAGAATTTAATTTCTTATCAAATCCTTTTAACCGCTGTGGGTCAATATTCGGCCAGCATCCAGGGAGTTAGCTGCATACTACACCTCGTCTTGTTCTTGGTTAACAATCTGGTTTTTTTCCCTTCTGGTGGTCCATTTTTGTCATATGTTCGTTAAGTTTATCCATAACTGGTGAGTCATGACTCAACGGTTCAAACAGATATTGTTGTCTGTTGCTGCATTGATGGGCTTTGAAAAATCCTGCCTTGTTCCAGCGCCTTACTGTCTGGGTGCATACCCCTAATTGTTCGGATATCTCCTGAGCAGTCTTCATGCCAAGTTTGCGTAAACGTTCATAGCGCGAGTCAAGCTTGTACGACCTTTGAATATACTGGATGCTTTTTGGGTTCAAAGGCTCCCCGTCCACAGTGCGCATTCCTTGTTGATTCAACTTGCTTGCTATCTCTTCAGTGGTACAATGGTCAAGAAGTCTGTCAATCTCGGACACCAAATCAGCTGGAGTCTTGCGCAACTCAAAAAAACATAATCAACCTGTCCCCCATTTCTTCCATGTCCCCAATTTCTTCCATTTCCGGATTTGGTAACCTCCAGAATAAACCCAGGCTCAAGCTCGTCGAAATACTGGATTTTTTGCTTGTCTGTTGGAACAGGCGGTTTGCGTACAAACCTTTGTTTTAAAAGAACTTTTGGCATGTTTTGCCTCCTTTCGGTTATAAAGTTTTCATTTAAAACTTATAACGAAAAAGAAGGCAGGTTTTTGAATTAAGAAGCCTATTTTTGATGTCAGGTATGCGGAAACAGTTTAGAAGTTAAAAAAGTCGACGTAGCTGGCCAGTTATTGTCAAGGCAGCATGTAGCCCCAAGCTTTTTATGCCACAATCACAACGGTAATATGCGCAAACAGGAAATTAATCTTCAGCAGCCCTGTCTACCAGTTCTGTAAAACCGCTTAAGGACTCAGCCCTGGTGATCTTTATGGTTAAAATGCGAAGATTATCGATGGACTGGATGGATCTAATTTTGGCTGAGAGCATCCTAGGAAGTGGCCCATATAGCTCTGTTGCAAGGGCTATTAAGGTTTCTTGGGCGTTTTCTAGTTTGCCCTCTACAAAACCTTCCTCTCTCCCAATAACAAACCCTCTACCTTCACCTTCTCTAAGCCACTGATCAGCTAAAGTTTCCATTATCTTCTCACCTCCCTCTGGAATGAGATCCAGAGCTTTTTTGTAGTCTTCCTGATTTAGATAGCC
>NZ_JYNP01000138.1 GCF_000934755.1 Desulfonatronovibrio magnus
TTGTATCCAGCTGTTATCATTGAGGATACAAGAACAAGCCAAAAATCAAAGTATTTACATGCCTGTCAAGGGATTATACAAACTCGCAACATAAGGGACAGGTTAATTATTGCACTCCCTTCTGTATATGGTGAGTATATTGGAGTATTTAATATTGATACTCTTGAAAAGATAGAAGGCGACCTGCCAAAAAGAGCAGAGCAATTAGTCAAAGACTGGGCAGAGATGCACTAGAAAGATTTAAGAACAATGTGGGACAAGCAAAAATTTTATAAGCTGCCGCCATTGGAGTAACCTATGAGATACCCAAGAATAAGATATGCGCAAGCAATTGATAACCACAATTTGTTGGTTGAATTTGATAACAGTGAAAAGAAAAAGTATGACATATCACCTTTATTGGCACATGAGATATTTGAGCCACTAAGAAATCCCGCATTTTTTAAAGCTGTCCAAGTGGATCAAGGCGGGTATGGTGTGGTCTGGAGTGATTCCATAGATATCAGTGAATATGAACTATGGAAAAATGGTCAAGCAATAGAATAGTATCAGAGATCACGATAAAGATGTGGTCAGTTTTAAGGGAGAGCTTTTCTTCAAAACCGATAAGCCCGACGGAACCCCGCGTTGATTTTTAAAGTACCCCGCATACCCATTATATCCCACTGAGATACTAATAAAAAACATAAATTACTCATTTTCGGTCAAACGCAAAGTGTATAATTTAAGCCTTAACTTACCCATTTTCAGCAGGAGCTGTACGTCATATCTCGAACCGCCCAGTGAAGAAGGCATCGGGTAACAGGTCTCAGGAATCAGTAAGATGGGGGTGCAGTCAGCCAAGGAATTAATTGTTTATCAAAAGGCATACTGAAGGCTGCTGAGCCTTTGAAAGACCGCAAAAAATTCGCTAAGTTTTTCTTAGATCCATGCCCAACTTTAGCTTGGGAATGCGGTTTTGATGTTGCACCAGAGTCATTGTATTATCGTTTAACAAAGAATGTCGCTCCCGGATTAAAGGTTGCATAAACCTGCATACTGTTCTCTGTCGTGAAGGTATAATGAAGCATAAATTTACAACGGTTGGTGGTGTTGAGGGTTTGTATTCAATGAAAAGACTTGTCGGGTGAAGAACATTTACTATCTTTGGCTTGTGGGCTTTTTTGTTGGTGCTTGCCAACTGATCCAGGATGTCCTAAAGTTAAAACAGTACCTAAATGACCAAATGTGATGGAGACATAAATGAACCAGAAATATACCGCCATAGTAAGAAAAAGCGATTCTGATTATATCGCTGTATGCTTAGAGCTCAACCTGGTGGCCCAGGGAAACGATCTGCCCGAAGTTGAAAGAAACCTGCGAGATGCTATTGAATCATACCTGGAGGAAATTGCTTTATCGCCAGATGTTCAAGTAGGGCCAATGCCTATTGAGGAATTTATTGAGTTTTTAAATGATACTGAACCTGAAACCCAGACACAGTCCTCGGAAAAATACATTTTAAAGCCCCTCGAACTCCACGAGGTGGCGACCTATGCTTAAGATCCCATCCATGTCCAGCAAAGAACTTGTTAAGCTTCTGATCAAATCAGGAGCTTTTTTTGTCAGGCAGGGAAAAACCGACCATGCCATATATGCCCGTATGTTTGACGGCAGAAAATATTCAGCCCCAGTCCAGATGGGGAAGAAATCATTAAACCCAATTTATTGCAAGCGGGTATTTCGCCAGCTGAAGTTTACAGACTCCGAAATCATCCAACTCCTGTCCTAACATCCCCCATCTGTGAAAGTGGGGGCAGACAAAACAAAAAGCCAACAGGGACAGACAAAATATGCTTTACTTTTATTTCATATCGGGTAAGTATCCTTCCATCAACACCAAGCGCTCACCATAAGGAGGCCAGCCATGCCAAGAAACGCCAGGTTCACACTACCAGATAGACCAACCGTATACCATGTGATATCCCGCACTGCCCTGCCAGGTTTACCCTTGGGTGATATTGAGAAAGACAAGCTGCTGGATATAATCAGATATTTCAGCAGGATCTATTTTGTGGATATCCTTGGTTTCGCAATTATGGGGAACCACTG
>NZ_JYNP01000139.1 GCF_000934755.1 Desulfonatronovibrio magnus
GATTCAATGTCCGGGACTGATTATAATGTTCTGATGCCTGCTTGAAAAGGGCGGGGTATGCGGGGTACGTTAAAACTCAAAACGTAAAGAAAAAAATGCGGGGTGGGGCGGGGTATTGCGGGGTACTGGCAACATAACTAAACTGGCAACATAATGTCCCCGATTTAACTCATCTTTTTTTGAAATTTTGAATGGATAGTGTGCTTGAAGATTGAAATGACACTAAAGGCCATCTCTCTGCCAACCGGTAATATCCCTGACCATTGAGTTATATTCCTGCTTCATTTTAGCAACAAAATCTCTGCTCACGACATGGACCATTTCAATCAGCTCAAATGGGAAAGAGTTTAAACGAAAATATAGCGTTTCAGGATCTATGACACACTTTTTTGCAGCATGGGCAATGGTCTTTGACCAGTCTGGCAAATGACGGACATTAATTGAATACAGATCAAAAACATCCTTGGGATCATCCCGACCAAGAACCGCGCAGATTTTATTCGCGGAGATATTCTGGATATTGTCCAACATGATACCTGATTTATGACGGATATTTTTTCCAACCCTGAACACTCTGTCATTCACGAGGTCAATCTTAAGTTCGTCCTCGGCAATTATTCTTACAAAGTCCCTTGTATCAACAATAGGTTCAAACCTGACTCCAGCGTCCTTCAATGCCATAAAGATGCTGCGTGTATCCTGGCGGAACAAGGTGTTGTCGCTGCTGAACAGATCCAGATCAACAGAGTAGCGATCCTCATGATAAAATCTATGCAGACAGGTACCTCCTGTAAGATAAAATCCTGTTTCCACAGAATAAACCAGTTCAAGCACCTTGTCCTGCAATGAGTATAATGAACTTACATCTATCTTTTCCATTGCAGCTCCGGCACAAGATCATAGTTGCCCGAGATATTGGCAGCCACCAGACGGACCCTTTGATTATTGTCTGAAATTCTCAAATATCTTTGAAGCATCGGATGCAAATCCTTTTTCGGGAAAAGGATTGACAGATGTCTGGAAGGATAACGGCTGTTTTCAATGATCTTGGAAAAAAGAAAATAATTAAATCCAGGGTCATTAGATTCCAGTTTGGCAAGGATATCCTGGGGCGACAGGATGTAATCTCCCCAGAAACATTCCCTGACCACCTGGGTTGCTGATTGCAGCTTACTGTTCATAATCTAATCGACAAAAGGTTAGCGAAAATATTTGCAATTTATTTCTTTGCTCCCACGTTCTTATCTTCTATTCTCTTCTTCTATCCCAGCATTCCAGCATTCCAGCATTCCAGTATTTCTTCTATCTTATTCTTCTATTCCAGCATTTCTTCATCTCTTTTCCCACTCAAAACCCACAATATTCCGGTCCTGGTTAGAGAACTCCACGCCTATGAGATAAACTTCCTGGCCTGCATACTTTTCTGCGTATCCTCTGGCTTTAATCTGCTCCAGAGGCTTGCCCTCACCCGCAAGCTCCACCACCTTGAATTCAATGATATATACCCGGTCCTGAAAACGAATTGACAAGTCCAGCCGCCCCTTGTTGGTGGGATCTTCAGGGTGAACATTTAAACCCAAGGCAGCAAAATAGCAGTACACAACCGAGGCATAATAACCTTCATACCTGGATAATTGATTCTTTCGATACCAGTCGCTGGGGATGGAGGCAAAAAAGGCATGAAAAATATCGCGCAGGCTGTCAAGATCATTGGCAAGCAGGGCATCATAGGCTGAAAACTTGGCATTTTCAGCTTCTGCCAGTGAACCCACCAGGTATGTAAGTAGGGAATCAGCCAGGCTTTGTCTGACCTCAAGGTTTGGATACCCTAAGGTAAACCGCTTACCCCCGACTATTTGCTGTGAAGATTTTATGGTCAGGTATCCGGTCTGAAAGAGCAGGGTCTCAATCTCAACATGCTCAATATCAAAACTGCCCATAAGCTTTTCACTTGCCTGAATAGACTCCAGAGAAGGAACTAAGTACCTTCTGGAATGCAGCATCTT
>NZ_JYNP01000140.1 GCF_000934755.1 Desulfonatronovibrio magnus
CTGGACCTGGGTGATGTCAAACTGGAAAGGGTCAATTATTGCTGAAAATTTGTAACTATTCAATATGCTATTATACTGCACAACAGGCTGTCTTCAGTGATAGCCTGTTTGGGAGCATTACGCGTTTCTGACAACCAGATAGGGGACAGTCCCCGGACCTTTTGCCGGGAGCTACAACTGAGTGCCCCCTGAATAGTTACGTTTGCTGGGCTAAAATTATACTCTCCCTGTGTCTTCAAGGTGCTTAATTTCATCAGGAGAAAGAGGTCGGTCTATATATGCGTCCGTCTCTGGGGGATCTTCATTCTCAAGTCTCTCAATGACCAGAGGGTCTACAACTTCCTCAACTGAATGATGGGTCACATAATACTCGCTTCGCTTATCAAGCGGATGGACATAGGATTCATGATCTGGCGGAGTCCATCCAGCTGCTATGCCTTTTTCAATCGAACCGGGGTCGGATTCGTTTATCCAGTATGCATAGCTGCCATCCTGCTTATAGGACCAATGCACACCTCTATGCCCCCATACGCCCTGACATATCAGACCGAAGACATCTTCATCTGAACACTGAGGCTGGGTCTCTGACCTCCACCAGCGACCTTTGCCATCAGTTAAGTATCCTACAGTTGGCTTTGGTTTTTTATTCATATTTTAGCACCCAATGTCTACAGCTCCCCGGTCCTGAATTCGCTATAGCCTTCATAGAAATAGCTGACATCAATCCCTTTCATAAACATGTTTCGATCACCAATTTTGTCGGTCAAGGCAGTTTTGAGCAGGTGTTTGATTTCCAGGTCTTTCACAGGACTGCGCCGCATGGCGGACAGATACTCTTCCTTATCGACCTGATTCCAATCCACCACCTGCCGGATTTCCTTCTTAAGCATCAGATCCAGCCAGATGCGGGTGGCGCGGCCATTGCCCTCGCGGAACGGGTGGGCAATGTTCATCTCCACATATTTTTCGATGATTTCATCGAAATTGCCTTGCGGCATGGCGTCGATATTTTTCAGCGCGGCCTCCAGATACATCAGGGGGGCAAAGCGAAAATCCCCTTTGGCAATATTCACGTCGCGGATTTTTCCGGCGAATGGATAAATATCGTCAAACAGATAGGCATGGATAAAGGCAAGCCCTACGAAGGTGCCGACCTCTATTTTGTTGATGTCGCCAGAATCAAACAGCTTTTTGGCCTTTTGCTTGCTGATTTTTTCTTCGGCGCGAGCCAGCTCAATCTGGTCGGTGAGGCCCAGTTTGTTATCCTGAATCATCTTAGGCTCCCTCAATCTCTGCCACATGGGGCCAACGCCCTTTATAATCAGTTCGGTATCCTACAGTTGGCTTTGGTTTTTTATTCATACTTTTCACCCAACGTGTGATTATAATTTTTTTCTGACTGGACAGTCAAAAGGGGAGCATTACGAGTTTTTTGAAAATGAATGGGGACAGTCCCGAAGCCAGGGACAGCCCCCCTTCGCACCTCCGGGCTGTAAGCCTCCGGGCAGGAAGCCGTGCCAAGGCATGATAAACCGCTTTTAACCCCAAAAAAGCTGTGACAAACACATCATTTCTTTTAGTTGTCACAAACGCGTAATGCTCCTGCCTGTTTTTTCTGGATTCCGGCTTTCGCCGGAATGACGGTAAAGAGTATGCATCTGCTTTTACCGTCAACCCGGATCCCGAATCAAGGACCGGGACCGGCTTTGATCGTAACCATTCAGGGGGCAGTTACCGGCCAGGGGGACAGTCCCCGCGACACTTTTACTGCACAACTGAAAAGTACAGACGCGAAATTTTGTGAAGGTTCATAGTCATCCTTAGCGGGGACAGTCCCCCTGGCCTTGTGCCACCAGCCACCACCGAGGTCCCCCCTGAATGGTTACCTTTGATCCGGGGTCAAGTATTTTGCATTTCGATTTACAAAAAGGCAACTCAATGGTGAACAGTTACGAAAACTTTATGGTTGTTAATGATACTG
>NZ_JYNP01000141.1 GCF_000934755.1 Desulfonatronovibrio magnus
ACACTGAGGCTTTTAGCAAAAGCACTGGCAGAAATATTCAGGCCGTCAAGTTCTTCTCGTAGTATTTCTCCCGGGTGTACCGGGGGCATTTTGTTTTCCATTATAAACCTCCTTAATGATAGTCCTCTATCCCTACTTCCTGGGGGTTATCCTGGTACCATTTGAAAGTAACCCGCCATTGCATATTTACGCTGATACTGTACTCGCCTTTTCTGTTTCCCTTCAGAGCTTCAAAGCGGTTT
The DNA here is from genome assembly GCF_000934755.1 of Desulfonatronovibrio magnus. NCBI lineage: Bacteria > Pseudomonadati > Thermodesulfobacteriota > Desulfovibrionia > Desulfovibrionales > Desulfonatronovibrionaceae > Desulfonatronovibrio > Desulfonatronovibrio magnus. Next base: position 243 of record NZ_JYNP01000141.1, read on the forward strand.
GAAGGTAATTCCTTCAAGTCATTCAGACAGGTAGCACTGTCCAGGATCTGCAATCTACGGATTGCCTGCCTTTCAAAGCCACTGAATTCTTTTACAAACTTTCCTGAGTAGAGCTTTTCTGTATTTTTATCTTTGAATGACTTGATCATTTTCTGGTTTATAAATCCTGTTAGCCGTTACGTCAAGCATAATAATGCTTCTCATTTCCAATTTAAGCCCTCCTACGTCCACTTTTTAGACTTCTATCCACTTCCCCCATACCTGACATCAAAAACACCCCTGAAAGCCCTCTACGGGCCCCCTACAGCCTCAGTTTTTACTGTGCTACCCTTCCCAATTCAAAAACCGCCCTGCTTTTGGTTATAAGTCTGAAAGGAACCTATAACTGAAAGGAGGTGCAGTTATGCCCAAAGTTTTACTCAAACAATCGTTCGTAGACAACCCGCCCATCCCCACCAACAAACCCAAGGTCCAGTATTTTGATGAAAAGCTGACTGGATTTATGTTGGAAGTACGCAGGAATGGCAAGGCCACGTACTACCTGAGATACCGGGATAAGCACTCCCGTACAAGACAATTACTGATTGGACCAACTGATTCTATGAACGTTGACCAGGCAAGAGAGAAGGCCAGAGCGCTTAAGAGCCAACTTGTGATGGGCTTTGACCCTCTGGCCCATGTTGAGAAGATCAAGCAGACACCTACGTTTAAAGAGTTCACCAGAGACAAATACCTGCCCCATGTAAAGACCTACAAGAGGAGCTGGGAGTTTGATCAGAAGACCATTGAAAACCGTATGATCAAGCTCTGGGGCAATATGCGTATGGACGAGTTCAGACCTGGAGATTTGCTGGAATTCCAGAGTACCCTGGTAAACCAAGGCTTTAAGCCTGGATCTGTTAACCGGATTATGGCTTTGGTCAAGCACATATTCAATCTGGCGGAGCGCTGGGAAGTGATCGACAGAGCACCCACCAAGAATGTCTCTAAACTGGCTGATAACGGGGCTAAAGAGAGGTTTTTGTCTGTAGATGAGCTGGAAAGGCTTCTGGAAGAGATCAAGAACTGCAAAAGCTCTGTGGTGCCTGATGTAATTGAGTTCCTGATATTAACCGGAGCCAGAAAAAAAGAAGCCACCCACCTGCCCTGGTCTGAGATAGATATGCAAGAATGTATCTGGACCCTGCCGCCTGAGAGGAACAAAGCCAAGTGCCGCAAGATAATCCCGTTGTCCCAGGGCGCTATGGATATCCTTAAACGCAGAACTGGCAATGGCTCAGACTATGTATTCGCCCTGCCGGACACAGGCAAGCCCATCAAGCATTTCCATCATACTTGGGATCGCTTGAGGCGCAATGCTGGAGTGCCCGATGTACGCATACACGACCTGCGGCATTCGTATGCTTCCTTCCTCGTAAATTCAGGCAGAAGTCTCTACGAAGTACAGAAATTATTAGGACATGCCGACATATCAACTACGCAAAAGTATGCGCATTTGACGAAGGATACACTTCAAGAAGCCACCGAAATCGTCTCAAAACTGGTTCGCTAGGTAGGTATATGCTGGGTCAAAAAATCGAGTGTTAGGGCTTTGTTAAGCCAAGCATCATGCTTAGCGCCAATTTTGGTGGTCGGTATATGCTGGGTCAGTCCAATGTGCAGTAATGAGTGACACTAAAGGATCGTTTAATTTCAATAACTTACAGAAACCAGACTGACAGT
>NZ_JYNP01000142.1 GCF_000934755.1 Desulfonatronovibrio magnus
TCTGTGAATTCATCCAGAGACTTTGTCCTGATGATTTTTCTGGTTAGAGCCCTGAGATTCTCTACGGATTGAATGGACTTAATTTTAACCTGGAGCATGCCGGGTATTGGTCCGTATACTTCTGTTGCAAGGTCTATCAAGGTTTCCTGGGTGGCTTCAAGTTTGCCTTCCGTAACCCACTGGGGTTTCTCCAAGATAGCTTTGTTATAGCCTTGTTCTTCTAACACGTCTGCTGTTGTTCTCACGGTATCTGCTCCTTTGGGAAGATGTTTTACTTTTTCTTCCACTTCTCTAGGCGTTAAGTCTGTGGCGGAAAGCATATACTTGACAATTACTGCGAAGATCTCTCCTGCTTCCTCTGCCTGCAATCCCTGAAATAATAGTTCCATTGCTTTATATATCCGGTCTCGTCTGTCTGGATAAAAGATATGTTCCAGAGTCAGGTTAAAGACCTTAAGGACAATAGTTGATTTGATCTCTTGCTTATTGATTTCCGGGACTTCAAGCAGGATATGTTCAAATTTGGGAATATACTTGAAATAATGCTCTTCTGGAGGCTTGAACATATCTGAAAACTCCAGACTGTAGTTCCATTTCTTCTTTCCATGGTAGAATACCACAGGGATAATTATCGGAAGCTCGTCCTTTTTTTTATTCTGCCATGCTTCGTTTAGATATCCGAACAGCTGGAGTTTTGTCAAACGATACAAATTGCTTTTATGTTCAATGAGCATATAAATTTCTGCAAGATCTCTATTCTTGAACTGGAGGGACATAACCAGGTCGGTCAGATTCTCCTTAAGCTCATCACTGACAAAGGATTTGGAAGACACTTCCAGCGTATCCAGGTCCAGCTGTGACGTAATCCTTTCTGGAAGATAATAGCGGATGAAATCCTTGGCATAGACCTCACGGCCCAAAATGTTCTTTACAAAACTATCGTGTGCTTTTGGTATTTTCTTACTCATATATTCTGTATATTAATCCTTTTTGGAAGAGTAGGCAAGCTCAGACTTAATACCAACTTTTGATAAATAGTTGACATTACGGTTTTCAGCTAGAAAATATCAAATAAAATCAACGTTGTATCCATAGCCCCCAACCCCGCCACCTTCACTCTGATAGGTAAATGCAAATTATTATTGACTTAATTTCGTTTTAGTTGATATAACCTAAACTCATGACAAACCATCCACAAAAAGGCAGCTCGATAAAAGTTGAGCCCATCAGAAACCTGGAAGATATCAAAAGCCATCAAGCAGCTGCTCCAAAATAAGCCGAGAGACTTGCTGCTGTTTACCATCGGGATCAATAATGGATTGCGTATCGGTGATATCCTGCAGCTGAAGGTAAAGCAGGTTCAGGGTTTGAGGCCTGGTGAGACACTGTGTATCAGGGAGCAGAAGACAGGCAAGGACAATATTTTGCTGATCAATAAGGCAGTGTACAAGGCACTGGATGTTTACCTGACCAGTGCCGGGCTTGAGCCTGACGATTATCTGTTCAAAAGTAAGAAGGGTAGTGGTCCGATAACCGTGAGTGCAGCAAATAGACTTGTCAAGTCCTGGTGCAAGGCTATTAATCTCAGAGGCAACTATGGAACTCATAGCCTGCGTAAAACATTCGGATACATCCAGAGGATTAAATATGGAGTAGGCTTTGAGGTACTCTGTAAGCGGTTTAATCACAGCAGTCCTGCAGTGACTATGCGTTACCTGGGTATTGAGGACAAGGAAGTGAATGGGATTTTGATGAATGAAATTTGATGGTTATGTAGTAAAACGCAAAAATGGCCGAATTTCGATTCCGGGCATGCTTAAGGTCGGAAAATGTCTCAGAGGGGGCTAAAACAGGCTTATATGCGGTCGATTTTTTTTT
>NZ_JYNP01000143.1 GCF_000934755.1 Desulfonatronovibrio magnus
AGCCTCTCGGCGGCAAAGATATTGCCAGCTCTTCTTCCCAGCAGAGTAGCGGTTTCGTTCAGCACAAGGCTGCTTGTGGCAAGTCTTTCATGACTTTTTTCCAGTTCGGCCCATATATTCAATGCCTGCTGATGAAACTGGTCTTTGACGAGATGACGCGCTAATAATGGACCAGTATCAACGAATATCATGAGACTCGCCATAAAGATATTCATCGTGTTCAGCGCTAAAATCGGGAGGGGAATCGCCCTGATAAATAGCCTTGTCCTCGTAAAAGCAGTCCTGCAAGCCATTGCTGACTTCAGTGCTCTCAATTTCCTTTTGCAGGGCTTCCCGGATGAGCTGTCCCAGAGAGATCCCCATGTTTCTGGACTTGCTGGCCGCGCGAATCTTCAATTCTCTGGGCAGCATAATTGTAGTGCGTTGCATATTATCACCTCACATTATGTTGCCATAATATTTCATGCATAACTTTTCGTCAAGCAGAACGTTTTCAAGTTCCTTGAACCTGCTGTCATAGATCTGCCGGATCAAGCCCTCCTCTGCGACGTTTTCGACTTCCGCGCGAGACGTTCTTTATTTCCATTTGGTGGCACAATCCTGTCTGAAAAATGATGAATGCGGAATGATGAATTGGGGAATTGGGGAATTGGGGAATTCAGGAAACTCAGGCCAGGTGGGGACGATAAAAAATTAAACATCTGAGTCGCTGCCATGCAGCTGGTCCCTGAGCCATCTTTTCAGGGATTCAAGCACAAGCACGATATCTCCAAGATGGTCAGTGCATATTGTCCGGATTTCTTCATCGGAAACGTCATGGTAAAAATGCACCATGCGATTTCTGTATCCAGCCATGATCCGGAAAAGTTGAGCCTGGCTCTCAGTTATGACTTGTTCTTTGGCCAGGGCTGGTCCGATTTCTTTGTATTCTTCAACTGCCCGGCAGAATCTCTTGGCCAGAATATGTCTGCCCAGATCAAGCAGGGCTTCCAGGGCACGGCGCAGACATGACTCACAGGCCAGGGCGTTCCGGGAATCCGCAAAAAACTCATCCCGGTTCTCAATGGGAAGTTCCCTGATCTTCTCCAGCATGGTTTCGACCCATTGCACCCTGTCAGCAACAACACGCTTAGAAATATCGCCCTTTGTCATGTGTCTTCTCCAAAAAGCAGGCGCAGCCTCTCCCGGTGAAAGGGCATCAGGTCTCCGGCCCTTCTAAGGACATAAAGATCGTATTCATCAGCCTGATATTCATCCGCCGCATAGAGTCTTTCTCCCTGGATGACTCGTGAAGCCAGAAAAGGGGGTGCTTCCGGCAGAATAACCAGGTCAACCCGGCTGACCTGAAAAAAATCTTCCAGCCTGATGCAAAGCTCAACCTTCTCTCTTGGAGATGGATGAAAACCGGGTATGGGCAGCACCCCGATATCCAGGTCCGACTGGGAAGCACGCATTTCCTGGATTTCCTGCCTCAGCCAGGCAAGGGTTTCCTTTGCCCTGCTGCCGAAAGCGTACATAATGGATATAGAAAATTGCCGGCAGATGGCGGCCAGATGTTCTTCCCGAGAACCTGTATTATTTTCTATAGATGAAGACATGAGTTGTTTCCGCATTATTTCTCGTTGCCATGTCCGGCTTGCTGCCAGCTGGAGGCTGAGCCCGAGTTCTGATTTTGACCTTGTTTGTTCAATACATTGTAATCCTGGCGGGCAAGCCTGGCAAGCTGAACCTGCAAAAAGTCAAAGGCAAAGAAATAAGAAATGTTAGCCGCTGATTGCGCTGATCTACGCTGATCCAGAAACTTTTAATTCCTCCATCTGCGGAGATCTGCGAGATCTGCGTCCAGAACTCTTCTGCCTTTATTCTTAAGGCATCAAAAACAAAGACAAATGCAACTTAAAAAACCTGTCCCCGATTTCTGTG
>NZ_JYNP01000144.1 GCF_000934755.1 Desulfonatronovibrio magnus
ACAGTAAGAACGAGGATATACCAGCTGGGGTAGAGGCAAGGCTTAAGGGTTTAAACAAATCCCTGCTTAAAGACGGCCAGCCTTTGAAGCACGGACAGGAAACAGTTAATGAGCTGAAGGTAAGGCTGGATGGGTTTATAGGTGGTACTTTGCCGCTGATTAAGAGACTTGGTGGGGTTAAGTGAGTGTTACCTACCCCAAAGCAAACACAGTCACCATAGGCTACGACCCTACAGAGGACTGAATGTTTCTGATCCTCTACCTGCAGGACGGCAATACCAAAAAAGCCTACATATCAAGAAGGCTGCTGGGTATGCTTCTGAAGTCTATGGGTGACAAGCTGACCAGTACCAGCCCTACTGCCTCCAGAACACCTGATTCTGCGGAGGTAATGCAGATGGAGCATATAGCTGCTGTGGTCAATAGAAAGCTTGGTGAAATACCAAAAACAGCACAGCCTGACAGTGCAAAGCCTTACTACGCCACAGTGGTTCAGCTTGAAACCCAAGGCGACTCACTTATACTGGGGTTCAAATCTAGTAGATGTAGAACCCATAGCCGGACTTGCACTAAAACGCACAGAAGCACACCAGATTTTACGGATGCTCAGGGATCAATCTGATAAAGCGGGGTGGGGCTTGGAGCAGCCTGCTGAATGGATGCGGCCTATGGAGTATGGGAGGGGTGGGGATTAAGACATTTCTGAAAGTATTTCTTTTATCCTCTTACCCGAAACATCAGACTGGTCCAGCTTAGAATATATGGTAACCAGAATAATCTGATCTCTGGTTTTCAGATAGTATATACAACGGTATCCGGACCTTTTCCCTTTCTGAATATCAGTATTTTGTATCCGGACCTTGAAAATTGCTAAGTGGACACCAGGAATCTGATCACCAGGTAGCTCCCCATCTTCCAGACTATCGATTAGAGGCTGAAGATCAGCCTTGATGGACCGATATTTTTTAGCCAGGGCCCTGAGATTTCTTTTGAATTCAAAGGTAAAAGATACTTCAGGCATCTATTCCTTTCCAAAGTTCTGATACTGGCCTGGTATTTCCTTCTACAACATCTCGCATACCCTGCTTAAAGCTTTCATCCGCTGGCTTTAATACACCCATACGAAACCCTCTGACAATTTCCAGCAATGCAGGAAGATATTCTTCTGGAGTAATATCTACTTCCCGATATATCTGCTCTGTGCATGATGATTTGTTCATATCCCTCCTTGGCTTACGCTGAAGCATAAGTGCTTTTACTGGAATAAGCAATATTCTGTCTTAATCTAAGCAGTCAAGCCATAATTTCCATTTTAAGCCCTCCTACGTCCACTCTAAACGCTTCCATCCACTTCCCTTAGCAATGACCACAAGCCAGACGCTCAGATAAACTGAGATCAATTTCCATCCAAAACAGCCATTTCCAACAAAACGCTCAAAATTGCCCTTCTAAGCGCTTTGACATGCTTCTGCATATCTGAAGTCACTTTTTACCCTTGATTGAAGAAACGGGGACATTATGTTGCCAGTTTGGTTATGTTGCCAGTATTCCGCAATATCCAGCCCCACCCCGCCTGTTTTTTCTTTACGTTTTGAGTTTTAATGTACCCCGCATACCCCGCCCTTTTCATGTAGGTTTCAGCATATTATAATCAGTCC
>NZ_JYNP01000145.1 GCF_000934755.1 Desulfonatronovibrio magnus
CAGCTTTTAAACACCGGAATAGAAGCCATGGATATGGGACCGAATGAGACCATCAAGATCTCAGAGCTGGCGGTTCGGATTAAGCAGTTGGCCAGAGATATGAATGTTGCTGTACTGGCGATTTCCGATGTGACGAAAGAAGAGCAGAAAGGTACCTTTCAGAGTAAAGAGTTCACCATGAATGCTCTTAGAGGCTCTAACCGAATAGCCCATGCTGCTGATTGTATCATGGTTCTGTACTCTGAACCAGCCCATGCAGACGGTGGTAAGGCAGAGAAAGATGCCTGGGAAGTGTTTACCCATAAGGTAAAGGACTCAGAACAGGCCATGGATTTTGTTACCAATCTTAAGGAGTTTAAGGAAGAAAACCCTGTAGGTGGTGAAGGGGCTACAGTTTATGCCCGCCTGGAGCTGATTAAGAACAGGGGCGGGCAAGGAAAAGGCAACCAGTTTTTACTGTTTCACAGGGCGTTTCATAAATTTGAACCAGCTGAAATTGAAGGTCAGCGTAAAGCAGAAGGAAGAGGTGAATAACATGAATAGACTACAACAGTTAATGGCAGAGAGAAAGAACAGACCCATAACCGCACCAGTACCTGAACCAGTACCAGTGAAAAAGGCAGCTCCCAAACCTGGGAAACCTGAGTTTGAACTTGAGTATGTGACTGACCCAGGCAGAGCTAAAGAGATTGTGGGTACTGACCTGAGTACAGAGGAAGTGATTGGCTTTGATATCGAAACAAGCAAAATATCCAGGTACAGTAAACATGCTCAGGCGGGGTTAAGTCCGCATTTGTCCCAGATACGTCTGGCTCAGTTCTGTGCCGGGCCTGGGAAGGTCTTTGTATTCGATGTACCCAGGGTTGGGCTTGGAAGTATAGGGCCGGTATTTGACAGAAACCTTGCAGCCCACAATGCTGTCTTTGAGATGTCTCATTTGTACCATGCAGGTATTGACTTGCCCTTTATGGACTGCACCAGACTGATGGACAATGCCATAAACAATGGCAATTCCAGTTTGCAGGAGGTTACCAGGAAGTACCTGAAGTTCGATATCTCCAAAGAGGAGCAGGTTTCAGACTGGGGCGCTTCAGTACTCAGTATGGACCAGCTTAACTATGCTGCACTGGACGCCTGGCTGGTTAGAGAGCTTTATCAGGTGTTAAGTGAGCTCATAGTGAGAAAGAAAAGAACCAGACTCTACGAGCTGCTAAGAGACGCACAGAGGCCAGTTATGCGCATGGCTTACACCGGACTCAACTTTGATGTTCTAAGCCATCAGAGGCTTGTAAAAGGCCTTAAGGAAGAATTTGCTAAGGCAGAGACGAGACTTAAAGGTGCCTTGGGTAACAAGATTAATCTGTCCAGTAACCAGCAGCTCTCAAATTTCTATAAGGGTGTCCTGCCCGGCAAAATTCTCAGGAAATGGAAACGCACTAAGACTGGAGATCTGTGCCTGGATAAGGACACAGTCAGGCAGTTTGCAGATAACCCGCTTGTAGAACCTTTGGCTGAGTACAAAAGACTCAAGAAGCTCTTAGAATCATTCGGGGACAGCATGCTGGACCA
>NZ_JYNP01000146.1 GCF_000934755.1 Desulfonatronovibrio magnus
ACTCATGGGCATCATAATGTTGAATTCATCCATTGACACACATCTTGAAGCATCCAGGATTTCCATTTCCAAGGGACTTCCATTTTCATCAAGATGAAGAATAACCCCCTCCTTCATGTCAAAGGAGTCAACTGGTTGCCCTTCCTTGAAACTGATGACAAGAACATCAGCGTCTTGGGAGTATTGTATCTTCATTGCATTCGCCTCCTTGAAAATATCTTTTTTTGTATGGAAAATATACAGTGACTAAAACCGGGATAGCTGCATCGTACTCATACACAGCCCTCAATACGTGTTCACCAAAGCATCTATGTGCGATGAATCTGTCGTGATGGCCGGCAAGGACTTCTTCCGGGTCGAGCAATGCTTTCGCTACCATTTCCAGTGTAAGCTGCCACTTGTTCATTCTTTAAAGAGCATGATTCAAAAAAAGAAGTTGCACTTGCTGATCATTTATTTCAAATGTAAACAGCGTCCCTTTTGGAACAACAATACGTTTAATGCAAACTGCCGTCAATTTAAGATTCCTTGTTATTCAATATTGTTACGATTGTCCGTATCCTTCCATATGTTCCGTGGATAAAAAGCGACAGAAGAACTTCGCCCACGGAATACACTGAAAAGCGCGGAAAAGGAATCTTTAAATTCGGTGTCCTTCCGTGCCTGCCCAGTGAAATTCCTGCCCGGTGAAACAAATCCATAGGATTTCCTGCAAAGAAGGGTTTAACTGGGTCTTCCCATTTCACATCGAGTGTTCCGCCTGCCCAGTTAAACCTTCTGTCGTTTAACCGGGGTGGGCAGAATTCTTTATGAATGCTTACGCATCCATGGGCATCATGATGTGGTTTAATGATTATCGTCAATGCCCAATTGCTTCAATATTAATTTGACCAGAGATTCTTTGATCTCATTATGCCTTGGTACTGGCGTTTGCTTTCCATTATGTGGATTCGCGTAGATGTCATGCTTGTTGCCATGTCTTTTCAAATAGCATCCTGACCTGACAAGTCTTTTAATCAGGCTGGTCCGCTACAAACCGCAACCTCAATCTCCATTGTCCTGGATTCAGGGTGAGCGGGCATGTCAGCTTCCTGGACGATCATTTGATACGCATCCCGGATATTCTCCTGAAGCTCTTCAATTGTCTCGCCCTGGCTGAATACGCCTGGGACTTCCTGCAGGCGACCTACATACCATCCGTCGTCGATCCAGTATTCCAAGGTAAAATTTTTCAACATAATACTCACCTCTATTTATTGTAAAAAATAGTTGCACACAGGGGAAATCCGTGGTCCGTTTGGACGTTTGGGAGTATGGGGGTATGAACCCGTAATCCGTGGTCCGAAAGCCGAAGTCGGAAGTCCGGAGTCAAAGAACATATATCGTTGTTTGCTTTGCATTTATCTATCACCTCTCAATACTTCTTCCACTCTTTGCATTATGGTCAATGCACTCTTGTCCATGCGTGAAAA
>NZ_JYNP01000147.1 GCF_000934755.1 Desulfonatronovibrio magnus
TTGTATCCAGCTGTTATCATTGAGGATACAAGAACAAGCCAAAAATCAAAGTATTTACATGCCTGTCAAGGGATTATACAAACTCGCAACATAAGAGACAGGTTTTTTAAGTTGCATTCTATGAAGCGATTGGCAGCTCCGTAGCCTGGGCATTCAATTTCCCCTTGCCTGCTCCTTAAAACCTTACTATATCTGTACCTATGCACGTAATCCATGGACCACACGACAAGATTTTCAAGCGGGTGTTGGCTCACAATCTATGCAAAATCGCTTTATAAAGGTGACAATTGGATGCCAGAAATAACCAGGTTTTTAGGAATTATCATCTCCATGTACTTTGATGACCATGAGCCACCACATTTTCATGTACGGTATAACGATTATCGTGCTGCCATAAGTATTAAGGAACTTAATGTCGTTGCAGGATATTTACCTGCAAAAGTACGTGGACTTGTTCAGGAATGGGCAGAAATATATCAGCAAGAACTTTTGGATATGTGGTTAACCAAGGATTTTCATAAAATTAATCCTCTAGTGTAAGGGATGCTTAAATGAATTCAGTTTATCTGGTTGAGGCTAAGTATATGGATAATTATCGGGTTTATCTAAAGTTCAACACTGGTGAATCCGGCATTGTTGATCTTGAAGATCTGATAATGAATTATAAGGCTGCTGAGCCTTTGCAAGACCGCCAAAAATTTTCCGAGTTTTTCTTAGATTCATGGCCAACTTTAGCTTGGGAATGCGGCTTTGATGTTGCACCAGAATCTTTGTATTATCGTTTAACAAAGACTGTCGCACCTGGATTAAAGGTTGCTTGAGCCTATGCTGTCTCGAAAAATTAACACCAAATACTGACAACAAAATCATGCACCATCAAAGCATAAACTTTACAAACACATGCTACCAATGCAGGTTATAAAACGGAATAATAACCAAAAAGCGCTTTAATCATGACTCAATAAAGTGAATAAAAGGAAGGATTTAGCACCAATCGGACACACGAATGCCTGCGACCAATCAACGGGAAAATAGCCAAGGTACTTAAGCAGCCCAGCGATAACTGTGATGAAACCCGCCAACCCAGGAAACTGACTCTAAATTACTTACGCTTTTTTCAGCTTTGGGCAATTTAACCGGCTTCATTATCGGCGATAGGCCAGGAGAGAGAAATGCCGGTACATGATTTTGATATAAAAATGATCAGAAAGTTTTTTGGTTTACCCCTGTAAGTTTGCCTGTTAAGTATTTCTTCGTATCAACACACGAGGATATTACTTTGTACATATTTTACGTAGATGAGAAAGGCAACCTTGACACCCACGGAATACATCCCGGGATGGATTATTCAGCTTCTCCCAAAGACTGGTTGTATATATTAACAGCTTTGGGGATATTTGAACATAACTGGCGCAAGTTTTATGATCCTATAGCCGCCAAAAAGAAAATACTGCTCCAGGTTCATAATGCA
>NZ_JYNP01000148.1 GCF_000934755.1 Desulfonatronovibrio magnus
TGAAGAAGGTATCAGGAGTCAGGGGACGGGGGTCAGAAAGCCAGGAGTCAGGAGTCAGGGGACAGAGGAAGAAATGGGGGACAGGTTCTTATTTAATGTATTCATACCTGAAAGGTTAATCACGAATGGCTGTGCCTGCAAGTATGTTCTGTGTAAGGAGTCTGTGGAAAAGCATGGCGGCAGAATCTGGGTTGAAAGTGAACCGGATAAGGGCACGGAAGTCTGTTTTACCCTGCCATTGAAGCACTCTGATCAAATGTGAGTGCTTCATACCCCACCGTGACTTGCGATCTTACCATCAGTATTGAATATTATCTGTTTCCAAAAACTTTGCGTAAGATATCAGTGGTCCTCTGGACAGGGTTATTTCTAATGCCTGCTTCTTCTTCAGCGAGATAATCAAAGATGGCCATGAGGGAATAATCTACAACGTGGCTTGTTAAGTCAGCATTTACATCAGGAACAAACGGGATATTTCTGTAATCCCCCATCATATTGTCATAAGTTTGCACAGCCCCGGATTCAGACAGACTTTGTTGAACAATTGGCGAGAATTCTTTTTCAAGGGGTTGAGACATTTTGTCCTGAAAATACCGCGTAGCTGCATCATCAGGACCTTGCAGAATGTTTTGAGCATCAGTCAGTGTCATTTGGGAGATGGCATCAATAAACATGTCTTTTGCTTTGGGAGTTGCCTTTTCTGCTGCTCTGTTCATGCGAAGTTCCAGGTCTGTGAGCATTTGCCCAAGGCCGGATTTTTCAAGCACAGTCTGAATTTTTTGCAGGCTGTCAGGCAATGGAATATGAGCCCTGGGATTTTCATAGTATCCGTTTTCCCGGCCAAGACGGCTTATCACATTTTCACTCCCCACTTTTAAAGCTTCTTTAAGTCCCAGGGTGATTTCCGATTTGGAAAGATCTGTTTCGTCAGCAACTTCATTTTGTCCTTTGAATGCATCAAGACCACGTTGCAGCCAATTTGCATCAGCAGGGGAAACCAGACAAATAACCATAATCAAGGGTATGACTAAGTGAATGTAATTTTTCATGATACTCCTCAGTGTTTTTTTGTAACTGTGCACCACTTTTATAGGTATATTATTTTCTGGTTCGGGAAATTCTGCAAGTAGGGTCGTAAAAACTCGTTCATAAGCGTCTCACCCGGGCGGGCCGGGACCAAGCTTGCGAGTAATTTTAAAACTGCCTCAAGTTGAGATTGCTTCGCTTTGCTCGCAACAAGGATTGCCGCGCTCGAAGACTCGCTCGCAATGACAACTAAGCTGTCACAGACGGTAGATGTCAAGAAAGATGTCGCATCTAAGCCGCTTTTTTTTCTGTGTTAGATGTTCTTTTTTTATTCAAGGTAACTTCAGTCGGTGCGCT
>NZ_JYNP01000149.1 GCF_000934755.1 Desulfonatronovibrio magnus
TTAAGCCTTGTATATCAACGGTTTTGAGAGATTATGCTGCTGTAAATGCGACCTCAATATGCCCTCAATATGAAGAAAAAATTTAATTTTTTCTCATTCCTTCATTATACTCTAAAAATTGTATAAGGAGGAATGTCTGGATGGCAGTGAAAAATTTAACTCAGGGTTTTGTAAACAAGGTGAATTGTGGCCAGGGAAAGGACAAAGAAAGGTTTCACGATTCGAAATGCAAGGGACTTATGCTTGAGATCCGACCGACTGGAACTAAAACGTTCTTTGTCAAGTACAAGGATCAGAGAGGCAGGTACAAACAGATGAAGCTTGGCAGGGCAGGGGATATTTCAGTTAGCCAGGCCCGTGAACTCGGGCATAGGATTTTAGGTAATGTGGCTATGGGCAAAGACCCCGGTGAAGAAAAGAGGAATCTTCAAGCCGTACCCAGGTTTGATGAGTTTGTAAGTGACAGGTTTTTACCGCACATCAAGAGCTATAAGAAATCCTGGAAGCTTGATGAGGGAATGCTTAGAAACCATATTCTGCCGGAATTTGGCTCTTTGTATCTGGACGAGATTACTGCTGAGATGGTTACAGAGTTTCACAACCAGAAGAAGGCAACCGGTTTAGCTCCAGCTTCTGTAAACAGGCTGCTTATTCTGATAAAGTTTATATTCAACCTTGCTATAAAATGGCAGACGCCCGGGTTAAAAGATAACCCAACCCAGAACATCAAAAAGTTTGAGGAGAACAATATGCGCGATAGATATTTGACCCTTGCGGAACTAAGTGCCCTGGATAATGCATTGAAGGTCAGCAAGAGCAAGGTGCTTGAGCCGATTGTTCTACTGCTTGTGCTTACCGGAGCCAGGAAGAGGGAAGTTATGGATGCCAAGTGGGAGGACTTCGATCTGGAAAGAAAAACTTGGAGGATTTCCATCACAAAAACAGGTAAGCCAAGGACGGTACCGCTGTCGGATAAAGCGCTGCAAGTACTGGGCGGGATAAAAAAAGTAGAGGGCAGCCCATACGTGTTTGCGAATCCCAAAACCAAAAAGCCTTATAATTGTGTGTATTATGGCTGGGACATGGCCAGAAAACGAGCTGGATTAGAGGACATATGCATGCATACGCTCAGACACAGTTTTGCAAGCTTTTTGATTAACGGAGGGCGCAGCATATATGAGGTAGGCAAGTTGCTGGGACACAGCCAGATCAGTACCACAATGCGTTATGCCCATTTGTCCGAGCAGACCCTGGCTGAGGCAGTGAATGT
>NZ_JYNP01000150.1 GCF_000934755.1 Desulfonatronovibrio magnus
TAACGCGTCCTCAGCAAGAAAACCAAAATTTCTTGCAACAGGAGAGTATTGTCTCTTGACAGAGGGCCTTTTAATGGGAGTTAAACACAGCTCCGCTGTAGCCCAAAGGGCTGTTTAACCGGGTGAATACCGGCATCTGTACCTGAAACGGTCAGTCCTGGATATTTTATACCCTTTCTTCCTGGCCTTTTCCACGATCTTTTTGTCCATTACCTTGCCTTTCCCGGCATCCACACTTTGTGTAGTGTAGGGATTAGTTGAGTGCTGCTTTGTTTACCAATTCTGTGAATTCATCCAGGGATTCTGTCCTGATGATCTTTCTGGCTAAAACTCGGAGATTATCTATGGACTGAATAGATCTGATTTTGACTGAAAGCATGCCGGGTAGTGGGCCGTAGAGCTCTGATGCCTGGTCTATCAGGGTTTCTTGGGCGTTTTCTAGTTTGCCCTTAACCAGACCTTCCTCTCTCCCAATAATAACCCCTTCATGCTTGCCCTGCCTAAGCCACTGGTCAGCCAAAGTTTCCATTATCTTCTCACCTCCCTCTGGAAGTAAATCCAGAGCTTTTTTGTAGTCTTCCTGGTTTAGATAGCCGGAGCTCTTAACCAGGTATCTAAAGAAAATATCAATGTATTCCAGGGCAGTTCTTTGCCCCAGAGATTCTAACAAACCAAGAACCAGCCGGGGTGGCAACTCCTTGATATTCGGGTCGTTCTGCATTTTTATTATTTCAACATAGAACTTGAGCAGGATCTTTTCCTGAACTTTTGCCTCATCAATACCACGAACATTGAAAAAGGCAAAGGAAAAGTCCGGGATATAGACCTTAAAGAATTCGGAAGGCATTTCCACCAGGTCATGGAAGGAAGAGCACATATTTCGGTCATCCTCCTGGCCCTGGTAGATGACTATGGGAATAATCGGCGGGAGCTTGCCATCCACAAGCATATGCTGTTCCTGGAGTTCCAGCCACTGAAGGGCCATGTACTTGAGTATCTGCACCCCTGTCAGAGGGTCAGGAGAACTTTTGTGCTCAAATAACAGATAAATTCTGGCGAACTGGTTTTTATAACCAACCAATTGTACGCTGAAAACCAAGTCTGAGTAGTGCTTCTTGAGCTTCTTGTCTACATAAGTTGTAGGCTCCAGTCGCAGGGTATCCAGGTCAAAGCGTTTTAGGATTTCCTGGGATATATGTCCCTTCAGGAAGTGCCTGGCGTTATCTAAGTTCTTGAATATCTTCAGGAACAT
>NZ_JYNP01000151.1 GCF_000934755.1 Desulfonatronovibrio magnus
GGAACGCAGTCATCCCTTTCAGACCTGCTGTTATTTGAACTGGATCAGGAGCCGAAAGTTCCTATGGATGATGTGCGTGAAGTAAGTAACTATGTCGCTGCACTTGACCATGGGTTGCGCCGGCTGAAAGAAGGATTCCCGTTGTCGCTGCGGTTACTCCGAGAGATCCACGAAATACTGATAGCCAAAGGGCGCGGAAGTAGTCAGACCCCAGGCCAGTTCCGGAGAAGTCAGAATTGGATAGGCGGAACTCGGCCAGGTAATGCAGCATTTGTCCCCCCACCGGCAGAAGAAGTCATGGAATGCATGAGTAAGCTTGAGCTTTTTATCCACGACCAGCCAAGGCCCATCCCCGTGCTTATCAAAGCAGCTTTAGCCCATGTACAGTTCGAGACGATTCACCCATTCCTGGACGGCAATGGTCGATTGGGGCGCCTGCTAATTACACTGTTGTTATGTGAGCAAAAGATATTGCGAGATCCAATGCTCTATCTAAGCCTCTACTTCAAGCTGCACCGTCAATACTATTACGAGTTGCTTAACAACGTGCGTCTAACCGGAGACTGGGAATCATGGCTCGACTTCTTCGCTGACGCCGTTATTATCAGTGCCGGCCATGCGGTTGAAACCGCCCAGCAACTTCTTAGTCTGTCAAAGCATGACCGTGACAAGATTAGCGGTCTTGGACGGGCTGCTACATCCACCCTGAAAGTCCACCGGGCACTCCTGGAACACCCTATAGCCACATCTGGTTCGTTGGTTAAGAAAACCGGTATTACCCCTGCAACCGTCAACAAGTCACTTGCTCATTTGGAACAGCTTGGAATTGTGAGAGAACTGACCTCCAGGAAGCGCAATCGTCTATTTAGCTATTGGAATTATATTGAAATAATGGATCGCGGAACAGAGCTACCTGGTAGCTAATTCTTTGTTCACTCAGAAACATTTCAGAACCCTTATCATCATGCGCCGTACAGAACAGATCTTGATCTGAACCAAAAAAAAGAAGCAGCCAGGTTAATTGAAGACATGATAAACAACGCTGCCAAGGCGTAAAAAAACATAATCAACCTGTCCCCCATTTCTTCCAATTCTTGTTCACCAAGGTGGTAGGCTTGCAAAGAAGAAAAATGAATAGAAAAAAACAGGCGGGATTAAGAAAAAAAACCGGACTCAATGTTCGGGACTGATTATAATGTTCTGATGCCTGCTTGAAAAGGGCGGGGTATGCGGGGTACATTAAAACTCAAAACGTAAAGAAAAAACAGGCGGGGTGGGGCTGGATATTGCGG
>NZ_JYNP01000152.1 GCF_000934755.1 Desulfonatronovibrio magnus
TGCCATGAACGTCTGATCTGGCTTGTCAAAGCGTATCTTTCTTCATCTGGAAATTTTTTGCTGATATCAAAAATATGCATAGCCAGCTTATATGCCTTTTGATAAACGATTAATTCCTTGGCTGACTGCACTCCCATCTTTCTGACTCCTGTCCCCTGACTCCTGTTTACTTCTTCAGTGGGCAGTTCTGGAAACAATATGATATACGCTGGGATGTCAGCGGGGCAAATTCTGGTAAATCAACTCTCCAGTACGCAAAATTTCCCTTGGCAATGGATGTGTATCGTTGAAATCGGCCTCTAAGTATGGGTGAGGTTCGATGTCAGGATCAATTTTTCGGGTCAGTCTGGTCAGGAAAAACTTAAAGTCAATGCTGTCGCCTTGAAACCTGTCCGTTACTAGAGCGACATCAATGTCGCTCCATTCATGGGCACTGCCGCTCACATGGGAACCGAAAAGATACGCTCGTGAGACATTAACTCCATGATCCTGCAAAATGCGGACATACTGAGCGACCCTGTCCTTGATTACGGATTGAGCATTCTCAATAGCCATTGCCTGACATCCTTGATGTTCGCAATTTGTTGTTCAGTATATTGTCTTGTACACTTTTGATAAAATTCACGACGATAATCTTCATACCTTGTTTCTATATTGAAAAGGTTGATATACTGCAAAATATCAGCTTGATTTTCAGTAATGTCTATCCCTAAAGTACAAGCAAGTTTGTAAAGATTATGAGTTCTTGGTGTATTTATATCTACATGCTTAACATATAAAGCTTTAAGCAGTTTTTCGATACAAAGATGCCCTACAAAGAGAGACCAAGTATACTCCTTGCTTGCAAACATGTTCATCATCGAGGAGTAATTTTCATCCGAAGATCTTTTCCAGTACTCAACAAGCTCTTCTTTGCGCATAACATTCTTCCGATATTACAATTTCTCTGTAAATGCACTGTCTACAATTAAACTGTCCCCTTGGGCTCCTCTCTGTCGGGCCGCCATATCTGGAAAGCATGTGATGCATAGATGTTGCCAAGCCTCTCGGCGGCAAAGATATTGCCAGCTCTTCTTCCCAGCAGAGTAGCGGTTTCGTTCAGCACAAGGCTGCTTGTGGCAAGTCTTTCATGAC
>NZ_JYNP01000153.1 GCF_000934755.1 Desulfonatronovibrio magnus
GGGTGTGATTTCGCAGCGGTGGAGAGAGGAACCACAACAACAGTCCGACGAAGCTTGTTTATGGTATTGTGTGAAAGGACAACACAGGGACGAGTTTTTTTTATCTCGGAACCTTGCGTCGGGTCCAAACTCACCCACCAAACGTCACCCCGCATGATAATGGATTCGGTCATTCCTCGATTCCGTCCTCAAATGCTTGCCACTCGTCGATCTCTTGCTCTAAAGCTTTGTCACGATTGGCTGCCCGACAAGCAGCTGCCAGCGAGCTGTCTCGATCCTTTAACTCCTGTTCCAGCAAACGTGTAACAAGACGAGATCGCTGACGGGCGGGTACTGCAGCCTGGAATCGATGAGCCACTTCATCTGGTATGGATAATGTAATTCTCATAAATTCACATTGTGCTTTATGACTTATGATGTCAAGTGTTTTTAAAGGCACAACGATCAAGCTCACCGGCAGCAATGGAGCGCAGCGGAATTGCCGTCCGGTGCAGCGCCTTGTTAGCCGGTTTCACTGTAAATGCATGTAGGCGTTGGTCGCAGGAAATCATGATCCTGCCTTCAAGAATCGGACGGCGGTGACATTTGCCTTGAAAAACACAAAGTGCTGGTCTGTGCCAAACATGTTGGCGGCTTCAACATTGAAGGGGACGCGAAAACCCTGGACTTCACGAAAATCTGACAGACTCCCACCAAAAGGCTGGAGCTTATGCTTCTTTTCAGGGTTCGCATCGCTCCACCGCATGAATTGAACCACCACGGGACGACCTTCGGCATCCATCTTTAGATCTATCGCCTGCGATAGCCCTTTGTGACTTATTGTCACCCGGGCAGTGTCCTGGTCCAGAGCTTCCCAAACAACACCTGATCTTGGGAGCAAGGCGGCTGGAGTCCAGAACACAGCCTCGGCAACATATCGGCCATATACAGCCCGTGCATGGTTCGTATCGCCACCCATGCGGGCAACTGGCATCTGGGTTGTCATTGGTGTCATTGGGGTCGGACCTAACCATCATCCTTAAATATCAGGATAAATGTCCCAAAACAGCTTATTTTCGGAGCTTAGAAGCCCCATTTTACCCTCAAAAACATCATTGTAAGCCGATACAGGTTCTTTCAGTGCGTACATCCCTGACTTGTTTTGTGGCATCAATGGGTAATTTACCC
>NZ_JYNP01000154.1 GCF_000934755.1 Desulfonatronovibrio magnus
CTGACCATGGTTTCAAGCCTGGCAGGCGTGGTGTTGTAGTTACCCTCTACAATATAGATATTAGGCGCTGCCGTTTGCTGGTACTCTTCAGCGATCTCACCAACTCTTTCCAGGGTTTTTTCCTTTATTTCCCTGTACGGAGACATGATCTTCGCACTGTTGATCTCGCCCAGTCTGGCTATGGAATTGACGTAAATATGCTCCATACTCATCTCCATGGATACGAAGATCACAGGAAATCCACTCATGGCTGCATAGTCAGCAATCTGCGTACATATGGTAGTCTTTCCACCACCTGGAGGGCTCACGACCACATATTTACTACCATTAGCCAGACCGCCACCCAGCAAATCGTTGAGAACCGGGAAAGGAGTGGGTACTTTCCCTGCACCATCACCAAGTATATACTGCAGCAAGTGATCGTACTTTTCAGCCAGGGGCACCACAGCACCTCTTTGAGAATCACTGAGTATCCTGGTAGACTCATGGGTATAATCTGCATTGGAAGTAAAGATATCCTTGCTTCTATCAGTGGTGTCGTTGCCCAGTACCGCTGCTCTGCGTTTAATCTGGATGCGCATGCTCAAATCCACTGCACGGGACAGAATCTCCTGGTATTGTTCTTCAGGGACAACGGCTTTTTCTCGTAACATCTTGAACCACTTCAGATATTTATTGCGCAGTTCAGCTTCGAGACCATGGGGCACTTCATCACTTTGTAGATTGCTTCCAAAATAAGAGGATAACTCATTTTCAGCCAGATCCTTATCCAACCACCTGGCAAGAGCAATTTCAGAGGTCACACCATCATAGATGGCCCTTATGAAAACTCTCAGAACATTGCACCTTACTTTCTTTTTAATGTACCGGCTGTCTGTATAGGGAGCCATTGGCAGAATGTCCGGCAGGATATTCTCAACGGGTACTCCATGGTTCAGAATGTTAGTTATCAGGTCTTTTGATAGTTCACCTTCAAGCAGCAGCGTATCTTCCTGAAGCTCTACTTTTTTACTATACAAGTTGACTTTAATCCCTTTCGGCCTAACCGCACACCTGTTGCAGGAAAACCGCAGCTCTTTTTTGCCTTTAAGCATATAGGTACAGTTAAAGGGTTTATCTGTTACACTCGGGGTACTCTGGATGCTTAGAAAGTGATCCA
>NZ_JYNP01000155.1 GCF_000934755.1 Desulfonatronovibrio magnus
GTAAGTTCATCTTTGGCCTTACTGAAGTTCGGGATCATGTCCTCTAAACTGCCCTGGTGCTCTTTTTTATCCTCAGTACTGGCAAAGACGATCAGCACATTAGCTGGGGTAGGCTTTACCTGTTCCAAGATCTCAAGCTGGTGTTCATAAAAGCCTGCAGGGAGACTATCAGGTCCAAACTCTTCCCCATAAGGCTCATCCTGAAAATAATAGCTCATATTTCCAGCTACCTGGTGCAGGCAAGGTGCAGGCTTACATCTCTGGGCATCGCCTGGGATTACCTCACCCTTAAACTCAAACCTGGCTCTGACTTTTTTCAAGGCACCGGCCATAACCTCTTTAGGTACTGCTTCCGAGAAAACAGTCACGTGATAGCCCTTGCTCCCTGAAAACGAGAGCAGACAGTTCACGCCGCTGCTTTCCAGGTACTCACGCATGTCCATTGCCGCCTTAAGCCCGGCTGCATCTCTCTGGTCCACGTCCAGTACTCCGAACTTGCACAGTCCTTCCCCGTAAACAGCATCTAAGGCATACGTAGTTGTGCCATCTACATGCTTTGCAAGGTCAATCTCCTTTGCATCTGGGTACTTGTTTCCAGTCTTCATCTGCTCACCACCAGTCGGGGCAATACCTTGTGGTGGACAAAATAACTCAGCCACTCTTTCGACAATCTTTTCTTTCATCTTTTATCTCCTCGATGTTTTTTGCCATCTGCTGACACAGCTTTCGAACTGCATCCTCAAACTTATCAGTTGTTGAGGATTTTCGCGCTAGTACGTGGACCTCAGCGAGAAATTCGTGCATGTCTTTTGGATGGCGGTTTAGGTTTTCATAAAGTCTCATGAAAAAGAATACTGCCGAAAATTTGGTTTTTTAAGAGGAGAGTGTGAAAAAGTTGTATTTTTGTGAAAGTTTTTTACTATTTGTGTAGGAGGTGGTTAGTCAGAAGTTAGGATGGTAATGGCGGTTAACAGCCCTCAAGTCAGTATTGGCGGGCATTAGCGGGGGGCTGTTAACCTCTTTTTACTGTGCCCGTAAGAAGTTTGCTGCCGTGCGCTGCATTTCTCTTCAAAGTTTAGTGAAAAATAAACACACATAATAAAAGCCGAGCTCACA
>NZ_JYNP01000156.1 GCF_000934755.1 Desulfonatronovibrio magnus
AGATAATCCAAGGCCTTCCCAAGCCTTTGCAGGTTTCTCGGAGTTACTTTTCTGTCTAATCCTGGAGTTTCCCTGTACTCCCCAATAAGCTGCAAGAGCTGCTTAAAACTTTTTTTGGCTCCATTCTTAATATAATGGGTTCCGCCAGGCAGGACAAACAGGCTATACATAATCTTTTTGGCAAAGCTCTCAGTTCCCCTTTGTTCTCTGTGATCCAGGGCCAAGACTTCCTGGCTCAGTTTTCCAATAAACTCGAAGTTGTCTTTAGACATATAATGCATAGCCCAGCTGCCAGCCTGAATTTCCCAGCATGTTGGTGTATAGTGCTTGGTAAAAGGATTAAAATCACGCTTGACCAATTTAAGAATGATAAGTTTCCCGTTATAATTCAAAGGCCCATCCTTGCCCTTGGCATTACTGACCTTGACCTTGATATTACCCAGCCTCTCAACTTCAGCACTGATTTTCTCAATCAGATTCCAACGTCTCTCACCATAAGACTTCACTTCTTTATACCCTAGGATCTCTCTGGTAGTGACTATGCTCTTTAAGGCCATGGGCTGGTCTGTCTTGTTCTGGCAGTATGTGGAACTGAGATGGCCCAAGAGAACCATGAGAACATCCAGGGTAAAGAGAGAAAATCCCTGTATAACCTCCTCACTCGGAGCAGTAACAGTAATCTCCCCGGCACTCGGTTGTGTATCCTGAAATACAAAGCCTCCGCTGCGCTCTACCCAGGCTTCAGGCTTATCTCCAAAGTCCTCACCCCCGCAAAGTATAGCCCTGGTAATCACGCTGAGTACCCTGTTATTGGGTACAGGGGCTATCCCCTCACGGAAGATAGCCTCTGTCTCAGGATCAGCCTTGGGCTTTTCTGTACTGATAATCTCTCTGCTTCTCTGGGCAGCAGCTCTGAGTTTCTGAGTAAGCTCCGGGTCACCAAGATCAATATCCAGAAGCTCCGGGTAATTGCGCTCAATATCGTAATTACCCTGCTGCAGATCCCAGTAACTTATTAAAGTCTCAAATAACTGATCCTGCAGTTCCATTACTTCGCACCTCCCCAGCTATCTCCAATATTTGCCTCAACAAGTCCTTCTGTGAAAGCC
>NZ_JYNP01000157.1 GCF_000934755.1 Desulfonatronovibrio magnus
AGATAATCCAAGGCCTTCCCAAGCCTTTGCAGGTTTCTCGGAGTTACTTTTCTGTCTAATCCTGGAGTTTCCCTGTACTCCCCAATAAGCTGCAAAAGTTGCTTAAAGCTCTTTTTGGCTCCATTCTTGATGTAATGAGTACCACCAGGTAGAACAAAGAGGCTATACATTACTTTCTTGGCAAAGCTTTCAGTCCCTCGCTGTTCTCTGTGGTCTAAGGCTAATATCTTCTGGTTCAGTTTTCCGATAAACTCATAGTTATCCCGAGACATGTAATGCGTAGCCCAGCTGCCTGCCTGAATTTCCCAGCAGGTTGGTGTGTAGTGTTTGGTAAAGGGGTTGAAGTCACGCTTTACCAGTTTCAAGACTATAATGTTGCCATTATAGTTCAGAGGCTTCTCTTTGCCTTTGGCATTACTTACTTTGACCTTGAGACTACCAAGTCTTTCAACTTCAGCACTGATTTTCTCAATCAGATTCCAACGTCTCTCACCATATGACTTCACTTCTTTATATCCCAGGATCTCTCTGGCTGTGATTATGCTTTTTAAAGCCATTGGCTGATCTGTCTTATTCTGACAGTATGTGGAACTCAGATGTCCCAGAAGAACCATTAGAACATCCAGAGTAAACAGAGAAAATCCCTGTATAACCTCTTCATTCAGGGCAGTGACAGTGATCACTCCGGCATTGGGTTGTGTATCCTGGAAAACCCAGCTCCCCCTGTGCTCTACCCAGCCGCCTGGCTTAACTCTAAAGTCCTCAGCACCTCCAAGTATCGCCCTGATAATCACACTGAGTACCTGGTTATTGGGTACAGGGGCTATCCCCTCTCGGAAGATAGCCTCTGTCTCAGGATCAGCCTTGGGCTTTTCTGTACTGATAATCTCTTTAGTTCTCTGGGCAGCAGCTCTGAGTTTCTGAGTAAGCTCCGGATCACCAAGATCAATATCCAGAAGCTCAGGGTAATTGCGCTCAATATCGTAATTACCTTCCTGCAGATCCCAGTAGTTCATTAAAGTCTCAAATAACTGATCCTGCAGTTCCATTACTTCGCACCTCCCCAGCTATCTCCAATATTTGCCTCAACAAGTCCTTCTGTGAAAGCC
>NZ_JYNP01000158.1 GCF_000934755.1 Desulfonatronovibrio magnus
ATAAAACGAACACACGTGTTCGCGCAGGTCTGATAAAGTGTTTCTAACATTTTCAAGAAGGAGACCGTTATGACCAGACTTACACGTGATGAAAAGGAAAAAGCGCTGAATATGGCAGAGAAAATGGCTGATGACTTTGATGCTGGGAGAGCTCATCAGTTCAGCCAGAAGCATACTGACAAATCATGGTATAATGACTTTAAGCTTTTGTATGCCATGATCACTGATCCAACTTTCAAAATGAGCCCGGCAACCTGGGCGCTTATTGCTGGTGCTTTGGCCTATGTGATCATGCCCATTGATATTATTCCTGACTTTATACCTGTGGTGGGCTGGCTGGATGATGCTGCTGTTCTGGCTGCCACCATTGCAAAATTGTCCGGCGAAATCAGCAGGTTCAAGATCCAGAAACAGCAAGACGTTTAACATCGTGTAGAAAAATGGTTCAACCATCTAAAGCGGGCTTTGCCGGGAAAAGGCTTAAAGCCATGCTGAATGTATTTTTGGGCCAAGGCATAAGAAATTATTGTCTCTCGCCCGCTTCGAAGACTTGCTAGAGGCACAGAGCTTGGGAGAAGAGAGAAGTCATTTTTTCATTGCCCTGAGCCGGGGCAATGAAAAAGGTTCTAACGCCCCAGGCGGGGGGCTTGTTATTCATAGCCACCGGCTCGGTGGATATGAATATTAGATTTCTTCCTCCTGCTTTTCTCTCTGCGGGCCCTGCGTCTCTAGGCCTTCTTAGGCCGGGCGTGAGATATTCTTTATCTTTACATGCAAGTACGCTTAAACCGGAAGAACCAGGAACTTTTAACTCTCAAGTTTACCAATAGCCTGTGAAAACCGACAGGAGATAAGATTGGCAAAGCACGATTATGACCGGGCCATGTACCGCATGACCACAATCATTTCCCGGCTTAATATCGGGGAGAGGCTGTTCTTGTCTGATCTGGCCCAGGAGTTCGGGGTTACTGTCAGGACCATCCAAAAGGATTTCAGTACCAGGCTAAGCACTTTTCCCATCATCAAAAATGAGGATGGCAGTTATTCTTTCATTGAAGGTTA
>NZ_JYNP01000159.1 GCF_000934755.1 Desulfonatronovibrio magnus
ATGGCCACAGCCATATCTTTGTTTTCAATATTATCCAGTATGGGCTTGTCATATTCATCCACCAAAATGACTACCTTCTGCCCTGTTTTTTCGTGCAAAGTGAAAATTAATTCGGTAAACCTGCCTTTCAGGCTTTGTTTAACATACTCGATACCATACTTCAGTCCGTGATCATAAAGAATCTCATCAAAAGAAACCTCAAGTTCACTAACATTTCGGACCACCCCGGAGCCAAAGCTCACATGCACCACAGGGTTTACCTGACTCCAGTCCCAGTTATTTTCTAAGAACAGCCCCTGAAACAGATCCTTTTTACCCTGAAAGGCAGCCTTGATGGTACTAAGAAGCAGACTTTTGCCAAACCTGCGCGGCCGGGAAAGAAAATAATACTTACCCTCAGTGGATAGCTGGTGAACAAAATAAGACTTATCCACATAATAATATCCTTCCCTGATCAAATTCTCAAAGGTCTGAATTCCTATGGGCAATTTTTTCATATTTGATCCTGCTTTATACGTTCCCAGTTCAACTTTCTCAATTCAGCGTTAAAGACTTAAGGCTGCAGATTGCCTCGATCTCAACCCCGATGACAAGCTGCTGCGCAGGAACGCTTGGCGTTCTTTCATGGGTTAGACATCACAGCACTTCTCTTCTTCTATCCCAACATTATGTTTTATCCCGGCATTCCTAATTCTTCTCCCACTCAAAACTCACAATATTGCGGTCCTGGCTGGAAAACTCCACACCTATGAGATAAACTTCATGGCCTGCATACTTTTCTGCGTATCCTCTGACTTTAATCTGCTCCAGAGGCTTGCCCTCACCCGCAAGCTCCACTACTTTGAACTCTATAATATATACCCGCCCCTGAAAACGAATTGACAAGTCCAGCCGCCCCTTATTGGTGGGATCTTCAGGATGAACATTTAAACCCAGAGCGGCAAAATAGCAGTACACAACCGAGGCGTAATAACCTTCATACCGGGATAATTGATTCTTGCGGTACCAGTCGCTTGGTATGGATGCAAAAAA
>NZ_KN882175.1:0-287617 GCF_000934755.1 Desulfonatronovibrio magnus
ATCAGCGGTTTTGATTACAGCTGAAAAGTCCAAACGAAAGATGGTCACTCCAAGAGAAGCCACTTGAGCTGAACGTTCCCGCTGCTTAAACTCCAGCTCCTCAACCTCCTGGCCAATGATGGTGGAAATGATCACCCTGGCCACAGGCAAATCGTCCATCAGATACTTAAATACAGCATCATAAATCGGATTGGCTATTACTACAGGAGTATCCATCTTGCCGCCATGGGCTGATTTATCTGCCTGATATGAATTTGATGACATGTCAGTCTCCAAAATTTAGGTCATTGGGAAGGGGAACCTGGCATCCTTATACCCTGGATCACACTAAAACAGCAGACTGCTTCTTATTTCTCACATGCTTGGCAAGCATACCTGACAATCCATCGAACTCAACAGGCTTGGCAAGGTAATCATTCATACCGGATTGAATAAATTTTTCACGGTCTCCTGCCATGGCGTAGGATGTCACAGCTATGATAGGAATCTCTTCAGCATTGGCAATTTTATCAGAATTACGAATCTCATGTGTGGCTTCTACTCCATTCATAACCGGCATCTGAACATCCATGAGAACACAGTCAAAAGTATCATTTTCAAGGCATTGAACCGCATCTTTGCCATTCTCAACACTCTTGACAATACACCCGAGTCTTTTGAGCATCTTTTCCACGAGAAGCCTGTTTATTCTATCATCCTCTGCCAGTAAAATTCTCGGAGCTGCAAGTGACTTTTGACCGGAAACCTCTGCTTCATCCAAGGCTTGAACATCACTTCCACGAGCAACACTGAAGGATATTTTGACGTATACCGAACTGCCGGCATTATCTTCTGATTCAATGGAAAGGTTGCCGTTCATAGCCTGAAGCAGTCTTTTGACAATGCTCAATCCAAGCCCTACTCCCTCATAATCTTTGGTATATGAAGAGTCAGCCTGAGTAAATGGTTCAAACGCCTTTTCCAGAATTTTGTCAGGGATACCAATACCTGTATCACTAACGATAAACAAGAGGTCAACCTTTTCTTCATCCTGTTGGAGACGATGCACATCAATCCTGACACTGCCTTTGGAAGTAAACTTCAAAGCATTGCCCACAAGATTCAAAAAAATTTGTGAAACCCTCTTGCTGTCACCCTTGAGCATGTGAGGGACTTTTTTATCAATATTCAAATTAAATGAAATATCCTTGATACTGGCCTCATGCAAAAAGGCTTCGTATACTCCGCGCAATAACTCTGCGAGATCAAATGTTTCATGGGATATTCTCATCCTGCCTGATTCAAATCGTGAAATGTCGAGAATATCACTAAGTAATTTAGTCAGCCTGCGTCCAGATGACAATGCATTGTGGATATACTCAGTCTGCTCCTCGTCAAGGGGGGTTGTTTCCACAAGCTGCAGCATTCCCAGAATTCCATTCAGGGGAGTTCTTATTTCATGACTCATATTGGCAAGAAACTCACTTTTGATCTTACTCGCTTCCTCAGCCTTCTGAGCCATTTCTCTGGAATAAACCAGGGCCTTTTCCAGTTGCGTGTTAATTTCTTCAACTTCGGCCCTGGTCTTGTCAGCCTGATGCTTGGCTTTTAACAGGTCGTTGCGATCCTGAATGCGCTGCGTTATATCTCTAAATATAACTGCAACGTAATTCTTCATGGTAGAATAGGCAGAAACCTCAAAATATTTATCAAACTGTACGCTGTAACCATCAAACTGATCCTGTTCTCCTGTCAGGGCTACTCTGCCGAATCTTTCAATCCAGAATTTTTCGATTCTGGGAAACAAATCAAGAATTCTTTTACCAACAACATCAGCAGCAGAAAAATCAATGATTTTTTCAGCTGACTCATTAGCTGAAAGAACTTCAAGGTCAACAGGTTGTCCGTTCTGGTCACAAATTACTTTGCTAAAAAAGTAACCTTCAAACATCTTTGCAAAAATGGACTTGTAGGCAATGCGCGCTTTCTGCTCTTCTGTAACGTCCCTGAAGATACACAATACACTTGCTACTTCATCCCCTTGAAATTCAGGAATAATCCTCCAGTTAAAAATCAGCTTTTTATCTAACCATGTAAAGGCAAAGCTAGTTTCGCGACTCTTGGCAGTTTCAAAAACCTGTTTAATTTGACTTTCCAGAAACACAATCTGATCAGACTGCAAGCCAAGATCACTGAAGGTCTTGCCAAGAATCTCATCAATACTCATATGCAGATACTTTTCTATAGCAGGGCTTATATAAATATGCCTGCAATCCTTATCCAAACGGGCAATAACATCTGGAAGGTGGCTGATTAGCGACCTGCAATGATCACAACCATTATTGTTTTCCTGATTTTGATGCATACATATCCCCAACTTGAGAGTTCAAAGTTCCTGGTCCTTCGTTCCTGTTTGCAAGAAACAATTAATATCTTATCTTTGTCATTTTGACTACAAAAATTCACCATCAGTTTTTGCAGTTTGCAACTCATGGTCAAAGTCGATAAAGTAGTGAGCGCCGAAAGCACTTGGCACTCGAAAGTTTGATCCTGAGCCGCCCGAATGCAGCTCTTTTCACTTTCAATTTCTCCTAAGGATGCGACATTTATCATGAAAAACTACTCTTTAGAATTAATAGTTTTCACATCAGGGGCTGTAGTTATGATCCTGGAACTGGTTGGGGCCCGAATTATGGCTCCATACTTGGGGACTTCAATTATTGTCTGGACAGGATTGATAGGTATAGTCCTGGCAAGCTTGAGCGTGGGGTATGCCGTGGGTGGAAAGTTTGCAGACCAGGGCCCTACCATGGGCAGACTGTCCATTATAATACTTTCTTCAGGACTTTTGATTGCCTTCTGTACTATGATTCACAGGCCTGTACTCTCTTTTCTCCTTGACTCAGGTGCGGGCATTTATATGAATGTGATTCTGGCCACCACAATTTTGTTTGGACCACCAAGTATTGGACTGGGAATGATCACTCCATATGCTGTGAAAATGAGGATCAAAAGTTTAGAAACATCCGGGTCAGCAGTTGGTCGCATGTATGCACTATCTACTATAGGCAGCATCATAGGAACCTTTCTTTCAGGGTTTGTACTTGTGGCCTTTTTTGCCAGTACAAGCATTTTGTTTTTTCTTGCTATGGTCATGGGTCTTCTTTCTTTACTTGCAGCAATTAAACCTGCTGCCTGGGCCAAGCTTGCTCTCATGCTTGTTGGTGCTCTGGGCATAGCAACTGTTACATCTTACCGCAGCCTGGCTCAGGAACAGGGCTTCTATGATTATGATTCGCGTTATAGCCGGATACAAATCTTTCAAGGTTATGAACAGGATTCAGGCAGAATGGTAAGGGTTGCAACCACCAGCCCCAACAGATTTCAATCTGCAATGTATGTTGATGATCCAACCGAGCTTATCCTTGAGTACACCAAATACTTCAAGCTCATTGAGCACTTCAATCCAGATATTCAAATATCTCTAATGCTTGGTGGCGGAGCCTACTCATTTCCCAAATATTACCTGGCTTCATTGCCCAATGCTGAAATTGATGTTGTTGAGCTTGACCCTCTCTTCACCAGTCTGGCCAAAAAACACTTTAAATTGAACGAAAACCCAAGAATGCGCACCATTCATATGGACGCCAGGTCTTTTCTCAACACCGCTCAAGAAAAGTACGACGCAATCATATCCGACGTTTTCAGCAGCTCGTACTACATCCCGTTTCAAATGACCACCATTGAGGCGGTAAAACATATGTATCGGCTTCTAACACCTGGATCAGTGGTCCTTATGAACATAATATCACCTGTTGAAGGTCCCAACAGCCGTTTCTTTCAGGCCCAATACCAGACCTTTGCCGAAATCTTTCCGCAGACAATGGCTTTTCTTGTGGACAGCCATAAAAATCCTGAAAGTAACCAGAATATTATTATTGCAGCGTTTAAATCTTCTGATCCGGTAAGTCTGGAAAGTACTGATCCAGAAATTGACAGGATGCTTCAGAATGTATGGGCTGGAGATTTTGAACATTCACTTCCTGTTTTAACGGATAACTTTGCTCCTGTTGACAGGTATCTTATTCCGGTTATTAACTGAATGATAATTTTTTTACCTGAATTTATCAGTGAGGAACGCTTTGTCCTGATTGGGCGATCCATTCAAGGGCGGCTTATGGTTATCGTCCATACTGACAGAGGGGAACGAATACGAATCATCAGCTCCAGATTGGCTACAAACAACGAGAAGGGAAGATATGAAGAGAATGAATAGTGAATCAGTCAACGAGGCTCCGAGGACTGACAGCAATCATAAAAAGGCATAAAAGGGCCGAAGCAGGGCATGGAGAGCACTCATCAACTCTTCATGCCAGGGTTATGTAACTGGTTTCCATCCGGAAATTTATTATTTCCGGATGCTGAACTGATTGTTTTCTTTCCGGAAACAGGTTTTTTTTTGCAGTCACATCCTCAATGCTGGAGGGTTTGGCCTTGAGCCATCAGGAACATTTTAATGAGATACGCACCAGATATGGTGGGGTTAGCCTGCAAAAACATGATCTGACTCTTAAGACTGCCTGGCAGGCTACCCACAGGATTGAGAGAATAACGTACCTGCTTGATGATTATGTTTTATTGCGCCTACCTAAAAAGGAGACAGAAGCGTGACTGTCATCCAATATAAAAATACAGCAAACCCATCTTTTGTCCTGAATAAAATTATGAGCCAGAGTAGATTAACCCCAGACGATACTCAGTTCCATGAAGACCAATGCTGGTCCAGATGATCTTTTTTTCTACGATTTGATCCATATATGCGTCCATAAACCGATATTCACCCTTACCTTCAGGCTCTTTGACCATTTTACGGGCAACCTTTATAACTGATGGAAAATCTTCATACATTGGATCATAAAAAGCATTTTTGCCGATTTCCTCTTCATTTATCTCGTATATAATTGTGCCGTCTGTCTGAAGGACAAGCATTTCAACAGGAAAATTATATACCTTCTGTTCAATAACGCTGGCAAAAAATTCAGGTTTCAGAAGGATACTCACTGATCCAATAAATTCATTGTCAGAATCAAAAACAGGATACTCCAGATCAATGCTTACAAAACCTTCAACCATTGGAATAGCCTGACTTAATACCGGTTTCTGTGTCTCGTGCAAACGAATAATCTGTTCCTGATTGCTTATGTCTTTCCCAATAACTTCCTCGTAAATATCAGGAGCTACATTTTTGATGATTCCCTTTCTGTCTACACTGACCGAGTTAAAGGCGTATGGATTCTCGCTGTATAAGTTTTGAAGTATTTTTGAAGCTTCCGGTCCGGTAAGACCAGTATGAGAAAGTTTTTTTGCAGCTTTTGCAATGTTCTTATCCATTTGGGCAAGGATAGATGTTAATTCTTCCTCAGCTGACTTCAAAAGCATGGGAAACTGAAAATCAGCTACCTTAAATTTACCTTCAGCTATTTCTTTATAAAGATAAGGATATGAAGCATCACCCTGAGCATTAAATTCTACCCTGCCCAATGCACCTGTAAATATCTTCCCTTCATACCAGCGAAATAGCTCATCAGGTCTCGAAAGACCATTTTCCATGGCCTGAGACAGAGTTGTTATGGCATCAAATGCTTCAACACCAAAGAAACCGGGTATTTCCTGATGTAGTGCTTCAAAGTCAGCTATGAAGCTGTGATCTAAATTGTAGGATGGATAAGTATAGACAAGACCATTTGTAAACTCTGGTTCATTTAAGAGCTCTGATCTCTCTATAGGACGTGTCCCCACGAGCTGTGAGTTAATCCCGGACAGACGGGCCTTCTTTGCAATTTCAGCTGCCTCACCGGCACTGATAAGGACTAAAGCATCCGGACTGCTGTTATATATATCCTTAAGTTTTGTTCTGATGTCTAATTGTTGAGGATCGTACACATGGTCAGCAACTATTCGGTCTGGGAATCTGTTTTTAAGCATTTCAATCCAGCTTTTTCCCAGATTATTGTCCATTCCCATAACAGCGATACGTTCAAAAGATTCAAGGTACTCATTTAGTTGACGCTGCTCCTGTACGGCATCAAGGGTAAACCTCACTGTCCTGTTTTCAGCTTTACGATCAAGAGCGGCACTTCCAATGGCTATATGGAATATATTCTCTTCAGCCGCCAGGGGGTGAATTGCATCTGAAGCCCAGCTTGAACAGGAGATGACAGTGTGAAGTTTGTCCTCAAAGCGGATTAGTTCCTGGAAAACGTTGACAGCACTTTGTTTGTCAGCACCACCATCTTTAAAAACAAGTTCATAAAGTTGATTATATTTTTCAGCGCCAATCATGATTGCTTTTTGTTGCTCCAAAGCAATGTCAGAAAATGCTGATGAAAAAGGCAGTATGACCCCGATAACAGGTTTACCGGAATTATCATTTTTGTCCTGGGCAAGTATCACGCCAGGATTAAATGAGTATAATTGTAAAGCAAAAATAATTGTCAACAGGTATGTTACTTTTGGCATTCCTACCCTCCTGAATATGAATGATTGATTCTGATAAACAATTGAATTTATTAGTTTGCCGTATGAACTTTTTTTGTCGGGGTTTCATTTAAAGCTATTATCTCTTATATGCAACCATAACCTTAACCCCAGCTTCCGCATGTTTAGTCGAAATTCTATGTTATTTCAAAATGTTATCTTATTTCAGGCTTATTTTTTCGGCACTACTTTTGTGGCGATGTAAGAATATCGGAACACGGATACGATGAACTGGTAGAAGATGGGCTGAATGTCAGAGAAGTACTCGGTAGCAACCTTACATAAAGAACCTTTTAAACATCAAGCTCAGACGATCAGGTCTTCATGAGCGTGAATACGGGCCTGCCTTTTTCGCTTGTAATCCCCACCAAAAAATGGTTACTTGACCGGAATTTGATTAAACAGGGACTTTTCAAGGCTTTTCTGATAATACCCAGGGAACAGGCTGGGGGCAAGCCATTGGCTAATTGAGAATAATGAAATGATGGTTAAAGAAAACAACTTGCCGTACAGAGGGAAAAAGTCATGACGACCCTGCGGCTATTTTCCAGCAGGTTCGATTCCGTGCCGGCAGCCACATCCTGGTATTTGGCGGACCTTGGCGAGGCACGGGGCAAACAGGAATTATTTTCCCGCCAATCGCCCCAGCGTCTCAAGGCTCTGCGGGAGCACGCCCTCGTTGAAAGCGCGGTGTCGTCCAACCGGATTGAAGGCGTTGAAGTCGATCAATCTCGTATTACCACCATCGTTTTCGGCCAGCCTCTTCTGAAGCACCGTGATGAGGAAGAAGTCCGGGGATACAGACAGGCCTTGACCTGGATTCATGATCAAGGCTTAAAAATCCCTGTATCCGAAGAAACGATTCTTCAGTTCCACCGTATGACACGCGGTGAGATCTGGGATGCCGGAAAATACAAGGAGAAAGACGGCGATATTATCGAAAAGTATCAGGATGGCCGGTCACGGGTCCGCTTCAGAACTGTTTCAGCCAAGGTTACACCGAGTTACATGAAGGAGATGATCGGATTGTACGAAGATGCCATCGGTGATCGTATAGTTCCAGGGTTTGTCCTTCTGGCTGCCTTCAACCTTGATTTTTTGTGCATCAACCCCTTTCGTGACGGCAACGGTCGTGTTTCAAGGCTGCTCTTGCTTCTGCAGTGTTACCATTTGGGTTTAGAGGTAGGACGGTATATCAGTCTGGAGCGCCTCATCGAACAGAACAAGGAACGATATTACGAGACCCTGGAGCAAAGTTCCCAGGGCTGGCATGAAGGCAAACACGACCCCTGGCCATACATCAATTTCATTCTTTCCATCATCAGGACGGCCTGTCTTGAATTTGAGCAGCGTATCGGGCGAATGCAGAGTCCCAAGGGCGAAAAAACAAGACTCGTATTACACGCTATCAACAACATATCTGGTTCTTTCAGTGTGGCCGAACTCCAAAACAAGTGCCCCAACGTTAGCGTGGATATGATCCGGCGCATTCTCAAAAATCTTCGGGCCAGGGATCAGGTTAAATGTCTAGGCCGCGGCCAGAACGCCCGGTGGGAAAAAACCGCCAAGTGGGAATTGGGTAATGTCCAATGAATTGGGTAACGCATTGGGTAATTTTAGGGATTTTCTGTTGCCAACCTCAAGAATTTCAGACAGTTCTTCCTTACGTTTCCAGATTTGGGAAAAGGCTACACGTTGCGTAGCGAATTGGGTTGGTCCCATTACCGGCTCATAATGCGGGTTCCTGATCCTGAATCGACAGAGAACAGTTCCTTGCTGCCAAATATCTGCGAGTCCTGCCCAGTGAGGATGAGCTGGCACGGGAACTGGATGCCAGACATGTGTTTAAGGTCAATAGGGAAGGAGGAAAAGAATGAGAGCAGAGCCGGGCTAACCTGCATTCCTGCCGCGACCCTGGCTGCATAGATATGGGCCTGGCTTTTTTTCTTGTAATCCACTGAAGAAAATGGTTACTTGACCTGAATTTGATTCAAAAGGGCTTTTTTAAAGGCTTTTCTGATAATATCCAGGGAACAGGGTGTGGTCATCAGTGCTCCAATGACAACCTGAAGACTCTTACAGTGCCCATTTTGAGGGTAAAACAGGCGTTCTAAGGCAGAATATCAGCCTGTTTTTGGAACGTATCATTTGAAAATTCAGCAGATTGGCTTGGTCCGACCCCAAACAACTGTTCCGCCAGATAATCTATAAGAAATCAATGGCCAGGAGATAAACATCCAACATGGTTTGCATCTCTTGAATTAACAACCAGCACCAATCAAAACAATGGAATACACCACCAAAAACGAAGTTAATGATCTTTCCATCTTTCAAGAAGACCAGAGGATTTATGATCAAAGAGCATGCGGCCGATTAAGAGGCAGTAGCACAAGTTTCCGAATTATCGACGCATTCTCCGGGGCTGGAGGTATGACTTTGGGATTTTCCGGGTTTCTCAACCACGCCTTTAAGCCGGTTTGGGCCAACGACTTCGATAAATACTGCGTTGAGACATACAATAAAAATTTCGGAGGACACTGTATTCCAGGAGACATTGTCGAGATATTGAAAAATCCCGCCATTACCATACCGGATGCTGACGTGGTAATCGGGGGGCCTCCTTGCCAGGGGTTCAGCCTGTTGAATAAAAATCGTGATGGCGATCCCAGAAAACAGCTTTGGAGGCCTTTTCTTGAAATTGTCGAACGTTCAGGGGCAAAGGCCTTTGTCATGGAAAACGTTCCTCAACTTTTAGGATCATTTGAGCACGGTGAAATTATCGGCATGGCCCAAGCCATGGGCTTCAAGGTCTGGGCCGAGGTACTATGCGCTGCAGACTATGGGGTCCCTCAGACCCGCCGCCGGGCGTTCATCATAGGATGCAGGATAATCGATCCCAAAGTGCTGTTTCCGCCACGAAAAACCCATTACAATCCCAATGGAAAAAACAGTAAGCATTCTTCGTCGTTATTAAAACTGAGCGATTATCTGCATAAGCCAAAGAAATGGAAGAGTGTCAGGGATGCAATAGGAGATTTGCCCCCGCCTGAAGGAACTGAAATAAGAAATGTTCCACCACCGTTGGATCTGCATTTTGGACGTAATCCTACTGAACTCAGCCGGAAAAGATACCGGGCAATCCCGGATGAGGGAATGAACCGCTTCGATCTGCAAAAAGTCGCCCCTGATCTCACACCCAAGTGCTGGCTCAGAAAAAAATCAGGTGGAACGGATTTATTTGGAAGGCTTTGGTGGGACAAACCTGCGTTCACCATCCGTACCGAGTTTTTTAAACCCGAAAAGGGCAGATATCTTCATCCTCAGCAACACAGACCCATAACCCACCGTGAAGCAGCCAGACTGCAGACCTTTCCGGATGAGTTCGTCCTCAAGGGAACCAAGATTGAAATTGCCAAGCAAATCGGCAATGCGGTTCCTCCTGTGATGGCGGCCCGTGTAGCGGACGTGGTTTACACTCTTTTGACCTTCAAGGGTTACCACAATGGTTGACTGCTTCAGCGAAGAAAAAAGAAGCTGGGTCATGAGCCGGGTAAAAGGCTGTAATACCAAACCTGAAATGATAGTGAGGTCCATGGTCTTTCGCATGGGATTCAGGTTTCGCCTCCATCGGAGAGATTTACCCGGAACCCCTGACATCGTCCTGCCCAGGCTCAAAAAAATCATATTCGTTCACGGATGTTTCTGGCATGGACATGAAAAGTGCTCCAAGCGTAAACGGCCGAATGAAAACCAGTCTTTCTGGAACAAGAAGCTCAACGACAATATCAATAGGGACAGGAACAACATTCAGCATTTGAAGGATCTGGGCTGGGACGTACTTGTGATTTGGGAATGTGAAACCAGAAATGCACAAAACTTGTCAAAAAAATTAGAGGTTTTTTTAAATGACGGTTGATCAGGAAAAAACACTTCAGGAAATCGAAAACCTGATTCTCAACTTCAAGGTCGAGCTTAAGAAGGATGACCTTCGATCAAAAGTAACTGCCTTGGTGCCGGTTTTCCATAAACTACGAAAGATGGGCCAATCGTTGGTCTCTTCAAAGCACACATCCTCTGCGAGAGAGCGTATTCTTTATTACTTTCGTAAATATCCCAAAGTGGTGATTGCCTGTGATGAACTGATGGTTGTCTCCGGAATACAGGATTACCCTCGAAGGATAAGGGAATTGAGGGTTCAGTTCGGTTGGTCCGTTGCTAGCGGTGTGACCATAAAGGAAATGCTTCTGGATCAGGAGGTGGAAATTCCTGATGAATACCGGGACATGAAACCAGACGATTATGTACTGCTTGATGAAGACCAGGACAGGGATGCGGCCCACCGGTGGAATCTGGCCAATAGCATTCGTAAAGAAAAAGGTTCGATTCGCAGCAAAATTCTCAAATATCTCCGGAAAAATGTGGGCAAACAGGTCACCAACTAAGAATTACGATATGTTTCAGGAAACAAAATGGAATGGGCAAGACGGGTCCGCGAGCTCAGGACTGAACTAGGGTGGCCCATAGTCACCAAGTCTACAGGCCGCCCGGACCTGGCAATAGGTGCCTACACGCTTGAAGCCGACCGTCAAGGTTATGAACACGATAGGAAGATACCAGACAATATTCGCAGGGAAGTGCTGCGGAGAGATGGATACAAATGCAGTGAGTGCAGCTGGTCACATGAAGAATGGAACCCCTCCGATCCAAGGCACCTCGAATTGCACCACATTCAATATCATGCGAAGGGTGGTAAGAATACAAAAGAAAACCTCCAAACTTTTTGTACTGTATGTCATGACAAGATTCATAAGGTTAAGAAGTGATTTTTTTTGTAGCCCGTCTTTCGACAAGGCCAGATACACGGACTGGGACCGCCGTGACGATATCAAGGCCGAACTCAAGGCTGATCTGATCATTCTCCTGGCCGAGCACGGCTATCCCCCGGTGGACCGGGATGAAGTATATAAGGAAATCTTTGAACAGGCTGAGAATTTCAAGAAGTATCAAACCAGGGTCGGGGCTTGAAAGGTCCCGTGCCATAGACCAGGCTAAGCAGATACATTGGAATAAATCTTTTGTTGCAGCGTGAAAAAATATCTTTCCAACCTTTAACAAAACATATATGAGCTAAAGCATGAACCTTGAACAAATATTCTATGCACTAATCATTATTGGCATTCTGCTCATTGCAGGAAAAATAATTCGTCGCAAATTCGAAATCTTTCAAAAGCTATTCATACCCGCGTCCATCATTGCCGGCTTTATCGGGCTGATTTTAGGCCACCAGGTCCTTGGCAACGGTCTTCAATTGATAATCAAACAAGAACACTGGCTCTGGCAGGGTCTATTCCCGCAAAGCATTCTTGATGTCTGGTCAGGACTTCCCGGGCTGCTTATAAGCGTGGTTTTTGCTGCCCTGTTTCTCGGCAAAAAAATTCCTCCAGTAAAAGAAATCTGGCATAAAGCAGGCCCCATGGTGGCTCATGGTCAAACCATGGCCTGGGGACAATATGTAATAGGCATTTCCCTTGCTCTTTTTCTGCTGACTCCCGTGTGGGGCATCAGCCCCTTATCCGGAGCACTGATAGAAATCAGCTTTGAAGGCGGCCATGGGACTGCTGCAGGCCTTGCCGATACTTTTAAGGAGCTTGGTTTTGCAGATGGAGCAGATCTGGCTCTGGCGCTGGCAACTGTTGGGGTTGTAATGGGAACTCTTCTTGGCATTTTGCTCATCAACTGGGGAGTTCGTACTGGCAGGATTAATCCCCCTGACAAAACCAGCAGTCAGGACATGGAAGAACTTGCAGACCATGATGAAAGAGAGACCCAAAATCTTGATATTGATAAATTCAGCGCCATGACCGAGCCTCTTTCCCTGCATCTGGCTTTGGTCGGTGCAGCCATAGGCTTTGGCTGGCTTTTACATCAGGGACTTATGATCTTGGAACGAATGGCTTTTGGTGGAAGTGACTTTGAACTTATGCGCCACGTGCCTCTTTTTCCCCTGGCCATGATTGGCGGCGTCCTTATCCAGATCTTTCTGGATAAAGTACATTACTCAAAATACATTGACCGCAAACTTATAAATCGCATTTCTGGTGCAGCATTAGATATACTTATTGTTTCTGCCCTGGCTACACTGTCATTAATGGCCATTGGCGAAAATATCTATCCCTTTTTAATAATTGCAGCTGCAGGAATAGCCTGGAACCTCTTTGGTTTTATCGTGCTTGCCCCGCTTATGTTTCCGAGAAACTCTTTTGCCATGGGCATGGGTAACTTTGGGCAATGCATGGGAATGACAGTCATAGGACTTCTGCTTATGCGTATTGTTGACCCTGACAACAAAACAGGTGCCATGGAAAGCTTTGGCTACAAGCAGCTGATGTTTGAGCCGGTTGTAGGAGGAGGCTTGTTCACTGCAGCTTCCCTGCCACTAATCTATCAATTCGGCCCTGCACCAATACTCGCTGGAACTTCGGTCTTAGCTCTGGCATGGCTGATATTTGGACTGATTTATTTCGGACCACAAAAAAACAGCAAAAAAATGCAAAACACAGAGGAAGATGCTGCTCAGTAACTCTATCATTGGTGGCAGGATTCAGGAGCTTCCAGTCAAATTTGCCAACTGATCTTGTTCCTGAAAATATTGTCATAGTATTCTAATGCGGGTTGTGCCCACAACCCAATTTAAACAAGGATCGTTTCAACCCGGGGCGATAACCGTATTTTTCAGACTAAAGGCTAAAGGCTAAAGGCTGAAGGCTAAAGGCTGAAGGCTGAAGAATAAGGACCCTGGATATTATTGCTCTTGTCAGGGTTAAAAAATTTCTTTTTTTCTACAGGACTGTGGCAGTAAGTTACTAAGGTTAAAACCCGATTGTGACGGCTTGACACTGCTTCCTGCCTGGAGGGGGACTGTCCATGCTTCGGGACTGTCTCCAAGTGACTTTTCAGAAACGCGTAGTGCACCCTTTAGTCAGATGTCTTTTCACCAGAATTGAAGGAAAAAATGTGCAATCTTTAAAAGAGCTTTACCGCTACGGCATGGGGCCTTCCAGCAGCCATACCATGGGGCCCAGACGGGCTGCGGAAATATTTCGCGAGCGTAACTCAAAAGCCTGCCAGATAAAGGTGGATCTTTACGGAAGCCTGAGTCTGACCGGCAAAGGACACCTTACAGACCAGGCAATATTATCGGGCCTTGCACCCTTATCCTGCGAAATTATCTGGCATGAGAGCAGTCTTGACTTTCATCCCAATGGCATGCGCTTCAGATCTTTTGATGGCAACAACAATCTGCTGGAAGAATGGACTGTATTCAGTATTGGAGGCGGAGAACTGCGTGAACTGGGGCAATGTCAGGCAGAAACCCCTTATGTGTACAAGCAGGATTCCATGGCCATGGTGCTGGAGTGGACCGAAAAGACCGGCCAGCCCATATGGTCTCTAACAATGGAAACCGAGGGCCCATCACTTTGGGAATATTTGAAATTTGTCTGGGCCAAGATCAAACAGTCAGCTGAAGAAGGTCTTGGTAAAGAAGGCTGTCTGCCTGGTGGCCTGCACCTCAAGCGCAAAGCCCATAGCTTTATGGCCAGAACAAAACAGCTGCATAAAAAATCACAGCGCACAGCACTCCTTTCAGCTTACGCCCTGGCTGTATCCGAGCAGAATGCTGCTGGGGGTTTTGTTGTGACTGCGCCAACCTGCGGATCGTGCGGGGTGCTCCCTGCGGTTCTTCTTTATCTGAAAAAAGAGCTCAAAGTCTCTGAGGACAGCATAATCAAGGCCATGGCCACTGCCGGCATTGTGGGCAATCTGGTTAAGAGAAACGCCTCTATTTCTGGTGCAGAGGTGGGCTGTCAGGGTGAGGTGGGAGTAGCCTGTGCCATGGCTTCTGCTGCAGCTGCTCAATTGATGGGAGGTACACCGCATCAGGTGGAGTATGCTGCTGAAATTGGTCTTGAGCATCATCTGGGACTGACATGTGATCCGGTTTTGGGGCTGGTGCAAGTCCCCTGCATAGAACGAAATGCATTTGGTGCCATAAGAGGCCTGGCTGCTGCTGAATATTCCCTGCTTTCAGACGGTCGTCACCTGATAAGTTTTGACCAGGTGGTGGATGTTATGCAGCAGACCGGACATGACCTCCCAAGTTTATACCGGGAAACATCCCAGGGCGGTCTGGCCAGGGCATTCAAACCTCAAAATAATGCAAGAGTTTAGTCTTTTTGTAAGTAAACAGAGGACAGGTACACCGCGCCCCCTCGTTCCCAGGCTCCAGCCTGGGGACGTTAAGTACTTGCGGCTCCAGCCGCTTCTTAATATCAAAACCTGGATTCCGGCTTTCGCCGGAATGACGATAATGAGCTTCACTTTGCTTTAACCGTCACCCCGGATCCCGGATCAAGGTCCGGGACAGGCTTTGATCCGGGGTCCAGTTTTTTTGAAGTTACTTATAAAATTATAAGGAATAACAAAATGCATAGTCAAAACAAACAGGTATCGCCGGGCACTGGGCTCATTATTGCCTGCTCAGCTCTAATTGCAGGCAATCTGGTGGGGGCTGGGATTCTTGGTCTGCCAATAAATACAGGACTTGCAGGTCTTGGTCCATCAATGCTGGCCATGATTGCAGGCGGGGCAATGATGTTTTTAACCGCTGTAATCCTTGGAGAGCAGTCAGCCAAAGGCCGAAACGAGACTTTTGACTACCCTTCCCTGTATGAAACTTTTCTGGGCAGATTCGGCAAATGGGCAGCCATCATTGCCAATATGATAATCCTTTATGGACTGCTAACCGCATATTTTACTGGAGGAGCTAAGATTGTAGCCAGTCTGGCAGGAATTGAGGGTCAGGCAACGCTGGTTACCCTGT
Organism: Desulfonatronovibrio magnus; assembly: GCF_000934755.1. Classification (NCBI taxonomy): domain Bacteria; kingdom Pseudomonadati; phylum Thermodesulfobacteriota; class Desulfovibrionia; order Desulfovibrionales; family Desulfonatronovibrionaceae; genus Desulfonatronovibrio; species Desulfonatronovibrio magnus. Next base: position 15,398 of record NZ_KN882175.1, read on the forward strand.
TTTTTGCCATGCCCCTGATCGTGCTGACATGCATAAACTTATCCATTATTCAGCGCCTGAATACTTTTCTGGTGATTTTTCTTGCTGGAACGTTTATTCTGCTGGTGGCCTTAAGTTCCGGACACGTAGAATTATCAAGGGCTAATTATTCAGACTGGTTTTTTTTACCAGCCACCCTGCCCATCATTGTTACGGCATTTCATTTCCATAACATAATCCCCACGGTCAGCACTCAGCTGAACTGGGATATGAAGGCTTTTAAAAAGGCAGTATTGCTGGGAATGTTTATGGCCTTTATCATGAATTCCCTGTGGGTTCTGGTGGGCATCGGAGTGGTACCCCTGACTGGCGAAAACAGTATTCTTGCTGCCTGGCACACCAATACTCCGGCTACAATTCCCATGGGAGTCATTATTGCAAATCCTGTATTTATAATAATGGGATCTGTTTTTGCCCTGGTGGCCATTTCCACATCATTTCTTGCCAATGGTCTGGGTTTACAGGGATTTCTCCGTGATCTTCTCTATAACACCTTTGGAATAAACAACCGGGTTATGGTTATCTTTGCCACCTTTACCCCCCCTCTTCTAACTGCGCTTGTCTATCCTGATATCTTTCTCAAAGCTCTGGACATTGTTGGAGGCGTCGGCATTGTAATTTTATTCGGCATCCTTCCTACACTCATAGTCATCTTAGATAAAGCCCATTCTACCAAAATGCGCATTATATGCAGTCTGGCCTTAGTTTTTGCAGGAGCCATCCTGTTGATGGAAATTTTTCAGGAAATAGGAATGCTGCGCCTTCATCCGTGGGCGGACATCCATGCTTCAGGTAATTAACTTGAGAGTTCAAGGTCCCTGGTTTTTTCGTTCTTGGTTGTAAGCTCTTCACCCGGGCGGACCGGGACCGCACCTGTGAGTAACTTTAAGACTCTGTCACTTTTCTGAAAACTGGGACAGTCCCCGCGAGGTACTATAAAAAAGATTGATACTGCATTGGTTCCTGGAAGAGATTTGCTTAAATGAAAAAATTTACACAGCGAGGGACAGTCCCTGTGCCAGGCGCAAAGTTCCCATCTTTGACGGAACTTTTCAGGCAAATGTGCATGAATCATAAGCAGAAATCGTAAAAATGTGAAAACTGTAACCAACTGATTTTATTAGAAAAACGATTCTAGTTACTTGTAAGAAATAAAGTCAATATATTTGCATAGGATGTAGCGCACCAGGCAGGCTATCTTAGTGATGGCGGGCAACTTTGTGATCATGAAGGGGAGCATTCAAGGCTTGACTGCCGTATTTGGTACTTTCCTCAATTTTTCAATATTAATTCTGTTGGATATAATTCGCAAAACCGTGCTGAATCTCCACTTTCCGGGACAAAAGTCATGGCGCTGGGGACATATCACTTAGAGAAAGGCCTATGAATTCAGCAGTGTATTGCTGATGCGAAGCCAGAATGTTGACAGCTTTTCTGCGAAGAACATTAAGATTAATATGTTTTTTGTTTAGTTTTACTTCAGCCATGACCAGTTTTTTGTCCATATCATTGACCGCCACGATATCGATCTCATTTTTATTCTTGCGCTCCCATGAAGGTCCAATGCGGTTGAATTTTCCAGACAGTTTCATCTCTTGAATAAAGTACTTTTCCAGGAATGCCCCGCTGAAGGTGTCCAAGTCACGCTGTACTACATTGAATACATAGTCCATGTTGCCCATCTCTACGGCACTCAGGTTTTTGAAAATGAAGCGAAACCAGAAGTTAAGAAAGTTATCATCTATGGCATACTTCTGATTTCTACTTCCTGGTTTGGCGAAAAGCGGTCTGACCTTGTGGATGATTCCATAGTCTTTTTCCATTCGTTCCAAGTGGCCGCCGATATTTTTCCCAAGAAGACTTTCCATTTCAGGTCTGGCTGTTCTTGAACCGGCAATAAGGGATAAAATTGAAAAATAGGTTGCATGATCCTTTCCAAATTCATCAATCAATACATCGCGGCCCTCATAGAGAAAAAAAGAATGCTCATCAAGCACAGCCCGGATCATGCTGTCCAGGCTCAGGGCATTTTGTTCAACCAGCAGCTCAATGTATCTGGCAATTCCTCCAGTAAGCATAAAAAAACACAGCAAATCCCTGTTTGAATAATCCGGATGGTAATCACTCATTATCTGCTTGAGAATGTTTGTGCCAAGAGGTTTAAGCACTATTTTCCTGTCTGCCCGGCCATAAAGAGGCTCTTTGCTGTTTTCAAAGATTTTTTTCATTAAAGAATATACAGAACCACAAAGCACAAGGTTCATTTTTGAACGTTCTTTGTATGTATCCCAGAGGTGCTGTATTTCAGAATATACAGCAGGATTGACCGTAACAAACTCCTGGAATTCATCTATTGCAAGGGTAAATGGATGATTGCAGGAGTACTCAAGCAGATACTCAAATATCTGGGAAAAGCTTGAAATCTGGCCTATGATTTTAGCTCCCAGGGATTCCTGAATAATACTGCAGTACTCTTCACAAAGTAAGTTTTCATTTTTTTTGGCTACAAAAAAATATACAAGATTATCAGAAGAAAATGCCTCTTTGATTAATCTGGTTTTACCAACTCTTCTTCTTCCGACAATAAAGGTCATTCTGGCTTTTTGTCTTGACTGTAAACGCATATCCTGCAGGATCTTCAGCTCAGCTTCCCTGTCATAAAAACGCATGGGCACACTCCGGTATTGCAATTCATGTATCCAGAATCATCGAAACCAGGGTTATCGTAACCCCTGTTTCAATTTCTATATTACATGTCCTGATGAAAGTCCAGTCTGATTTGTTTTTGGGGAAAGAGTCAGGAATCAGGAATCAGATTGATCGTCATGGGGGCAGACCTGACCAAGCGATTGAATTAATCAACCTGCGATTTAACATCCTCGCAGGTTCGATTCCGAACCAGCGGGGTGAGGAGATTGCAAGTAACTACAAAAAACTGGCCACCGGATCAAAGCCTGTCCCGGACCTTGATCCGGGATCCGGGGCTACGATATTTTAAATGCAACTGAGGAGTCTGTTCAGAGCCTCAACCAGCTTATCTTTATCCACAGGCTTGGGAATATAGTCATCCATACCTTCGTTTAAAAATCTTTCCCGATCTCCGGCCAGAGCGTGGGCAGTAAAGGCAATAATGGGTGTAGTTGATTTATCTTTAAATTTTGGATCATTGCGGATTACCCTGGTTGCTTCAATGCCGTCCATGTCCGGCATTTGAATATCCATAAAAATGGCATCATAAGTATTATTGAGAATAAGTTCCAGAGCAGGCTTGCCATCGCTGGCCTCATCAGCATTATAACCAAGCCTGCCAAGCATATGAGCCATCATGATCCGGTTGATTGGTTCATCATCAACAACCAGAACACGTTTTTCTGCATGAGACTCCTCAATTTTCTGAGTTGCACAAGGCTCAGCCTTTTGATCTTGGGCATCATGTCTTTCAAATACAGGATTGAAGTAAATATCAGTCCCGCATCCAGGTTCGCTGTCTACAGCAATACTCCCACTCATCAGGCCTGCAAGAGATTTGACTATGGACAGGCCTAAGCCTGCTCCCTGGTGCTTGCGAGTCAGGGAGTCATCGACCATGGTGAAGGGCTTGAAAAGTCGGGACAAGTGCTCGGGGTCCATTCCAATGCCAGTATCTGAAATTATGAATAAAACCCTGATCTTTTGGTCACTCTTAGCAGGAATGGCCCATGCCTGCACCTTGACTGTTCCTTTGCTGGAGAATTTAAGGGCATTGTCCACAAGATTCGACAAAATCTGCTGCAGTCTAATCGGATCACCTATGATGTGCTCAGGGATATTGTCATCCAAGCTCCAGGTCAGTGATATTCCCTTCTGTCTTGCTGAAAATTCAAACAGCTGGCAGGTATTTTCCAGCACCTCATGCAGTTTGAATTTGACTGGATGAACAGACAGCCTGCTGGCTCCAATACGACAGACATCCATGATATCGCCCAAAAGCCTGGTCAGTCTGGTACATGACTGGATTCCAAGCTCAATGTATTCCCTCTGATCTTCATCCAGATTGCCCATTTGCAGAAGCTGCAGCATGCCCATCATTCCGTTGATGGGAGTTCTGATTTCATGACTCATGTTGTCCAGAAACCTGCCCTTGGCCTGGCTGGCTGCTTCAGCCTCATTCTTAGCCTTAAGCAGAGCCTTTTGATCCTTCTTGCGCTGTGAAATATCCTGGAAAAAAACCAGAGCTCCCTTTTCACCATCATATTCAAATGGTACTGCTGACAGCTCAACGTCAAAAGAGCTTCCGTCAATTTTGAGCATAATTTGTTCAGCTCTGTAAACTTCCTGACGTTCAACATTAAGAGTATGAAATCTCTTTTCCACCATGTCATGAAAATCAGGATGAACTCTGTCCAGTACAGGTCTGCCAAGGAGCTGATCTTCATTATCAGCTCCCAGAAGTTCAAGAGCAGCAGGATTCAGAAAGGCAAATCTCTTGTTTGTCTGAATATAAATGCCATCTGGGGCTTTCTGGGCCAGAAGTCGAAATCTTTTTTCACTGGCTCTCAAAGCCTTGTCCGCCTCCCTCAATTTAATTCTCTCCTGACTTTGCTTGAGAGCCGAAATTACAGCAGGTCCAAGCCTGAGAATACGTTCTTTAAGAATATAGTCCCAGGCTCCTGCTTTCATGCATTCTACAGCTGTTTCTTCGTCCAGAGCTCCGGTTACAAGGATGAATGGAATATCAGGAAAATTGCTGCATAAAATTTCAAGGGCCTTCATGCCGTCAAAGCCTGGCAGATTATAATCCGAAAGCACTATATCCGGTTCGTATTCAGTCAAAGCCTTAATATAAGCATTTCGGTTATCAACCCGGCAAAAATCAGGTTCAGAAAGCGACTTTCTGACTTCACGCTCAATAATTTCAGCGTCAAAAGGGTTGTCTTCAAGGACAAGTACACGTGTATTTTTCATAAGTTTCTCCAGTCTATCCGACTGATACAGTCCCTGATGTTTCTGGGTGCCGGTTGAGCATCAGCCAGTAATATCCTATTCTGTTCATGGCCTCAAAAAAATCATCAAAATTGACGGGTTTGACAACATAGCTGTTGGCACCCAGGGCGTAGGCCCTTTCAATATCAGGATCTTCATTGGAAGAAGTTACAATAACTACTGGTATTATCCTGGTATCTTCATTGCTTTTTACGGCCTGCAGAACTTCCAGTCCATCAATTTTGGGCAGCTTGAGATCCAGTAGAATAACCTTGGGTTTATGCTTGCAGATCCTTTCGGAGTAATCTCCTCTGCAAAAGATATAATCAAGAGCCTTTGCTCCGTCTTCAACATGATAGAGGCTGTTGGCAAGGTTTCTTTTTCTAAAAGCCCTTATAGTCAATTCAGCATCCTGAGGATTGTCTTCCACCAGCAAAATATCAACAGCCTGAGAATAATCCATTTTCACTCCTTCTTTAAAGGTAAAGAAAAATTAAATTTTGCACCCTTATCAACAACACCTTCGGCCCAGACTCTTCCATTATGACGGTTCACTATTCTCTGCACAATGGCCAGACCCACGCCGGTTCCGGGAAATTCCGCTTCTGTATGCAGGCGTTGAAAAACCCCGAAAAGTTTATCGGCATAGGCTTCATCAAATCCTGACCCATTATCAATAACCTGATAAACAACTTCCTGATCATCTTCCCAAGCCCGAACTCTTATTTCAGGATTATCCTTTTTGGATGTATATTTTAGGGCATTTGACAAAAGATTTTTCCAAACCTGACGCAAAAGGGCCGGATCACCATATGCCATGGGCAGGGGATCAACCTGAAAATCAATTATATCCGGAGCATATCCTGTAACCAGCTCTTTATACACTGATTCTGTCAGGTCCTGCATGTTAACATCAGACAGGCTCATTGAAGTTCGGCTCAGGCGGGAAAACTTGAGGATATCATCAATCAACTGGCCCATTTTGACTGCATTATCAGTGATCACCTTACATATCCTGCGGCCCTCATCATCTAAAGATGAGCCATAATCCTCCACCAGGATCCTGGTGAATCCATTGATGGCCCGCAAGGGGGAACGAAGATCATGGGATACGGAGTAGCTGAAGGATTCCAGTTCCTTATTGGCTTCCTCCAATTGGGCAGTACGTTCTCTTACTTTATCCTCAAGCCTTAAGTTTAATTCTGTAATGTACCGGCGATGCTGGATCATCTCGGTAATATCCCTTACAAAAGCCTGAGCTGCCGGCTTACCTCCATAAGTGATGGAACCTGCTGAAACTTCAACATCCACGGATTGTCCATCTACTCTGAGCATGCGCTGTTCTCTCGGGGGCACTCTTTCCTGACCTGCAGACAGCTCTTTAAGTCTTTCTATAACCCCAGGCCGGTCTTCGGGATGAATAAAATCAAGCAATTCCCTGCCTTTGACCTGTTCAAGGTTGTCATAGCCCAGCAGCCTTAGACCTGCTGGGTTCATGTAAACAATTTTTCCCTGAGACTGCACTATTATGGCCTCAGGAGCCAGCTCTACAAGGGAACGATAACGTTTTTCACTTTCCTTTAAAATACTTTGAATTAATTCTTTTTCAGAAATTTCTAAGCTCAGCTGTTTTGAAGACGCACGTTCATTATTAACAAGATTTTGAATACTCTGCGCCATATAGTTAAAGGATTTTGCAAGTTTTCCAAGTTCGTCTCTGCGCTTATTGGGTATCCGGTAGTCAAGCTTTCCTTGCCCCATCCGATCTGTACCTGCTACCAGAGCATTTATGCCTTGAGAAATATTCAGTCCTAAAATTATCAGGAGGAAAAGAGAGGCAACAAACAGAAAAATCCCAAGACCAGCTACGATCCTGAAGTTACGCTGCTGCAGCAGGACTGATTTTTCCTGTGCCTGGCTGGCCACCACAAACATCCTGGAGAGCAGATTCTGTGTGTCCATGCGCATGCGGGAGCTTATACGTTCAGCAACTTCCTGCAGCCTCCTTATTTCCTCATCATTATTATCAGTAATCATAAGTTCTGAAATTTGGTGATGATTTTCCCGCAGGATTGCAAAAGCTCTGGTAAGCGAATCAAATACCAGAAGCATAGAAGTGATATCATCAGGAATATCGGGCCTGTTCATGGCATCTTTAATCCGCTCAGCTCTGGACAGCCACTGTATTTCCTTGCGTGCTTCCTGGTGGGAAATATATGATTCGGTCAGGAGGGAGAGTTCAGCAATAGATCTTGCCAGTTCCTGGGCCATTGCATCTTTTTTTATCTCCTGGGTTACTGCCCTGGAAAAATAAAGATTGGCTGCAATGACCGCAAAAATAATTATTGATAAAAAAACTGACAGGAATATCAGCTTGGCTCTAATGGTCATTGAATGATGGTGACTCCGTGAGGCTTAACCTTAAGCATTGGTTCAAAGTGTATCAGGCTTAAAAAATCCGGGAGGTTTAAACGGGCTGACTCATGGCGCCCCATTACCCAGCGTGCCTCATCTTCCATGGTAGTCAACAGGGCCTCTCCCAAATTTACTTCAAAAAGGATGTCTTTCCATGAGTGGGCAATGACATCAGGGCTGAGATTTGAATACTGGGCATGAATAGATATGGCCTGGGCAGGGTATCGACTCATGAACTGCTCAGCCTGAAGCAGTGCCTTGAGAAAACTTTCCAGGACATGGGCATTGGCAAGGGCGAACTCTCTGAGGGTTACTGCCAGCCAGGCATTATGGTAAAAGAGATTCAGCGGCATCAGGTATGCTTCACTGTCAAGAAGTTCAATTGCCTGTGCAATATGGGGTTGCCATGAAAAGATGGCATCTACGTCCCCGTAGACAATGGCCTCAACCTGCGATCTAACATCCTTGTCTATAATAATGATTTCAGAGCGCTCAATACCATGAGTCAGCAGAAAAAGGTCCAGGAGATAATCAATGCTGGTCCCTTTTGGCACGGCAATGGTTTTTCCGCGAAGATCCTCAGGTTTTTCTATGCCCCGGTCCCTGCGGGTCAGGATACGGGAAATATTATTGGAAAGGACCATGTCCGCTATAATGACCAGATCTTCCCACTTTTCATCAGTATATTTATATTTATCAAAGTAGGAGTAAACAATGGGCAGTTCTGCCACCATGGCCATATGGGCTCTTGACTCTTTGAGATCTGTCAGAGATTCAACCCCTGCATCATTGACAATCAGGGTCACAGCTAAACCCTGATCCAGGAAAAAACCTTTTTCTTTAGCCACGAAAATTGGAGCGCTGCCAATATAAGTGGAAGCAGCCAATGTTATGCTAATGGGCTCGGTTTTCTCATTTTTTCGGTCAGGCTGACAGGATAGCAGAAAAATAATTGCTACAGCAGCAAGAAACAAAAAAAGTTTGGATTTTCTGATATAATACATGTCTTGTTGCCTTATTAAGATTATGTTCGGAAAAAAATTGCAAAAAATGTTAGGTATTAAAAAGCTGCTGAATCAACTGATGCAGGATGAACAACTGCCTTTTAAAAAGCTTTTTAGCAAAACAATTTGATTTAAGTCAAATCTAAGGTATTGCTGTGTCAAAAAATATTTCATATAAGCTACTTAAATTAAATTTATAGCAAAAACAGACAGTTATAACTTGAACATTTTTACGATTTTTGCTGATTGCTGATTATTGATTCTCAATTACGAGACAAATTCCGTCAAAGATGGGAGATTTGCGCCTGGCACAGCTTCCTGCCCGGAGGCTTACAGCCCGGAGGGGGACTGTCCCTCGCTGTGTAAATTTTTCCATTGAAGCAAATTTCTTCCAGGAACCAATGCAGTATCAATCTTTTTTATAGCACCTCGCGGGGACTGTCCCAATTTTCAGAAAAGTGACAGATTCGTAAAGTTACTCGCAGGTTCGGTCCCGGGCCGCCCGGGTGAAGAGCTTCTAAGTAACTGGAATTGTATTGCCAATAAAATCAGATACTTACAGTTTTCACATTTTCTCGATTTTTGCTTATGATTGATGCACATTTGCCAGAAAAGTTTCGTCAAAGATGGGAGCTTTGCGCCAGGCACAGGGACTGTCCCTCGCTGTGTAAATTTTTTCATTTAAGCAAATTTTTCCAGGAACCAATGCAGCATCAATCTTTTTTATAGTACCTCGCGGGGACTGTCCCAATTTTCAGAAAAGTGACAGACCCGTAAAGTTACTCGCAGGTTCGGTCCCGGTCCCCGGATGAGGAGCTTACAAGTAACTGGAATTGTATTGCCAATAAAATCAGATGCTTACAGTTTTCACATTTTCTCGATTTTTGCTTATGATTGATGCACATTTGCCAGAAAAGTTTCGTCAAAGATGGGAGCTTTGCGCCAGGCACAGGGACTGTCCCTCGCTGTGTAAATTTTTTCATTTAAGCAAATTTTTCCAGGAACCAATGCAGCATCAATCTTTTTTATAGTACCTCGCGGGGACTGTCCAAATTTTCAGAAAAGTGACAGACTCGTAAAGTTACTCGCAGGTTCGGTCCAGGGCCGCCCGGGTGAGGAGCTTACAAGTAACTACAATCGTATATGTAATAAATTCAGAGCATTAAGGTCTTACCATACAGATTGCTTCGGTCGCTTAGGCTCGCTCGTGGGTGACAGGTTTTCAGCAACTGCATCCCTGACAACTCAGGTGTCATTGCGAGCGAGTCCTCGAGCGCGGCAATCCTTGTTGCGAGCGAAGCGAAGCAATCTCGTGCTGAGGCTGTTTTTCTTGTTCCCAGGCTCCAGCCTGGGAATACCACTTTTTTGTGGCTCCAGCCACATTTTGAAGAAGCGGCTGGAGCCGCAAGAGAAAAACGTCCCCAGGCTGGAGCCTGGGAACGAGAGGTATAAGTTACTCGCAGGTTCGGTTACGGTCTGACTGGGTGAGACGCTTAAAACTTATCGCTCTTTGCCTGAGGGGGAGCATCAAGAATACTTCTTATCCTGGAGAGAATTTCATCCATCTGAAAAGGTTTACCCAGGAAACCCGCAGCTCCGGACTTTATGCTTTCACTGGCCATGCCAACGGTTGAGTATCCGCTGGCAATAAGAATTCTGGCCTTTGGATCCATTTCAAGAATTTCAGCCATTGCCTTGTGTCCTCCAATGCCGGGCATATTCAAGTCCAGTATGACCAGGTCGATGCTGCTTCCCCGGGAGGAGTAGACTTTCAGAGCCTGTTCACCACTGTCTGCAGTCAAAATATTATATCCATTGGTTTCCAGCATTTCCCTGGTAACCTCCCTGATATCCGGATCATCATCAACTACCAGAACTGTTTCCGAGTTGCCGCGAGCAGGGGACTCAATGCTGCTGACAATGAATTCATGCTTCACCTGGTCAGTAGTCGGCCAGAATATTTTAAAGGTTGTTCCCTGGTCTGGCTCGCTGTAGCAGTAAATATGGCCGTGATGCGCCTTGACAATTCCATACACTGAAGCCAGGCCAAGGCCTGTTCCCTTTCCAACTTCCTTTGTGGTGAAAAAAGGATCAAAAATGTGTTCCAATGACTCTTTATTGATTCCAATGCCGGAGTCAGAGACCTGCATCAGGACATACAAGCCGGGCTTAAGGCCGGAATGACCAGGTTCGTCAACTTTAAAATCGCTGGTGTCAATACTCAGCTTACCGCCCTGGGGCATGGCATCAGCCGCATTGCTGACAAGGTTGTATACCACCTGCTCTACTTGAGTAGGGTCTGCGTTAATAAACCTGGTGCTTTTGAGAGAAAGATTCAGGCTGATCATTTTCGGTATTGTGCTTTCCAGGATTTTCATGGCGTGGAGAATTTCCTGGTCCAGGTTCATGCCCTGCCTTTCAGTTTCAGCCTTGCGGCTGAACAGCAGAAGCTGTTTGACCATCCCTGAAGCTCGCTGCACTGATTTTTGCAGAGTTTTGATGCGTTTTATGTCAGGGTGATCAGCTTTCTTGCCTGTGGATAAAAGCTGAAGATTTCCGCCCATGGCATGTAAGAGGTTATTGAAATCGTGGGCAATACCTCCAGCCAGCATGCCTACTGATTCCATTTTCTGGGCCTGCAGAAGCTGGGAGTGCAGTCTTTCCTTTTCCTGTTCAGCAATTTTGCGATCAGTGATATCGACAAAAAAACCGCTGTAAATCTTTTCAAAGTTTGGATCCTGTTTTTCCCGCACATTGAGCGAAACCCAGAAAGTATCACCCTGGAGGCGTTTCCATTGAACCTCGTAGTTCAGTACATACCCCTGTTGACTCAGGATCTCCATGAGTCTTGTCCGGTCATCTTTTCTGACATAAAGCTGATCAGAAATGCTTTCAACCAGGGAAAGCATTTCAGCAGGACTGGAGTAGCCCGCCAGCCTGGCAAATTCAGGGTTTACTGAAAGAAATTTTCCTTTGGGATATGTCTGAAATATTCCAATGGGAGCATCTTCAAAAAGCTCCCGGTATTTTTCCTCGCTTTGTTTCAGAGCCAGAAGAGCGCTTTGACGTTCTGTTACATCCGTCAGGATGACAACCAGCATATCTCCTCCAGCTTTTAAACGAAATTCCGTATAAACCACTCTCCCGTCTTTGCAGGCTACTGGAAAAACAACCGGACTAATTTCTTTCTGGTCTGCCAAAGCTTCACCAACGGCATCTTTCCAGGATTTGTAGACTTTTTTTCTGAACTCAGGGTCAGGATAAGCATTGGGCCACCAGTCATCCAGGGTTTTCATGTCCTCAGGCTTGTATCCAAAGAGAGTCTCAATTTGTGGGCTTACGTATTTGCAATTGTCATCTTTATCAAGCACGATAATACCAACTGGAGCTACTTCTCCCAGCATTCTGAACCTGGTTTCACTCTGGCGCAGATCTTCCTGGCTTTTGTTCCTGGCCAGTCTTTTGACCATGAGCAGACCCAGGAAAGCTGTGCCTGCAGGGTAAATCAGCAGAATAGGCAAAATCAGACCTGTAAAGACTTCAGGCCGGATTTCTCTCGGCAGGCTTATCATAAAAAAAACCATGACTACATGTACTGTTAATCCCAACATGTATAGATTTTTCCAACTAAGTTCATGAAGGCCTTTATGAATGAATCTGCGCCATGCCAGACCTATAAGCCCTGAAGATGTAATGACCAGCAAGCCCATCCATACACCAGGGCCGCCTATGCTAAGACGATACCCAGCTGCCATGGCCATGGTTATGAGGGTGGGAATTGTTCCGAAAAAGAGTCCGGAAACAGCAATGAGGATGGAACGGGTATCAAACACAAGACCGGGAATGAACTCCCAGGAAGTGATCATAAGCACTATGCAGATCAGACCAAGGAACAATCCTGTTACGTATTTTCTTGCTGTGGTGGCCTCTGCCTTCCACCCTGGAGAAAAGGTGTCCAGAAGTAATACAGTTGCTACGAGTAATGCTGCATTCTGGATCATTCCTATAAAAGCCGGAGCCAGACTTTCCATGTCAGTTCCAAATCAGTGGTTTGGTGATTAGTAACTTACTCCTGAAACCCTGTCATAAAAAAACAAGAACATTTGCACCTCAAAGGCGCAAAGGACTCAAAGTTAAAGACAATAAGGAAGATATTTTTTGAAAACTGGGCATCGGTTTTCAAAAAGGCTGCCTTTTCATTTGCCGTTCCCCGGCAAATGAAAAAAACTTCTTTCTTTGCGTCCTTTGCGTCTTGAGTGAGTCTTCGAACGGGCGGTGAAAATATCTTTTTTTGGGTTGCGGGTACAACCCGCATTGGTAACTTACTCCTGAAACCCTGTCATAAAAAAGCAAGAAAGTTTGCACCTCAAAGGCGCAAAGGACTCAAAGATAAAGACAATAAAAAGGTTCTTGTTACAGAATTGAGGAGGTAAGTTACATATAGTTACTTTGGGTTAATACCCGATTATGACGGCTTGGAACGGCTTCCTGCCCGGAGGATTACAGCCCGGAGGGGGACTGTCCCTGGCTTCGGAACTGTCTCCAATTGACTTTTCAGAAACGCTTAATGCTCCCGCCTGAAATGTTGGTTTGACTATATTTTGTCAGGGAAATTATATCCACTCACATAAGTATACTCTGCAGGCGATTGTTACTCAATATGTTTACTATATAGCCAGAAAAAAAATTCCCTGCAACCAGTCTTTTGAGATGATTTTTTATTGACAACTCATTTACTTTTGTTAATGATTGTTTTTCAACGTTCACGCTTAATTAAAATCTCTCAAGCAGCCTTGGGTTTTGATTGCCTGCTGCACTATAGCAGACTCTGATGCTTTTTTTCGTCGTCTGTTTTTACATGGGTAAATATTTGTCTCTTTATATTTGCTGACACTTACATTGTCATCAAACACCTTATCTGTTTAACGCTTTTTTAAACATCAAAGGGACAGGTGCTCCGGAACCCATTTGAGCATAATTTTGCATGAAGAATAAGTCTTTTCTGGGCAAGCAAGACCCGGAAGAGCCAGTCCCCCTCCGGGCTGTATGCCTCCGGGCAGGAAGCCGTGCCACATGTAAAGGTTTAATCTAATGCGGGCTGTGCCCACAACCCAATTTAAACAAGAATAGTTAAGTTTGGGCGATAACCTTATTTTTCAGGTTGAAGGCTGAAGGTCGAAGGTCGAAGGCTGAAGGCTGAAGAATAAGGATCTTGGGCATCATTGCTCTTTCAAGATTAAATGAATTTCTTGTTTTTTTCTACAGGATTGAAAGGGTAAGTTACTAAGCTTTTTCCGCGACCTTGCACGAAAAAAGTGGCCCCTTCAAGGCAGCTTCAGGTAAACCTATGAATGACGGATTGAGCACGGGGACTGGCTCTCCCGGCATTTATTTTTCTAATTTGTTTCTTGCTCAATAAAAAATAAGTGCCGGGGTGCCTGTCCCCACAAACATGAAAGCAAGGATTTTTAACAACCAACATGTTTGTTTGAAATTTCCACTAAGCGCCTAATACATTTTTGAAGGAGAAAATGCCATGCAGGAAAGATTTTGCACATGCGGACATTTGGTTTATGTGGCTTATATTGTGACATCCAGGGGGATCTATCATCTGTTCAAACCCATGGCCCGGATGACAGAGCTAATGCGTTGTCCTTCCTGTGGACGCCCCATTAATATTGATGATCTCAGCTGATTTTTATATATGAAAAATAATGCCACTTGTCACAACCTGTTTGCAACTGATGATTTTTCAGAAGCTTTTGACCTGCCACAATTACTGGTGCATGTCCCTGCCGGATTTCCCTCCCCGGCAGATGACTACATGGACAAAAGTCTGGACCTCAATGCTTATCTGGTCAGCAATAAAGCTGCATCCTTTTTTGTTCGGGTTGCAGGGGATTCCATGGAGGGAGCCGGTATATTGAATGGTGACATATTACTGATTGACAGGTCTCTTGATCCTGCTCACAATAAAATAGTAGTCGCTATTCTCAATAACGAGCTGACGGTTAAAAAGATAAGATACAAGGGTAATCGGGTTTTTCTGATTGCGGATAACCCGGAATATCAGCCCATTGAAATTACCGAACATATGGAATGTGCCATCTGGGGTGTTGTTGCCGCTGTGATCAGAAAGCTCTGAAACACGGAATTCATTTTATATCCACATATCTCTTTGGGGCAGTGGTTTTCTAAACGACTGAAACCAAATATGCTACTAATGCGGGCTGTGCCCACAACCCAATTTAATCAAGAATAGTTAAGTTTGGGCGATAACCTTACTTTTCAGGCTAAAGGCTGAAGGCTGAAGAATAAGGATCTTGGGCATCATTGCTCTTTCAAGGTTATAAAAATTTCTTGTTTTTTTCTACAGGATTGAAACGGTAAATTATTACACAACGGAGAGATGAAAATGAAAGATACAGCTTTGCTGCTCATAGACATGCAAAATGAAGCATCATTCAACATAAAAGAAATGGATGAAGCATTGGACAAGGGCGCACTGGTACTTGCAGCCTGTCGTGAAAACAACATTCCAGTTCTTTATTCTCGACATACCCACAGACCGGACGGACTTGATGCGTCCATTTGTGAGCCCCTCCCGGAAAATGGGAATATCGCCTATTGCATTGACACAGATGCAGCCGAGATTAGTGCCAGGGTCAGACCATTGCCACATGAGCCGGTTATAGACAAGCATCGCTGGAGCAGCTTTTTTGCCACTGAACTAGATCTGCTTTTACGCAATCTTGAGGTAAAAAATATTATTGTTGGAGGCTTTGTGACAGACGGGTGCGTTTTGAATACGGTTTATGACGCTTTTTTCAGAAATTACCGTGTAATTCTGGTCAAAGATATGATGGCTGCCTCCAATACTACTGCGCATGCCTTCAGCATTATTAACATGGCTAATTGGGTGTATGGCATTACAATTTTAAGAGCGGACCAGGCTGTTAAAATGGTCAGCGGACAGAATTATCAAGCCTGGCAATGGACAGAGCCTGACCAGTTTCATCCGGAACCGAATGAAATTATGAAAGTATATGCAGAATTAGAGTAAAAAAGATTATCATGGCATAATATTTTAGTCCTATGAAATACAACCCACCATCAGACTATCTCATAAAACACTTAGAGCATATATGGCCCCTGAAAGTGTCAGGGTCTGTTCTGGATCTGGCTTGCGGAACAGGGAGTAATGGACTGTACCTGGCAGAAAAAGGGGCACGGGTTCATTTTTGGGACCAAAACAGTGAAAAGTTAGCACAGATCAAAAGAATTGCCCGATTAAAAGGATTTGATACGTCTTTTAAAAAGATTGATCTTGAAACAGGACAAGGCAGTGTTTTGCCTGAAGAATACTTCAGTCTTATTATGGTATTCAGATATCTGCACAGGCCTTTGATGCCTGAGATTAAAAATGCAGTTCTGCCAGGCGGAACAATCATTTACGAAACCTTTACAATCAGGCAGGCTCAGCTTGGGAAACCTTCCAACCCGGATTTTTTACTAAATGATGGTGAATTAAAAGAGTGGTTCAGCGACTGGGCTATACTTGACCATTATGAAGCAGAACTTTTGGATCCCATTAGATATATGGCCGGGATTATTGCCAGGAAGTCAAGCCCGGGAATATGAAATACCCCCGGAGGTGAACATATTTTTAATAAATACCTAATGCACCCTTTCCTGTCGTGACAGTTAATGACTTCATGCTCTGAAACTGATCACTTTGTCCATATATTTAAGCCCAGCCTGTCTGTGAGTGATGAGAATTACGGTCTTGCCCTGCATCACTTCAATTAGAGTTTTCCAGAGTTCGTCTTCAGTAGCAGGATCCAGTCCTTCAGTAGGTTCATCAAGAAAAAGTATCCTGGATTTTTTGAGCAGGGTTCTGGCAATGCTCAAACGCCTGCCCTGCCCACCGGACAGCCTGGTTCCAGCCTGGCCCACCAGAGTGTCAAGGCCATGGGGAAGTGAGCGGACATAGTCTTCAAGCTTTGCTGCGGCAAGGGCTGAGTAAAGCTGCTGGTCTGAAGCTTCAGGGTCAGCCAGCAGAAGATTTTCCCGGATGGTAGCATTAAACAGGTAAGTGTCCTGGGCCACAACCCCTATCCAGGAACGGATCCTCCAGGAATCATACTTGCCAAGCTCATTTCCCCCCAGGAAGATCTGCCCTTTGTCCGGGGCATAAAATTTTAGAAGCAGGTTAATAATGCTGGTCTTTCCTGATCCTGTCGGACCTGTAATCCCCAACTTCTGAGCAGATCCAACTGTAAAGCTCAAATCTTCATGCACTGGAACTGTTCTTCCTGGATAGACAAAGCTTACGTTTTTAAATTCAATGTCCCATTTATCAGGTTCGGGTATAATTGTCTGGGGTTCCCTGATGGCAGAAGGCTGGTTTATTATGGAGAACAGTCTTTCTGCAGATGCCCTGGTTCTGCCCCAGGCCTTTAGGGCTGATGGAAGCTGCTGCACGCCTTCAAAACTAAGAAGTGCCAGGACTGCCAGCATGGGCAGATTCTGGGGAGATAAGGCCCCGGACTCCACCAGGGGGATGGATATAATCAGGACACCCCACAGGGCCAGGCCTGTAAAAAATATCATACCCGACTCGGAAAGGGCTTCTATACGCACAAGCCCTGCCTGAATATTGGCCTGATTGCGATTTTCTTTCAATAGATGTTTTGCCATATTGCGGGTCTGACCAAAGACTATCAGCTCTTCTAAGCCTCTTGCCAGATCAACAGCAGTAGTGCGCATCAAAACAAGGGAATGAACCTGGCTCCTGCCTTTGATGAACCCTAAGTGCAGGGTTGCCAAGGGCAGAAGAGCACCAGCCAGAATCCACATCAGACAAAGATGCAGGGCCATGATCAGACTGAAGTTGAGGACAAAGACAAAAATCACGGACAGAACAAGAACAGCCGAAAGCACCGGAAGGACAAAGCGCAGATAAAATTCGTCCAGATTGTCAATGTCAGACTTGATCCTGGAAAAAATATCCGCACTGTGCAGGTCTTTGATGCCGGCCGGGGCAACAGGTTCCAGCTGTCTGAAAAACCAGACCCGAAGCCATGTCAGCAGCTTGAATGTGGCCTGGTGAGAAACGAGTCTTTCAGCGTATCTGCCAAGAGTACGCACTATGGCCAGGGTTCTGATCCCTCCTGCAGGCAGGTGGTAATTAAAGGGGACCCCGCTTATTCCAGCCAGGGCCATGCAGGCCAGAAACCAGGCTGCCACGCTTAAAAGTGCTGCATTGGCCAAAAGGGTAATGGCTGAGCAGACAACTCCGAGAAGCATCCACTTCCACTGGTTAAGCAATAGTTTGAGTAATGGTAAAAATACTTTCATGACATCTCTCCAGGCCCTGCCCCCTGCTCTCTAACCCCCGACCTCTGCCTTCTGACCTCTGACTTCTGCTTGCCCCGTGAAACAGCCCGAAGGCCTCCCTGTCGAAGACAGGGGTTTCACTGGGGACCTCTGACCCCAGCCCCCTGTCAGACTATCCGAACGATGTTGCGGGCCCTGGGAAGTATTTCCTCATCGTGAGCAACCATAATTACGCATCTCGTCCGAGCCATTTCCAGAATAGATTCATAAATCATATCTCTGACTTTTTTATCTAAGCCTGCACCAGGTTCGTCCAGAAGAATTAAGGGCGCATCCCGGATAAAGGTCCTGGCCAGGGCCACCCTTTGACGCTGTCCCCCTGACAGATGGGTTCCGTCCTCTCCGGCAATGGTTTCATATCCCTGGGGCAGAGATTCAATTTCACTGTGGACCCGGGCCTGGAAGGCAGCCTGATGAATCTCTTCAATGGATGCTGACTCCCGCCCTGTCCTGATATTGTCTGCAATGCTCCGGCTCAGCATGTGTGGTTTCTGGGGAAGATAGGCAATATGTTCCAGCCATGAGCCTTGGTCTAAACTGTGCAGATCCATCCTGTTCACCAGCACTTTTCCTGAGTCAGGTTTAATCAGTCCAAGAATCAGCCTCAAAATGGTTGTTTTTCCGTGCCCACTGGTCCCGATGAGACAGGTCAGGCCAGGACCGGGTGCCTGGAAGCTGAGATGGGAAATAATTTTTTGCCCCTCGGGGTATGTATAAGATATCTGGTCAAACTCAATTTCCACAGAGTCAAATTCAGCAATTATGGTTCCTGAGCCAGGGGCATGCTCGGGCAGATCAAAAAAAACAATGATTTTTTCTGCAGCAGAAACAGCAGACATTTTAGAATGAAAGTGGGTCCCAAGGTTTCTTAAAGGCAGGTAAAATTCAGGTGCCAGGATAAGAATAAAGAATGCGCTTCCAAAGAGCATATCGCCCCAGAGCAGTCTAAATCCAATAATTACCGCCACCACTGCCACACTGACAGTTGCCATGAACTCCAGAACCAATGAACTTAAAAAAGCAACCTTAAGAACAGACAATGTACTTTGGGCGTATTCAGTGGAAACTTTTTCCACAACTCTGGCCTCTCTTTTCCCGGCATTAAACATTTTCAGAGTTGTCAGTCCCTGGATGGCATCGAGAAATCTATGGCTCAGGCGGTTGATTTTCTCCCACTGCGCCTGACTGAGGGATTCTGCTTTTTTACCGATGACAATCATGAAAAAAGGGATGAACGGGGCGGTAAGAAGCAGAATCAGACCGGAAATCCAGTCCAGAGGAAAAATAAAAAATAAAATAGCCGCGGGAATCATGGCTGCCAGGGCCAGTTGGGGCAGGTAACCGGAAAAGTATCCATCTATAGATTCAACACCGTCAACAATGAGGTTGACCATTTCACCGGAAGATTTGAGGCTGGTGCTTACCGGATCCAGAGATTGCAGCTTGTTAAAAAGGATTTCCCGCACTGTTTGCTTTACTTTGACAGCAGCCAGGCCGGAAAAATATCTTGAGCACCAGATGAGCACTGCCCTGCAGACAATCAGCCCCAGAATAGCCCAAAGTTTGGGCATTACATCTACAAGCCCGTGATCATCGAAAATAACATTATGGACTATCCAGGCCAGGACAGATGCCTGAATTATGAGCAGAATGCCTGCAGCAACCCCCAGGCCTGTTGATAGAACAAGGCAGGTTGAGGCTGGCCTGATAAATCCTTGCAGCCACTTTTTTACTTTCAAGTCAGACAATTATTTTCCTGTTGTGAGGGACGAGCAAAATGTAAGTCCAGCCGGGCAGATTACCTGGCTGGACTTAAATGGGCTTAGTAAGCCTCTTCATATTCAAGGTCTTCCTGAGTGATTTTGTGGCCGAAACGTATGTGTACCCATGTCTGATAGGCAATAACCAGAGGTACAAAGGTCAGGGCCACTCCAAGCATGATCTGCAGGGTAAGAGTGCTGGATGCTGAATTGGCAATGGTCATGCTGTACGCCGGATCAATGGTGGATGGAAGGAGTTTTGGAAAAAGACCGATTATTCCAAACAGAGTTACTCCAATAATGCCTACGGCAGATGATGCCCAGGCCTTCCATTGCTCACCATTGTCCAGATATTTCCTGGTGAGAATCAGACCGGTAACAGGCAGAACCAGGACAATGAAAAGAGCCGGATTATTCATGTAGTTATCAAAAAGGTTGGTATAAAGAACACTAAGAGCGAGAAAAAGCACAACCATGGTCAACACAGCTCCCCACATCTTTCTGGCCAGGTTTGTAGCTCTTTTTTCCAGTTCTCCACTGCTTTTAACAGCGAGCCAGAGACTGCCGTGCATGGAAAACATGACCACAAAAAGCACACCTCCGGCCAGTCCGTATGGGTTGAGAAGAGTTAGAAGGTTGCCTTCATTGATCTGCTGGGCATTGAGGGGAATACCCATGAAGATGTTGGCAAAGGCCACCCCGAAAAGAAGGGCCGGCAGAAAACTGCCCAGTACATTACAGCCATCCCAGAACTTCCTCCATGAGTCGCTGTCTACTTTGCGTCTGAACTCATAGGACACGCCTCTGAAAATGAGTGCAAAAAGGAGCAGAAGCAAAGGAGTGTAAAGGCTGCTGAAAAGAACAGCGTAAGTTGCAGGAAAGGCTGCAAAGGTTACTCCCCCGGCTGTGACCAGCCAGACCTGATTACCGTCCCAGAAAGGGCCGGCAGCATTATAGATAATTCGTTTATCAGTCTCTCCCTGGGCCAGAAAAGGCATGTTCATGCCCAGTCCCAGGTCATATCCGTCAAGGGCGAAATAAACCGCCCATAATATTCCCCAGAGCAAAAACCAGGTGGTCTCAAGCATGGGTTACCTCCCAGTTAAAATGTTTGTTAAGAGCAAATATAATTGATTTGATACGGGTTAATAACTGTTCAATGTCTGTCATGTTATTCCTGAACTGCCGGTGCCGGTGCCGGTCCTTTGCGTCCGTATTTGGACAAAAGGAAAACACACAATGCCACCAGCAGTCCGTATATAGCCATGAAACCTGCAAGGGAACCAGCAACCTGGGCAGTAGTTATGCCCGGAGACACAGCTTCTGAAGTACGCATCATGCCATAAACAATCCAGGGCTGCCTGCCCATTTCAGCCACAATCCAGCCCAGCTGTACAGCGATATAAGGTAAAGGGATGATCCAGGGCAAGATTCTCAGCAGCAGAGGAGAATCCTCTGGAGTCTTGCGCTTGAACCAGACCCAGACAGCCAGTATGGGAAAAAGAAACCCAAGGGCAACCATGGTCCTGAAAGAAAGAAAAGTCGTCATTACAGGAGGATGGTCTTCTCTCGGAAAATCGTTGAGTCCTTTAACTTCTGCGTTAAAATCATGATAGGCCAGCATGGACAGACCTCCGGGAATGGGAAACAATTCAAGCCTGTTGCGCTGATTCGAAGGATCAGGAATAACCAGCAGATATTGAGGGGCCTGAGTTCTGGTTTCCCAGTGCGATTCCATGGCTGCCAGTTTTTCCGGCTGGTACTTGGCCACTGTGGCACCATGAGAATGCCCCTGAACAACTACAACTATGGCGAAAATCAGTGTAAAGGGAGCGGCAATACGAAAGGATTTCTTGAAGAAGTCAACATTACTCCCCTTTGCAATGTGATAGGCTGAAATGCCCAGTACAAAGAATCCGCTTAAAACATAGGACGCACTGAGGACATGGATGAACTGGTGCCATGCGAATTCATTGCTTATCAATGACATGAAGCTTCCAAGCTCAGCTCTTCCATCCCCAAAAACATACCCGACAGGATTCTGCATCCAGCCGTTGGCCATGATGATCCAGAAGGCTGAAAGGTTTGCTGCCAGCGCTACCAGCCAGATGGCAGCGTTGTGCATTTTAGGGGACAGTTTATTCCACCCGAAAATCCATACCCCGAGAAAGGTTGATTCCAGAAAAAAAGCCAGAGTAGCCTCAATGGCCAGCAAAGAACCAAAAATGTCGCCAACATAGGCTGAATACCTGGACCAGTTGGTTCCGAACTGAAATTCTAAGGCGATGCCGGTTACTGCTCCCAGAGCAAAGTTGATTAAAAAAAGTTTTCCCCAGAACTTGGCCATTCGCCGGTAGGTTTCATCCCCACTGCGCACGAACTTTAACTCCATGTAGGCTACCAATAGAGACAGGCCAAGGGTCAGAGGAACAAAAATGAAGTGGACGAAAGTAGTCATGGCAAACTGCAGCCGAGACAATAGCAAAACATCCATAAGCCTTCCCCTGTGTTAGATTGTTGAACAAGATTTATTTTCACATAGCTCTTCCCTGCCAAGCTGCTCAAAGTCAGCCTCGG
This sequence comes from Desulfonatronovibrio magnus, assembly GCF_000934755.1. Lineage (NCBI taxonomy): Bacteria > Pseudomonadati > Thermodesulfobacteriota > Desulfovibrionia > Desulfovibrionales > Desulfonatronovibrionaceae > Desulfonatronovibrio > Desulfonatronovibrio magnus. The sequence continues at coordinate 37,554 of NZ_KN882175.1, forward strand.
CCAGGGTATCTCGAAGCCTCTGCCTTGCTTTCTGCCAGACTTGATGCACTCCACAAAAGGGAGATCTCGGGCAGGACTCAAAGCTCATTACACACTCATTAAGAAAAATTTCACCGTCCACTGCTTCAACCACCTGTAAAAGATTGATCTCTGAAGGGGGCCTGGTAAGCCTGTAGCCTCCTCTGGCTCCCTGGCGAATCTGGATAATTCCTGATTTGGCCAGGCTTTGGGCTACTTTGGATAAAAAAGCATCAGGCAGTCCCATAGCCTCAATGATTTCTTTTTTGGGCACGATCCTATCCCTGTCCTGCAGGGATAAATAAAGCACGCAACGTACAGCGTACTCTCCGGCTCTGGTCAGCATCATCTGTAAATAGACCTCCCTCAGTAAAGAGATAAATAAGATAAAATTAGTCCTAAATAAGAGGTCATTTATTGTCAATCACTTTTTTTAAAATTTTGTAATTGTTTTGCTCTTTGCATGTAGCACGTGGACAGAGACTCGCTCTTCCGGGACCTGCTTGCATCAGGGTCAGGCATTTATAAATGGGTTGATGGTCAAGTTGGTTCCGGAACGTCTGTCCTGCATTCCATAAAAATGGCTTGGACTATTTTCTACTGGGTAGACATAAATTCACATTTATACTTGACTGCAACAAAAATTTTGGATAATTATTCTTAACAAGGAATAATTATTTTTTATGCAAGATACCAGTCAACAATCCCGATTTCAGGAAATGGTTTCGCGTCTCAAACAGACCAATCACAGGATTACTCCTCAAAGGCTGGCTGTACTCGAGATACTGGCTTCAAGTCATAATCACCCGTCTGTTGATATGATTTATGAGCAGTTGAGAGACAGATTTCCCACCATGAGCATTGCCACTGTCTATAAAACCATTGCCATGCTCAAGGAAATCAATGAAGTCTTAGAACTTGGCTTTCCTGACGGGAGCAATCGCTATGACGGAACCAAACCCTTTTCACACCCGCATGTGGTGTGTACGCAATGCAAGGCCATTATGGACCCTGATTTAAGCCTTGTTCAGGACCTGACCAGGGAAGTAGTCAAGCAGACTGGGTTCACCATAACCGGAATCAGGCTGGACTTTTTTGGAGTGTGCGATAAATGTCAAAAAAGGACTTAATAAAGACTTTTCCTTTTAGTAACTTACAGCTACAATCGTGTAGTAAAAAAATAAGAAAATTTTAAACATTGACAAGACCAGTCAGGTCCAAAATCCGAATTCTTAAGTCTTAAGTCTTAAATCTGAAAAGTTAAGTTATCGCCACAACTTAACGCATCGGTTTTCAAAAAGGTTGCCTTTTCATTTGCCGTTCCCCGGCAAATGAAAACACTTCTTTCTTCCTTTGCGCCCTTTGCGTCTTGAGTGAGTCTTCGAACGGGCGGTTAAAATCTCTTTTTTTTTGGCTTGCGGGCACAGCCCGTATTAGTAATTTAACCAACGGAGGTATTTATGAGTAAAGCACCTAAACTTACAACATCAGCTGGAGCACCAGTCGCTGACAATCAGAACAGTTTAACCGCAGGGCCTCGTGGGCCTGTATTGATGCAGGATTATCAACTTCTGGAGAAACTTGCTCACCAGAACCGGGAAAGAATTCCCGAACGTGTAGTTCATGCCAAGGGATGGGGAGCACATGGCGTATTAACCATAACCCATGACATTACAAAATATTCCAAAGCAGATATTTTTTCTGAAATTGGCAAAAAAACAGAAATGCTGGCCAGATTTTCCACTGTAGCAGGAGAAATGGGAGCAGCAGACGCTGAAAGAGATGTTCGCGGCTTTGCGCTAAAGTTTTATACTGAACAAGGCAATTGGGATATGGTAGGTAATAATACTCCTGTTTTTTTCATTCGAGATGCATACAAGTTTCCTGACTTTATCCATACTCAGAAAAGACATCCTAAAACCAACCTCAGATCAGCCACTGCCATGTGGGATTTCTGGTCATTATCACCTGAATCACTGCACCAGGTTACCATTCTCATGTCTGACCGCGGTCTTCCTGTCGGGGTCCGCCATATCAACGGCTATGGTAGCCACACTTACAGCTTTATTAACGCTGATAATGAACGTTTCTGGGTTAAGTTTCACTTCAAAACCATGCAGGGACACAAGCACTGGACCAATGCCGAAGCTGCTGAAGTTGTAGGCAGAACAAGGGAGTCCACACAGGAAGACCTGTTTTATGCCATTGAAAAAGGCGACTTCCCCAAATGGAAGTTTCAGGTTCAGATTATGCCTGAGGCTGACGCAGAGAAAACACCCTACAACCCCTTTGACCTGACCAAAGTCTGGCCTCATGGTGACTATCCAGTAATGGATGTTGGAATACTTGAACTTAATCGCAACCCTGATAATTACTTTGCTGAAATTGAACAGGCCGCCTTTTCTCCATCTAATATTGTTCCAGGGATTGGTTTTTCTCCTGACAAAATGCTGCAGGCACGAATATTCTCTTATGCTGATGCCCACAGATACCGTTTAGGCACTCACTATGAAGCATTGCCTGTTAATGCTCCCAAGTGCCCAATGCATCATTATCATAAAGATGGTCAGATGCGCTTTTTTGCCAATAACCCAAACCCGGATGCCTACTATGAGCCAAACTCATTCGGCGGTCCGGAACAAAGCCCTGAATTTGCCGAGCCTCCATTAAAAATAAGCGGTGATGCAGATCGGTACGACCATCGTGAGGGCAATGATGACTATGCCCAACCCAGAGCACTGTTCAATCTTTTTGATCAGGATCAGAAAAACAGGCTATTTTCCAATATTGCTGAAGCAATGCAGGGTGTACCGGAAAATATTGTTGACAGGCAGTTAAAATTGTTTGAAAAGGTCGACGAAGCATATGCAGCTGGTGTCCGCAAGGCCTTAGACAAGCTCGCATAATAATAACTGATCGAGTACAAAGCATTCTAAACCTTTGCTATAAAAAACGGCGCTCCGGCACTCACCTTGAACTTTCAGGAACAATAACTGGATAGATGTATCCTGGTGAGTGCCGGAAGAGCCAGTACCCCTGCTGAATGCAAAGATAAACAGATCTGTTAATTTAAAAGTTTTAAAAACCTGGACAGTCATTTTTTTGTAATCATTTATTTTTATAATCTTTTTTGCCAGCTCAACATCTCTTTCAGGCCCTGCCAGGTATGTAGCCAATTACTTGCTTTTTATGTATCTCATCATGCGTTTTATTTCTTTCAACCACGAATATTGAACCCTAAAATAAATAAAAGGAGTCTACCGTTAGTCCATGATTTTTTCTCTCTTTGATATTTCAAGACAAACAGTTTACAACTATTTTAACCAGGAGGAAATGAAGTATTACTGGAAGACTGATATCAGGCAATACCTTGATCATGAAGGCAATCTGCATCCATGTATTACAAGATCCTCGATGATTATTGCCGGATATTTCGGACGTATCATTTCCGTTGCTACCCGCGTTGGAACGTTTGGTCCCTTCTGTACAGGCATAAGGTGCCGCAGACGTCCCCAAAGAAAAGCCTGCCACGGACGAATTGAAGTGGTTTACATTGATCACATGGGAGACGGGAGTATTTTCTGGCGCTGCCCCCTGTGCTCTGATAAAGGAAGGATCTATGGCTGGATAGGTTCATGTTGGGATGAAATGGATATGCAGACCAAATGCAGCTATTCTTTGAAAAACTAATCTCTCAAACGGCCTTATCTTACAACTTCAATCCTGCCTTACCCGAAAAGCAAATTAGAAGAAGAACCTCCTCACCCGGGCGGCCCGGGACCGAACTTGTGAGTAACTGAAAATGAGTCTCCTCTATGGACATTGGGACAGTCCCCGCGAGGTACTATAAAACAGATTGATGCTGCATTGGTTCCTGGAAGAAATTTGCTTCAATGGAAAAATTTACATAGCGAGGGACAGTCCCTGTGCCAGGCGCAAAGTTCTCATCTTTGACGGAACTTTTCTGGCAAATGTGCATCAATCATGAGCAAAAATCGTAAAAACTTGAAACAGCCTTAACGCGAGATTGCTTCGCTTCGCTCGCAACAAGGATTGCCGCGCTCGAAGGCTCGCTCGCAATGACACCTGAGTTGTCAGGGATGTGGTTGCTGAAAACCTGTCACCCACGAGGAGCCTAAGCGAACGAAGCAATCTGAATCTTCAACCTTCAACCTTCAGCCTTCAACCTCAGCCTTCAGCCTTCAGAGATCTCGGAATTTCGAAAGCAAACTGCTAAAATTCCCTTCTTTTATGGCTTGCCTGGCCATACTGGTCAATCTGACAAAAAAACGCAGATTATGGATGGAATTAAGTCTGTACGCCAGCAACTCTTTGGCCATGTATAGATGACGCAGGTAAGAACGGGAAAAATTAGTGCAGGTGTAACAATCGCATTCAGGATCAAGAGCAGTTGAGTCAGTTTTATATTCAGCTCTTTTAATATTTACCTGTCCAGCTGATGTATACAAGGTTCCATTTCGTGCGTTGCGGGTTGGCAAAACACAATCAAACATATCTATACCAGCGTTTATCCCTTCAAGAATATCCAAGGGCTTGCCCACTCCCATCAGATATCGTGGTTTGCGAACCGGCAAAAGTGGAGCTGAATAATACATTATGTCCAGCATCTCTTGTTTGCTTTCACCAACACTCAGACCTCCAAGCGCGTAACCGTCAAAAGGTATATCTGTGATCTGGCGCGCGCTCTCTGACCGGAGTTCATGGTGAAATCCTCCCTGAACTATTCCAAAAAGTAATTGCGGCCCCTTTCCAGGCGGATAAAAATCCCTGCATCTTCTGGCCCAGTCTGTAGTTAAACGCAAGGATCTGCTTGTATAGCCAAAATCAGCTCCATAAGGTACGCATTCATCTAAAACCATCATAATGCTTGAGCCGATGTTGTTCTGAATGGCAATTGCTTTTTCTGGAGTGAAAAAATGCCTTGAGCCGTCAATATGAGAAGCAAACTCCACACCATCAGAAGTAATCTTTCTAAGATCCGACAGACTGAAAACCTGGAATCCACCTGAGTCCGTCAAGATGGGTTTGTCCCAGTTCATAAATTTATGCAGCCCGCCAAATTGAGCCAGAAGCTCATCTCCAGGACGCAGATAAAGATGATAGGTATTGCTTAGAATAATTTGCGCACCAATGGCATTAAGATCCTGAGGGCACAGACTTTTAACTGTCCCCTGAGTTCCCACAGGCATGAACACAGGTGTCTTTACCACTCCGTGCAGTGTTGTTAACTGCCCTGCCCTGGCTTGACCATCCTCGTACTCTAAATTGAATTGACCTGAACTGTTATTGATCAAAATTATACTCTTTTATTTACCTTTGCATATATTTTGAGTCTTCTTGTTTTGTGTAAAAAAGACTGCAACAGCAAGTCCCTGTCACAGCCCTTTTCTTGGACAAATATCCGAAAGCTCACAAACAGCACAACCTGGTTTTCTCGCTGTACATACCTCTCGACCAAAAAATACAAGCATATGATTAAGATTGGCCCAGTCTTGTCTAACAAAAATATTCATCAGCTCTTTTTCAATGATGACCGGATTGGATGAGCTGGTAAAGCCCAACCTGAAAGCAATTCGCTTGACATGAGTATCAACGGCAATGCCTTCATTCAGACCAAAAGCTCCTGACAATACTATATTCGCTGTTTTTCTGGCTACTCCAGGAAGAACAAGCAAATCTTCCATGCTGGATGGAACCTTACCCTCGAATTTGGACACTATAATTTTTGCAGAAGCAATGATGTTTTTTGATTTATTACGGTAAAAACCGGCTGATCGAATAACCTCAGCAACCTGATCCAATGGGGCATGGGCCAGATCAACAGGTTCCGGCCATTTTCTGAAAAGCTCAGGCGTAATTTTATTCACTTGTTTGTCAGTACATTGAGCTGACAGAACAGTAGCAATCAGTAATTGCCATGGATTTTCCCAGTTCAGGGCGGTTTTAAGAACAGGATACCTTGTTTTGAGCCTGTTTAGAACCACTTCAGCTCTTGTGTTGATATTCACAGTATACGAAATTTCTGATCAACTTGCCCTGTCCAGAATATATCCGGCCAGATTTGATAAAAATATTTTTTCAGCTCCTGCATAAGATTCAAGAGCAGCCCGAGCATCATCTATACATGACTTTGCCAGTTTCCTGCTTTCATCTATCCCGAGAAACCTGGGATAAGTAGCTTTATCCGAAGCCTCATCACTGCCTACAGGCTTTCCCAGAGCAGCTTCATCCCCGGTTATATCAAGAATATCGTCAACTATCTGGAAAGCCAGTCCTATGGATTTCCCATATTCAGAAGCATTGTCCAGGTCTTGTTTCTCGGCCTGGCGTGACAGGGCAAGAACAGCCCCGCACACACATGAAGATCTGATGAGGGCACCTGTTTTCATGGCATGCATTTTCTGCAGATCTTGAAGCTTTATTTCCTGGCTGCCTGTTGACATTATGTCCACAACCTGCCCTCCCACCATGCTGCAAGGTCCGGCAGCATCAGACATTTCACAAAGAGCTTTCAGAACATTATCTGCAGGCAGGTCTGTGCGGGCCATCATATTAAAGGCATGCGTCAACAGACCATCACCGGCCAGCACTGCCATGGCTTCACCAAAAAGTTTGTGATTGGTAGGTTTGCCTCTTCTCAGATCATCATTGTCCATACATGGCAAATCATCATGTATCAGAGAGTATGTATGAATCAGCTCTATAGCACAGGCAAAGTTAAGAATCTCCTCCTGATTAACTCCCAGCATCCTGGCCCAGGTCATACACAGTATGGGCCTGATCCTTTTCCCGCCCGCAAGCAGACTGTAATTCATGGAATCTTTGAGTTCATCAGGAATACCGGGCAATGCCAAACAAGTAGAAAGATGGCTATTTACAGCATCTGCAGCGCTTTTCAAGTATATTTTGAAATCATCAGGTTTAGAATTCAACTGATTCTTCCTCCTCTTCTTCGCCTGTATAAACAGTCAATTCATGCCTGGCCTTAGTTAATTGTTCACGACATGATTTGGTAAGCTCAAGACCTTCCTTAAACAGCTTAACCCCTTTTTCCAGAGGCAGGTCACCTTTCTCAAGGTCAGTGACAATCTGTTCCAGCTTTTGCATTTTTTTTTCAAAGTCAACATGTTTAGCCGCCATAACAACCTCATATTTTTAACTCATATATTTCTTCTATGTTTTAATCATCCTGACCAGCAAGGAACTTAATTCACTTATAGTGTACGGTTTTGCAAGCACTCCCAAAAAGCCATGCTCCCTGTAGTTAGCCATGACTGGATCCTGTGAATATCCGCTGGAAACAACTGCTTTGACCTCAGGATATATTTCCTTCAGCTTCTGCATGGTTTCCAGGCCTCCCATGCCCCCTGGTACAGTCAAGTCCATAATAATTAGATCAAAAGGATTCTTTTCCTCAACAGACTTTGCATACTCTTCCAAAATATTTTTACCATCAGCAACAAGTTCAGCTTCGTAGCCCAAGAGATCAAGTGCTTCCTTAACAACCTCAAGTATCTCCTGGTCATCATCCAAAACCAGAATCCTGCCTCTGCCTGATTCTATGGGACTTTTAGAATAAGCAACATCTTCTAACAGTTCAGCAGACATTGCTGGCAGATAAATTGTGAAGCTGGTACCCTGCCCCCTGGTGGAAGAGACTTCTATATACCCGTTATGATTATTGATGATGGAGTAAGTAGTGGCCAAACCTAAGCCTGTGCCGCTCTTTTTGGTGGTAAAATAAGGATCAAATATTTTCTGCAGATTATCCGAATCTATGCCGCAACCATTGTCACTGACCACAAGTCTGACATACTTTCCTGCAGCAAGAGGCAGATCAGAACCTGGCTCAAGGGTAATATTACGCGCCTCAATGCATACTTCCCCTCCTGCAGGCATAGCTTGAGCAGAATTAATGACCAGATTTTCCAGAACTTGAGATATCTGTCCAGGGTCAACATTGGCAGGCCACAAATTGGAAGGAATATCAAGATTTCTAATCACATTGGATCCACGCAAAGCGAAACCAACAGTATCTTCAATTAATTCGGCCATAGATGTTGCTTCCTTAATGGGAGCGCCACCTTTTGAAAAGGTAAGCAGCTGCTGAGTCAAACGTCTGGCACGCAGACAGGCCTTTTGAGCAGACTCCATTTTGGAAATATTGACATCATCCTTAACCATGCTGGATTTGACCATTATAATATGGTTCAAAATTGCCGTAAGAATATTGTTAAAGTCATGAGCAATGCCTCCAGCCAGCAGCCCAATGGATTCAAGCTTTTCTTTCCTCAATCGTTCTTCTTCCAGGTACAGCAGGTCTGATATGTCCTGAAAAACCATAACTGTACCCAGAATCTGGCTGTAACGATCGTAAATGGGAGATATTTTAAAACTGATCTGGTAATCAACACCATTTTGGCCGGTAAGAATTACCCCTCTTGCTTTTTCGTATATTTTATTCGTCTTGATGACCCGCTTGAACGGCTCGATAGACTCACCCAGATTATCACGCAGTTTGAACACAGTGTGAAAAGACTTTTCCTTGACGTTCTCCAGGCTTATTCCGAGAATCTCTTCGGCTACGCGGTTTACAAAAACTAGCCGTCCCTGTTTGTCGGTTATGAGAACAGCATCTCCAATACTTTTCAAAGTGACTGCGAAAAACTCCTTCTCAGACTGCAGTTGAATTTCCGCATTTTTTCGAAGCGCGATTTCATTGTTAAGACTGTCATTAGCCTCCTGGAGTTTTTCAGTTCTTTCATGAACTTTCTTTTCAAGATTGGCGTAAAGAGATTTAAGCTCCGTCTCCATGCTTTTACGCGCTGTGATATCATGAAAGCTTATGATATAACTCAGTCCGCAAGTCATGCTGACCATGGAGATAGATGCTTCAATATGTCTTGTTCCTCTTACTTTGTCTTCGAATGAAAATTCCATCCTCTGATGATCATCTGAAGCTGTGGATCGATAAAATCCAAGAATATCGCGCTTAGTGTAAATACTTAAGTCTTCTTCAATCAAATTGCTTTTACTAATGGAAAAAATCTGCTTGAAAGAAATATTATACCTTATAATGCGCCCTTGTTCATCAAGGACAACCAAGCCATCTGCCATGTTGTCCATTATGGAGCTGAGATAAGTAAGGGCCTGTTGCAGCTCTTCTGTGGCATTGCTGATGGACTTCTTGAGTTTATTAACATATCCCGCAATTTCCCGGCGCATACCCTCCATAGTGGACGCAAGCTCTCCAATCTCGTCATTGGAATCAACCTTAATCTCTGACTCAAGATTTCTTTCCTTGAATTTGCGGGCGCTTTCAGTCAGTTGAACCAGAGGTTTGGAAACTTGCTGCATGAAAAAGTACATGGCAAGGATGCAGATTGAAAAAATAAACAGATTAAAGCCCTGGATCTTCAAAAGTGCAGACGTAATTCTGCTGTTAATATTGGACATTTCCATTCCAATATGAATATACCCCCCTTTGCCCATTAAAACAGAGTCATAGACATCAAGGTAGCTGCGGCCATTTATTTCTACCAGGGAATGCCTTGGCCCATAATCTTTTGAGCCTGGCGATGACTTATGTGCATGAATGTATTCAGGTTTTGCCGGAGAAAAGGTGTGGGCTATGACCATTCCCTGCTGATCATGAACGAAAACATATCCAACCCCTTCAACATCCATATATTGATCAATGATGGACTGGATGGTGGCTGCATCCCTGTCAAGAAAAATATCCGGCACAGACATGGAAATGCTGTGAACTATACTCAAAGCCTTGCTGATATACTCTTCAATCATCTGCTGACGCAGCACCTGAATGGAAAAATATGAGGATGCGGCCACAATGAGTACAAAAATGCTCACCACCGCAATCAGCGTTTTTCTGAATAGTTTGGATGTAATCACTGAAAAAGGCCTGAAAAATCTTCTAAGGGTACTGGACTATGCTCTTCAAAAGCAATAAAAAATATTTTATCCTGAAATTCCCATTGCGGAAAAACTTTACTGAAGTGTAAGGACTGGCCTGCTTCAAGATAGTCTGATAATTCCCGGGCAATGTTTTGCCTCTCCAATTCCGGACCAGTCCTGTTCAAGATATCAGCGATAAACCAGGCATTCAGGTAACCTTCAAAGCCAACAGCATTGGGGCCGGGAAGCTGGTACTCCTCATTGTGAGCCGTGACAGGAGGCGAGATGGATCGAAGTTCAAGGCAGGCAGCGTATTCTCTGACAGGTTGAAAATCTTCATATCCGTAAAAAGGAACTACATTGGAATTGACCAGCTGGTGTAAATAGCTTTTACTATGTATTCCTTCAAGCTTCGTCAGAATATCCCTTTTTTCATCAGCACTTACAAAGGACAGATTAAAGATAGGGACATCCAGTCCATTATTTCTCGCATCCCTGATAAATGCCGCAGCAGGCTCATAGGCAGCTATGCTGATAATGGCTTCTGGATGCTGAGCTTTCAAAATAGTAACCTGGGGCAGAAAATCAGAGTTCATGCCTGCCCCTCTTTTATAGGTAGCTTCAGCCACAATGGTAAAACCATGACCCTCCAATGCATTACGGACACTTTGCCATCCTCCGCGACCATAAGCATCAAGCTGGTGCAAAACAGCCACCCTGTGCACATCTTCCTTGACAAGCTTGTCAATAAGTACACTGATTTCTGAATCATACGATGCCCTGAGGCTGATGATAAAAGGATTTTCAAGTACCGGCCTGGCACCGGTGAGAGGAGTGAAAAGAAAAACATGCTGGTCCTGGTAATATTTCAGTAAAGGCAGGATTCTCGTAGTGGTGGGAGTGCCCACATAGTTGAAAAGGGATAAAACATTATCTTCTTCTACCAGCCTGATAGTGTTCAGCAGGGCTTTATCAGGATCATAAGCATCGTCATACGCCTTGATTATAACTTTGTGCTCGTGCACTCCCCCCTGATCATTGAGTTGATCAAAAAAACATGCTGCTCCACGGTAGTATTCAACTCCCAGCCCACGGTTGGGACCAGTAAAGTCCGCTGACATACCAAGAAGCACCACTCTGTCTGAAGCACATGCTGACCAGGCTGTCCAGTTAGAGAAAAAAAAGATAATGATTAGTTGAGATAGTATCTTTATCATCAAAAGAAAAATGTATTGGGGTGAATAAAAAAAGTAACAGTATAATCATTTAGATGTGGCACGGAGACTGGAGCTTCCGGGCTCCTCCTGCCTAAAAAATGACACGTTTAAAACAGCAACTGATGCTCAAATGGGTCCCGGAGAGTGCTGGTCCTAACCTCAAAAAGGGCTGAACTGACAAGGGAGCATTACGCGTTTCTGAAAAGTCAATAGGGGAAAGTCCCCCTCCGGGCTGTAAGCCTCCAGGCAGGAAGCCGTGCCGAGCCGTCATAATCAGGTTTAAACCTCAAAACAGGCCTGACATTCAAATCAAAATTAAAGTTTCCAGAAACGCGTAATGCTCCCAACTGACAACATGCTACCCCAATCGTCTAAGGAGGTCCAGTATTTATTGATGGAACATATTACTCTGAAGACATGAACCAGGAGGCAGAGGTCAGAAGGCACAGATCATCACAAATACTCATATTTTTTTATATGACACATTATATCACAAACTAATTGCGAGAAAAAAATACCGTTCAGTGCCATTTTTCAGCTATTTACAAAAGATCACTAAAGACTTAAGTACGTCAAATACAATTTGTTGCGAAATGATTCATTGTGATGGTTTAGACCTTTGGAGGTGGCACGGGAGCCGGCTCTTTTGACGCCGGATACTCCAGCTGTTTTGCGGTTTGAGGTCGGCAAAATTTCCTGTCCCCGCTGTCCGAGACAATAATCAACACAAAACATCGCTAAGGTATTACGATTCATCATTAAATGCAACTAACGTTTAGAATCTTATGAGGCAGCAATGGCTACCAGTCAACAACTAACTATTTATGACAAAATCCTTCAGCACTTTGTAAAAGAGGCCAAGGGGTGCATCATGGCTGTCACCCATGATGTGCTGTTTTTAAAAGCACTCAAGGGAGCATACAAGTCTTTGGGCCTTGATTACAACAGTGTATTTCATAAAAATGATCTGGAAAAGGCATTATCTGATGCTAAATTGATCCTGAAACGCTATTCGCAAATTATTTTTTTTGTAGAGGCAAACATTGATGGTTACAGCAATATTCTTACATTGCGAAATATCAAAACCTTATTTGGTCATAAATGCAAGGTTATTGTCATTACTGTGGAGACTGAAAGAAATAGAATTATTCAGATGTATGAAATGGGAGGAGACAATGTCATTGTCAAACCTGTATCCATAAACGCTCTGATTCAAAAAATCGCTTTAACCTTGAACCCCAACAACAATCTGGCCAAAATGGTAGATGAAGCCAGAAGTCTGATTCAGGAAGAAAAATTCGATGAAGCCGAAAAGGTTACTGACAGCATTCTTAAAGAAAAGCCTGACAGTGCCATTGCCCTGATTCTCAAAGGTGAAATTGCACAAAGCCGAGAGCAATACGAAACAGCAGAAGAAATGTACATTAAGGCCAGTTCGCAAAGCAAGATGTATCTTGAACCACTCAAAAAATTATCCCAACTATATGAACAGATCAATAATATGGAAAAAAAGCTTGAATATCTCAAAAAACTCGATCGTTTGTCCCCTCTTAATCACGACCGGAAAATAGACATCGGCCAGACATACCTTCAAATGGATGAGGAAGAACTGGCAAGGGAAAGCTTTGACGAAGCAGTGAAGCAGATTGAGAAGCAGGCCAGGGACATGGTGAGCTCAACGTTGATGCGCATTGCCAAATCTGTAGGCGAGTCCAGACAGGACCTGAAGAGTCATTATATTGCCAAAGCCATATCAAATAAAGGCAGCAGCCTGACCAGGGAAGATCTGTGGATGTTTAACGAAATCGGCATCAGCCTCAGACAGCAGGGCAAATGGGAAGAAGCCATTGAATATTACAGCGAAGGTCTGAGAATATCTCCCATGGACGGAGGACTTTACTACAACATGGGGATGGCTTATGCCCAGGGCAAGCAGTATTACAAGGCACTGGAAAATTTTCAGAAAGCCATCAGCAACACCCCGGATATTGTTTACCAGACAGGAAGTATTGGATATAATATAGCCAGAGTGTACCTCACACTAAACAAGCATGATGACGCAGCGAGATACCTCAAAAAATCACTTGAAGCTGATCCAGACTATGAAAAATCACAAGCACTGCTTAAAAAAATCTACAAATAAAGCCAGACAATATCTGTTCAGTGCGTTGCATCTGACAAGTAGCTATAATCGTTTTGCTAATAAAATCAAATGTTTACAATTTTAACATTTTTACGATTTTTGCTTATGAATGATGCACATTTGCCAGAAAAGTTCCGTCAAAGCTGGGAGCTTTGCGCCTGGCACAGCTTCCTGCCCGGAGGCTTACAGCCCGGAGGGGGACTGTCCCTCGCTGTGTCAATTTTTTCATTAAAGCAAATTTCTTCCAGGAACCAATGCAGCGTCAAGCTTTTTTATAGTACCTCGCGGGGACTGTCCCAATTTCCAGAAAAGTGACAGACTCTTAAAGTTACTCACAGGTTCGGTCCCGGGCCGCCCGGGTGAGGAGCTTTTAAGGAAAGCAGGGGACAGGCACTCCGGGACCCACTTGATCATCAATTTGTACTCAAAATGACTCATTTTTGGGACAAGTGGGTCCCGGAAGAGCCAGTCCCCAATTGACTTTTCAAAAGCGCGTAATGCTCCCATCAATCCTGCCATGGTGTTGATTTCAGACGCAACCCGATTGTGGAATCATCCTCTTTATCAGCCATATCCTTCAAAGTCTCCATTTCCCAGCGAAAATACTCTTTTTGATTGAGACTTATTTTTTTGACTTTAATGTCCGAGCCATCAATATCCTTAGACAGTACCTTTCTTGGCAAAAGAGTCCTTGAAACCTTAGCCTCGCGTATACCGAGAGTCAGGGTATACTTAAAAAAAACATCCCGCACCCTGCTTAAATCCTCAATTCTACATAAAACCTGAATCTGTCCACCGGCACGGCCTTTTTTCATTATTCCAGGAAGATAAATTACATCCAGAGCCCCGGACTGCATAATTTTATCAAAAAAATCACCAAGCTCCTCTCCGGTCATGTGATCAATATTTGATGTCAGAGCGTATACTTCATCACGACCACTTTCCTTGTTCTGCCATTGATCAGCTTTATGCCATAAAAATCCCCGAAGACCGTTAAAACCTTTACAGCAACTTCCGAATCCAAGCCCTGTGTCCTGAAGTATTCCTGTAAAGCCATCCTTAAATTCATTAACAAGCTGATCCACCAGTAAAGCTCCGGTAGGAGTAATGATTTCCCAGTCAAACTCTGTTGCTCTGACAGGCTTGCCTTTCATAAGTTCCAGAGTTGCCGGAGCAGGCAAAGGAGTCTTGCCGTGACAGATTTCAACTTCACCGCGAAACCAGGGCACAGGACAGGATGTGACTTCCTCGATATTCAGCCTTTCCAGCCCCCAGAAAGCTCCAATAATATCAAAAAGGGTATCCACAGCACCAACTTCATGGAAGTGCACCTTTTCCATGGGTATATCATGCACTTTGCCTTCCACAAGAGCCAGCTTCTTAAAGGCAAGTACAGATTTTTCCCGAACTGGAGGCGAAAGATCCATACTGTTTATTAGTGGAAGAATCTGATTTAGAGTCCTTAAAGGCGGCGGAGCATAAACTTCACTTTCTTTTACCAGGGTCTGTCTGCCTGTGACAGCGTTTCTCTGAACAGTATCTATATGAAGCTCAAGGTTAACCCCTGAATTTATAAAAACATTTTTCAGACGTGTAAAATCAACTCCAAGGTCACTAAGGCAGGATATAAGCATATCTCCGCTTATTCCCTTAGATATGTCCAGGTATAATCTGTTCATGGTAGCACTTGCCATCAAAGGACTAATATAATGGTTGAGTGGTCATATAACATTAGTAAAAGTGTACTTTAAAAACTGATAATTTTAAACTTAAAATTTTGACCGCTGGCCAAAAATAAGATGTCAACTCTTTTTTTTCGTCATATTGAATAATCAAAAGACGACAACTTCTATATCAAGGGATAAAAATGTTTAGTTCAAAAAAGCAAGCCACACCTCACTTGGATTCATCTGTAGTCAGGGAATTCCTGCAAAAGACACTGCCCTTTAATGAGCTGGACAAAGATACCCTTGACGGTCTTGCCAGGCATGCCACCATAGATTTTTTTCCAAAAGGTGTGAAAATCCTTATTCAAGATGTCTCAGACGTAAAGCACATCTACCTTATCCAGAAAGGAGGGGTCAAGCTGTATCTCCAGGATGAATCCGGACAGGCCACTCTTAAGGACTATCGCGGAGAAGGATCTGTTTTCGGAGCTCTGGCCATTATTCGCGATTCAAGATCCAGCCTGACAGTTGAAGCCATTGAGGATACTTTTTGCTTTCTCTTAACCAAGGATTCTTTTCTAAAACTGCTTAAAACTCATCCAGGTTTTTCGCAATACTATCTCAAGGCATTCTCAGAAAATTATATCAAAAAATCTTTTTCTGAGCTCAGAAAGGAAAAACTGCCCCCCAAGACTGAAGGGGCGTTGTACCTTTTTACAGTCAAAGTCAATGATATCATCCGCAAAAGACCGGAGTTTATTTCCCCGGTAGACAGTATTCGCAACGCTGCCAAACGTATGACCAGAATGGGTATCGGATCACTGCTTATCAAGGATGAGTATGGCAAGCCGGCAGGAATTATTACAGACAAGGATCTGCGTTCTAAAGTAGTAGCTGAAGGACTGTCCTACTCCACTCCGGTGGAGGAGGTCATGACCAGTCCGGTGGAAACCATTTCAGCCAACAAAGTGTGCTTTGACGCTTTGCTCAGCATGATGAGCAAGCAGATTCACCACCTTGCTGTTGAAGATGAAGGTAGAGTGATCGGCGTAATCACCAGTCATGACATTCTGGTTCTGCAGGGTGAATCTCCAGTTTACCTGTTTAAGGAAATAACCAATCAGAACAATATAGAACGACTTTACGAACTTTCCATGAGGGTTCCTCTTGTTGTTCGCCCTTTGATCGAAGAAGGAGCCAAGGCCAATAATATTACCAGAATGATTACCGTCATGAATGACCTCATTCTGGACCGCATCCTGACCCTGATGCAGGAAGAACTGGGTCCGCCCCCTGTGCCCTTCTGCTGGCTGGTCATGGGCAGTGAAGGACGTCAGGAGCAAACCTTCAGAACAGATCAGGACAACGCCTTAGTTTATCAGGACCCTAAAAATGAGCAGGAAGCAGAGTCTGCAAAAAAATATTTCAAAATGTTCGGACAGGAGGCCATTAATCACTTAGTAAAATGCGGCTATCCCCTCTGCCCTGGTGATAATATGGCCTCCAACCCCAAATGGAACCAGCCCCTGTCTGTCTGGAAAAAATATTTTTCCAACTGGGTCAACACACCAGAGCCACAAGAAGTGCTGCATTCAACTGTATTTTTTGACTTTCGACCGGCTTATGGACATCTGGCACTGGGATTTAAGCTGCGGGACCATCTTAATATTCTCGTCCGAGGCAAGGATATGTTCCTGCGTTATCTGGCCCAGGATTGTTTTCGAACCAAACCGCCCATCAGTTTCTTCAAAAACTTTCTGGTGGAAAGGGATGGTGAACACAAAAACAGATTAGACATCAAAGCCAGAGGACTGGTTCCTTTTTGGGATTTTGCACGGGTAATGGCTCTTCGCCACGGCATTGACGAAACCAATACTATGGTACGTCTGGAAATGCTTAAAAAAGGCGGACATATGCCTGAAGATCTTTTTCTCAAGGCCAAAGAATCCTACGAATTTCAGATGCAGTTACGCTTTTTGAATCAGCTTCAGCTTATGGAAGCCGGAGAGCAGCCCCACAACTACATTAATCCAGCTGAACTCAGTGACCTGGAAAAACAGACACTTAAGGGAGCGTTCTCAGTTATCTCCAACCTGCAAAGCTTTCTTAAAGAAACATTCAGACTGAATATGGGATAAAATCATGATTTCAGCATTATCATCCACCAATTTATTTTTGCAGTCATCGTGGCTGCCAGGACTGATGCGACCTGAGCCAAAGCATCCAGTGCTGGTTGAAAGCAAGAAGCATTTCAATAAATTTAACCAGGACCTGCCTCTCGAAGAGTATGATTTTGTTGTGTTAGATACTGAACTTACAGGCCTCAATCATAAAAAAGATGAAATTGTCTCCATTGGAGCTGTTCGCATTAAAAATTTACGTATCAATCTGGAAGATAATTTCTATTCAAATATCTGTCCATGCAACGAGGTTCCCAAGTTCAGCACCCTGATTCACAGAATAACCCCGAGACTGGTCAAAGACGCCCCGCCTGTTGCCGACGTGCTGAGTGATTTTCTGGATTATTGCGGGCACAGCCTGATCATAGGTCATAATATCGGGTTGGACATGGGCTTCATCAACAGGGAACTACGCCGATACTTTGACGGCGTTCTTTACAATCCATGCCTTGATACCATGCGTATGGCCAAGATCTACCGGGAAGAGCAATGGATTAACTATTACGATCGTTACAACCTCAATGTTTCCTACAACCTCAAGCACTTGAGCCAGGAATACGGACTGCCGGTATTTCCCGAGCATAATGCCATGAATGATGCTATTCAGACAGCTTACCTGTTCTTATTTCTGATTCACAAGCTTAGAGACGGAAACATTAAAACCCTGAAAAACCTTTATATGTCGGGGAGAAGCTGGCGTTGGATGTTCTGATGTCGGCATTACATTTATAAACTTAGAGGAGGTTAACATGCAGAAAAGCTTAGCGGAGTACTGGTCAAAGAACTTGAGGCTCATCACCATTTTGCTCATTATCTGGGCGGTGGTATCTTATGGTTTCGGAATTATTCTGGTCAAGCCTCTGAACGCCATCTGGATGGGAGGTTTTCCACTTGGTTTCTGGTTTGCTCAGCAGGGATCAATCTATGTATTTGTGGCTCTAATTTTTGTTTATTGTTTTTTGATGAACAAGTTGGACCGTGAATATGATGTTGATGAAAAATAATTCTTAAACTGTGTGAATATCTCGGGGAGGGATACGTTATGTCAATTTTAGCTTGGACCTATACATGGGTCATATTAACTTTTGGACTTTATCTTTTTATTGCCTGGCGTTCCAGGGTTAAAGAAACCAAAGGATTTTACATCGCGGGAGCAAGTGTTCCTCCTCTGGCCAACGGCATGGCCACTGCCGCTGACTGGATGAGTGCGGCATCCTTTATTTCCATGGCCGGACTGATTTCTTTTATGGGATACAGCGGCGCGGTTTACCTTATGGGCTGGACCGGCGGATATGTTTTGCTGGCTCTTCTTCTCGCGCCTTATTTAAGAAAGTTTGGCAAATTTACTGTTCCTGACTTTGTGGGAGACAGATATTATTCTTCCACAGCCAGGGTTGTTGCCCTTGTATGCGCGATATTTGTCTCTCTTGTTTATGTTGCCGGACAGATGCGCGGTGTTGGCATTGTTTTCAGTCGCTTTCTTGAAGTTGACGTTAATACCGGAGTCATGATCGGTATGGCCATTGTATTTTTCTACGCATCACTCGGCGGCATGAAGGGTATCACTTATACTCAGGTTGCCCAGTATTGTGTGTTGATTGTCGCCTTTATCATCTGTGCCGCAGCCATATCCATGAAAATTACCGGTAATCCCATTCCACAGCTTGGTTTTGGATCTGCAATAATTGAAGGAGACAGCGCTGGTAAATACATCCTTCAGGCCTTAGATGGAATACACAGAGACCTTGGATTCTCAGAATATACTTCAGCATTTGGGCCGGGCGACATTGGCATGCTTTCAGTCATCTGCATAACCATGGCTCTTATGGTTGGTACAGCAGGTCTGCCCCATGTTATCATCAGATTTTACACAGTGCCAAGCGTTAAGGCAGCAAGGCTCAGTGCCGGCTATGCATTATTTTTCATAGCCCTTCTCTATACCACTGCACCCACTGTGGCCGCATTTGCCAGGTATAACATGATTGACACACTCAATAACACGCCTTACGCAGAAGCACCGTCCTGGTTTACAAACTGGGAGCAGACAGGTCTTGTGGCCTGGGTAGATAAAAGTGGAGACGGTGTAATCCGTTACAGGGATGGAGCACCTTTCCAGGGAGCACCCCAGTTTTCCGGAGAAAGGGGAGAATTCGGACAAAGACTGGTTACCAACGCACCCACTGATAATGCAAACGAACTTTACATTGACCGTGATATCATTGTTCTGGCCAGCCCGGAAATGGCTGACCTTTCTCCATGGATTATAGGACTGGTGGCGGCCGGAGGTCTGGCAGCCGCCCTTTCTACGGCGTCAGGTCTTTTGATTGTTATTTCATCCTCTGTATCTCATGATTTGTATTACCGAATAATAAACAGGCAGGCTACAGAAAAACAACGAATGCTCGTGGGAAGAATCATGGTCGGCATAGGAGTTCTTTGCGCGGGCTATCTCGGGATAAATCCGCCTGGATTTGTGGCGCAAGTGGTGGCGTTTGCCTTTGGCCTTGCAGCGTCATCATTCTTCCCCATAATTATTCTGGGCATATTCACTAAGTGGGCCAATCGTGAAGGCGCCATTGCCGGAATGATCACAGGTATTGGTTTCACCATGTTTTACATCCTGCAGACCAGATTCTTCGGAGTTGACCCCTGGTTCTTCGGCATCACTGCTGAAGGCATAGGCACCATAGGTATGCTGATCAACTTTGCTGTGACCATTACTGTTTCCAAGTTCACAAAAGAGCCACCTCAGGAAATACAGGAACTTGTTGAAAGCGTGCGCACTCCTCGCGGCGCAGGAGCAGCTGTAGATCATTAAAGTGTAAACGTTAAACATCTAAAAAGCGGCCGCTGGATACATTCCATCGGCCGCTTTCATTTTACAGTCACCCCCCTGATCTCTGCCCCCCGACCTCTGACCTCCGCCCCCTGCCCTCTGACCCCTGACTTCTGACCCCTGATCTCTGACCTCTGCCTTCTGACCTCTGACAATCAATTCGCCAGAACCACCGGAACCTGTTTCCAGCAGGTGGTATATCTTGGGGAAAGCATACTGCGCTGCATGGTCCATGATCCTGATTTTTCCAGACCTGCAGCTGCATAGTGAATGGTATTGCTGCCCCACTTGCCATTAATCATGTCCATAGTTTTCATGATCTTTTTTTCTTTCTTTCGTCTTTCAGGTCCGGGACTGAAAAAGGTAAGCTGTACACGTTTGCTTGACTCTATACCAGAAAGCATGACCCCAGCTTTTTTGTAACTATATCCGAATTTGTAAATTTTTTTCAATATATCACGGGCGTATCGGATCAGATCAGGGGTATAGGCAGTGGGATAAGGCATACGCATTGTCTGATGATTTTTATACTGGGGCAGGTCTTTCCGAAAACGATTGGTATGTACAAACACTGACAGCAGGGAACATATGGAACCTTGTGCTCTCAGTTTTTCTGCTGCCCTGGACACATAACAAGCCAGAGCCTCCTCAAGTTCTTCAAGTGACTCAACGCTTTTGCCAAAGGATCTGGAGCTGATAATGCTCTTATTGGTAACTGGAGTCTTTTCTAAGTTAAAACATGGCATGCCCTGCACCTCCAACAGCGTCTGCAAACCGGTTACAGTCATCTTGGACTCCACCCAGTGTCTGGACTGCTCCATAAAATCCAGAGCATTACGCACGCCATAGCTTTTAAGCAGCAGGCTGTACTTGCGGCCAATACCCCAGATATCTTCTATATCTGTCTGACGCAGGTACATTTCGAAATCTGGATTATTGATCAAATCCAGCACACCAGAATGCTCAGGGTGCTTTTTGGCAAAACGGTTGGCAATCTTGGCCAAAGTTTTAGTAGCGCCGATACCTATGGATACAGGTATGCCCGTCCATTTGAATATTTTTTCGGATATGTTCAAAGCGAACTCACGGGGATTTTCCGGCAGATTATTAAGGAGCAAAAAAGCTTCATCAATGGAGTAAACCTCTACATCAGGCACAAGACGACCAAGGGCGTTCATCACCCTGGCGGACATATCTCCATACAGGGAGTAGTTGGAAGAAAAAACCTGAACTCCATGTCTTTTAAACATCTCTTTGTGTTTGAAAGCCGGTGCCCCCATGGCAATGCCCAAAGCCTTGGCCTCGTTGGAACGGGCAATAATACAGCCGTCATTATTGGATAAAACAACGACCGGAATACTATTTAAACCTGGATCAAAGGCCCTCTCGCAGGAGACGTAAAAATTATTACAATCTACAAGAGCAAAAATTGTTCGCATAAAACCTGGCCCTGTGAGCATTAGTTGTGTCTGCCGGTAAAATCATCATCCAACGTAACTATTCACCACTCAGCTAACTTCTGACAAATCGAAATGCAAAAATACAACCTCTGAACCAGGAGCAGAAATCAAGGGTGTTTGAATAGCCATACGCAGTATATGTGGTGAATAATTATCCTTTAGAAAGCTTAAATTGAACACTCCTGCCCAGTTAACAAAAGTAAAAAAGACAGTCAAATAATATTATCTCTCAGGCTGCAGATGATATCATTTGCAGCCTAAGAATGACGTTATACTTGCTAAGGTCAGACAAGTAAGATATCTAACCATATCACAACGATGTGAGCGCATATCAAAGTCAGAGCAATTTCTATCAATCCAAACCTGTCCAGCAGCGATAACTGCCTCAAAAATGGCCAATAATATCCATAAAAATATCGTTGTTGTATAGACTATAAGGGAGAAAATCCATGCTGACCTTTGCCCAGGAAATTCTTTTGCTTGCCTTGGATGACAAAAAAGGCACCATCAAACCCCTGCCCTTTCACAGTCTGCGTTTTGCACTTGCTGGTTCTTTACTTATGGAGCTCGCCTTTTGTGACCGCATTGACACTGATCTGGATTACCTGACTGTGGTCAATTCAGAGCCTACAGGAAGCCCACTGCTGGACAAGGTACTTGCAAGGCTGCAAGAATCCGATAAGCCGCAAAGCACTGAGTACTGGCTGGATGAACTGGCCTGGAACATGGAAAATATCAAGGAAAAGACACTTGAAGAACTGGTGCAGAACAACATTCTCAAGCTTGAAAACCGCAAAATCCTCTGGGTGTTTGAAACTCGCCGCTACCCCTTGATTGATGATGAGGAAGTCAAGGAAGTTCGTTCCCGTCTGCGGGAGATTATTGCCAATAAAGAAGTTCCTTCTCCACGTGATGCTGTACTCATCAGCCTTGTGCATGCGTGTAACCTGTTTCAGGAAATATTCACACCTGAAGAGCTGGAAAAACATCTGATCTGGATAAACAAAATCGCAAAGCTTGATCTCATTGGCCGGGAGGTCAACCAGGCCATCAGCAAAATATATGAAACCATCACTTCTCACAGCATAATGTACTGATTCGCATTATGGAAGCTTTAGGGCATATCATTGGAGGCATTGGCGTTTTTTTTGTAGGCCTCTACCTGCTCAGCACAGCTTTAAAGCTTATGGCTGGCAGAAGTTTTCGCCTGCATTTTGCAAAATGGGTAGGTACGGACCTCAAAGCTACAGCTGTTGGCTTCTGGGGAGGGTTTTTCTGTCAATCCATGTCTGCACTGTCATTTATCATTGGCAGCATGGTAGGGGCTGGGATGCTGCATGTGCGGCGGGGAATGCTCATAATTTTCTGGGCCAATGCCGGTACAGGCATCATGATCGTCCTGGCAGTGCTGAATATCAAGTTAGTAGTGCTGTTTTTGCTTGGTTTTGCCGGCATATCCTTTGCGATGAAAATGCCTGCCAGGCATATTAATATTTCCCAGGCCCTTTTTGGGGGTGCTCTACTTTTCTACGGTCTTATCATGTTACGCGCAGGCGCAGCTCCTCTTGCAACAACACCTTTTTTTGCCCAATTTTTGGAAATGGGGCAATCCTCTTACATGTTATCCTTTATTGCCGGTGCTCTTCTAACAGCCATCAGTCAATCCTCAACAGCAGTTTCTATTCTTGCCATCTCCCTGACTCAAGCAGGTATAATATCCATGGAACAGACCATCATGGTCATTTACGGAGCAAACCTCGGTTCTGGCTTGATCAGCTGGCTTCTGGCAGCAGGCATCAAAGGCAAACCCAAGCAACTCATAATGTCTCAGGTGTTCTTTAACTTTGCAGCTGCAATGGTATTTGTGCCCTTGTTTTACCTGGAACTTTTAACTGGCATTCCAGGGATATATTCTCTTGTAGTCAGCCTGCCATTTCCCATAGAGCAGCAGGCAGCCATGGTTTTTCTGATATTCAACTTTGGTGGAGCAATTTTTCTATCATTGATAGTTAACCATTTCTTCAGGCTCATAGAGCATATCTGGCCGGAAACTGTTAAAGAAAAATGGTCTCAACCCGAATATATAAGAGACGATATCCCTTCAACTCCAGAAATCACCATGGCCCTGATTCATAAAGAACAGCAAAGTATGCTGCAGCGCTTAACCCATTATTCAGCCATTATGATTGGACAGGAAAAAAACAAGGATATCAGTGCAGATGTACTCCACAAATCTTTTTCGGATATTTCTAAGGAGATTAACAGCCATGCTGCTGAAACAGCAAGACAGAACTTATCTTGCGACGGCACACAGCAATTGCTCATTACGCAGGATAAACAAAAGCAAATGGAATCCTTGGAAGAGCTTCTTTATAGCTTGAATCAGAAATATGAGGATCTTTCACAGTCATTAAAATACAAATTCCAGGATACTTTCCTGCAAAGCCTTGATTTTCTTCTCCAAACTCTTATGGAAGCGGAAAAGTCCAGCCAACCCGATGATGCCGGACGCATCATTGAAATGACCAGGGACAAGGGCCAAGTCTTTCAATCCATCAGAAAGGCTTACCTGAGCAAGGAAGCAAGCCTGAGCCATACTGAACGTAACCGCATCTTAGAGCTGACCAGTATATTCGAACGTATCATCTGGAGCATTGGAGCCATAGCAAGGCAACAACATTCTCAGAAGATATCATCCCTGAGTTGATAGTTTGTAAAGATGCAGGCTCTGGTATTTATAAGCTTTTCACCTGGGGGCCCGGGACCGAACCTGCAAGTAACTTATACCCCTCGTTCCCAGGCTCCAGTCTGAGAACGAGGGGCAAAACAATCCGCACCTGCAGCATAGTGAATAGTTACCAAAAATTAGTACTGCATCAACTCCAAAGGATGGGCCTGCTGATAAGGCAGGGCATGGCTGAATTGCAACCTGCAGCTCAAGCAGTCTGTACAAAGAATATCAGGGGCAATTTCTTTGATACTTCTAAACAGAGGATCTGCCATTTCTAAGGATTTGTGATGGTAATCCTTTTTATACCCCATTATCCCTGCCATGCCACAACAAAAATATGGATCATCCAGCACTTTTAATTCTATGCCAGGAATAAGCTTTAAAAGCTTCACGTAAGGCATGCCCGCACCCTGTTCCCGAACATGACATGGTGGAAAATACGCCACTTTGACGGGCATTTTTACAAAATCAGTACTCAATCGTCCGGCATCCAAAAGCTCAGTCAAATATTGCCCGAGATCCCGGGAAGATTCAGAGATGCGGATTCTTTTAAGAGCTGGCAGGGAAGAAAAAGGTCCATCATCTTTAAGAATATTGGCATACATGGACTTATGCAGACGATGATGCTTTCTCAGGCGCGGTGTTGCATAATCATGCTCCACCGGATGAAGAACATAAGGGCCATCTTCTGCCCCGGCCTCCTGCTGATAATCTGACGAGTAATAGGCCTTATGGCTTAAAAGCTTTTTGAATAGATATCCGCAGGTTGGGCAGGAAAATATCAGATCGCGGCGGGACTTTACAGCATCATAAAGCGAGTCAAGGTTATAGCCTGCAAATTCTATTGATAACGGCTCATCACCCTCAAGCAAGGTAGGCATGGAACAGCATTTTTGTGGGGGATAAAAGACATCAACATTATTTCTCTTCAAAAAATGCACGACTGCTTTGGCTACTTCAGGAAAAAAGTGCCTTGCATTGCAACCGGCAAAATAGGCGACCCTGAGCTGGTCAGGCTCTATGTGATCATTGTTATTGCATATCCCATTATCCCTGGCCCAGGTTGAAAATTTACTGACTGGAATTTCAGGCAGACTTCTGTGAGTATGGATGCCTGCAATTTTTTTTAATAAAAACGAGGCGGCCTTGTTTTGCAGTAAAGAGTTGCCCCACCGAGGCGTTCGGCTCAGGTAAGCTGCAAGACTTTCTACATCTTGCAGTATTTTTATAAAGGCGGGCATTCCATCCCTGCTGACAAATGAACTTTTTGCCTGCAATGTTTTAACGCGAATATCTAAGCAGGGACAAAGACCACAAAAATTGCACTGATCAGTCAAATAACGCAATTTTGCAGAAGACACCTGAACTTTAGTCTGTTGTTCCTGGTCATACAAATCATAGAGCTCAGCAAAAAAAGGACATACATCCCGCATTGTATCGCGGCATTGATCACAATCAGCACATTGGTCCAAAACTTCCCTGCTCAATTTTTCCGGAGATTTATTCATTTAGACTCACTCCACCTTGTCGGACAGGGACAAAACCGACAAATGACTTTAAAATACAGTCTCATTGCTGGAAATCAGGACAGACCTTTTTCTGGATCCTGTTGAACATCGCCCAGAAGGTTGGTTCTGATCTTTTTGCGGCGTTCATGAGGGATTTCGATATAAAAGCAGGTCCATTCACCTTCACGCGATTCTACATGCACCTTTCCCTGGTGATTTTCTACAATGCGTTTAAGGATGGATAGATCAATACCTGCTCCATCCGGCTTGGTACTGAAAAAGGGGTGAAAAACATAAGGAAGAACATTGGCTGCTATGCCGCGTCCACTGTCGCTAACGCTGATCCTGCAGACATTGTCCTGCGCATAGGCCTTGATAGTTATCCGAGGAATGCCTGAACAGGATTCAATGGCATTTTCCACAAGAATTCGCAAAGCTCTAATAAGAAATTCAGGGTCAGCCATAAATTCAAAAGGCTCGACATCCAACTCTAAAGCACAGCCTCCACTCTTGATTTGAGAAGCCAATTCCTGATAAACACCATCTGTAATGTCAGTGATGTTGACTTTGCGCATGACAGGGTCAGGCATACCTGCAAAAAACTCAACTTTTTCCACTATGCTCTCAATCTTTTTGAGATTAGAATTGATAAGATTGTAATACTCTTCGTCTTCAACCGAGGCAACACATGACTTGTAAAGCTTTCTAAGAAATCCACCGATGCCCACTAAGGGATTTCTGATTTCATGGGCCACTCCATTAGCCAGTTTTACCAGATCCTCATAATTGATTTGATTAAAAACCTTTTCCATTTTTTTGGTCTTATCAATGTCGATTATGGAAAAAATATTCATTGCTGTCTGAGAATCCCGGCATGAGGTCATACGCATATCTGCAAAAAAACGAACCTGGTTGCGCCTTAAAAGCATAATCTCGTCGTCATAAACCTGACATTGATTGGCAAGGTAAAGAAGATTCGGGTACAGAAAGTTCTGATCTTCGGGAGTAAAAAGTATTGACATGCTTTTGCCGGTAAGACCATCAACAGTATAGCCAAAAACGTCTCTGACCTTGGAGTTGGCATCCAGTATATTACCTTCAGGGTCAGTAATGATTACTGCGCTTTGAACGGTAAGAAGAATATCTCTACTTATTTCTTTATACTTAAATACTGAGTCACAATCTAAGGCCATACATTATCTCCTGTTTATGATATGACTTGTGGGGGTGCCAGTCTTGGCAAGCACTGCAGTGTTTTCTACCTGTTCACTCTATTTATTTTATCCATGCCCTGCAAGCATGTTTTTTGAAGATCTAATGATTAGTGCGTGTTTGAATTCACAGTCAAAAACTGAATTATTTTGGATGGTTACCACTAATGTGGGCTGCGCCTACAGCGTTAAAGGCTGAAGGCGGAAGGCGGAAGAATAGGGGGCTTGGGCATCACTGCTCTTTCAAGTAACTGGAATCGTTTTGATAATAAATTCAAATGGTTACAATTTTCACATTTTTATGATTTTTGCTTATGATTCATGCACATTTGCCAGCAAAGTTCCGTCAAAGATGGGAACTTTGTGCCTGGCACAGCTTCCTGCCCGGAGGCTTACAGCCCGGAGGGGGACTGTCCCTCGCTGTGTAAATTTTGTCATCAAAGAAAATCTCTTCCAGGAACCAATGCAGCATCAATCTTTTTTAAAGTACCTCGCGGGGACTGTCCCAATTTCCAGAAAAGTGACAGTATCCTATAGTTACTCGCAGGTTCGGTCCCGGGCCGCCCGGGTGAGGAGCTTTCAAGTAACTGGAATCGTTTTGATAATAAAATCAGGTTATTATGGCTTTACCATATAGATTGCTTCGGTCGAATAGGCTCACTTGTTGGTGACAGGTTTTGAGCAACTACATCCCTGACACCTCAGGTGTCATTGCGAGCGAGTCTTATTACCTCATTGAATTCACGCAGTGTAGGCGCAGCCATTCAACTGGGGCGAGCGCGGCAATCCTTGTTGCGAGCCAAGCAAAGCAATCTCGCGCTAAGGCTGTTTTTCTTGTATTTTTATGACAGGATTTCAGGAGTAAGTTACTAAAGTAATGCGGTAGATAATCCGATAACAGAATAAGGAGTATATACTATGGCATTAAACGATCTGGAAAGATATCTTATTTTCAATACGCACAATCATCTATGGCAGCAGGATATGCTCATGAATGCCTATTTTCGTGGCTCCAGCGTAGGTGCCAACCTGCGGGAAATGATGATTGGCCGACCGCCTGTTCAACCTTTGACCAATCCCTTTGATGAAGCCATTACTGGGCAATTGCGCTCAGACAGCAGGGCCATCCGCAGAAATGCGGCCAATGTTCAGGAAGCAGCACAGGTTATGGGTGTAGCCTCTGAGGCAGTGAGTACCATGAAAACCGTTCTGGAAGAAATGGAAGAGCTTCTTAAAAAAATCAAGGAAGAAAGAGATCTGTATTATGACGATGAGGAAAATCAAGATAATGGCGATCCTGACGGTACTTTTGAAACCTCTGATGCCAATAAGGAAGATTACAAATCCCTGAAAAACCGGCTCACAAGCATTATTGAATCAACCACATATAACAGCATTCCATTGCTGGACGGAAGCCAATGGCCAGGCACTGAACAGATAGACGATGATGGCAATATTTTTATCAAGGGTCTTCCAGGAAGGGATAATGGATTCAACATTACGTTCAGGGACCTGGACTCCATGCAATGGGATGAACTAGATGAATCAGAACTGGATGATAGTGACAGAGGTGATTGGAAAACAAAAAACGTAGAAAGTCAACTTGAACTGGTCAGCGACCTGCTGGGGGATATCACGCTTACACAGGACCTCTATTCCAGTCGCAAGTCCAGCCTTGAATTTCAATCAGCTTCTCTCGAATCACAGGCAGACCTTCTTGACCAGGCTGTTGAAGCCAGAAGGCAAACCCCTACCTTGTCCTTAGAAGAAATTCTTGTGGATCTCCTGCTCAGATACTCAGGCAATATCATGAATCAGATCGGATAGTTGCGAATCAGCATGCGTATACTTTGCTTTTAGTACAAGTAAATACAATCGTATATGTAATAACATCAGGGCATTATGGTTTTACCATACAGATTGCTTCGGTCGCTTAGGCTCACTCTTGGTGACAAATTTTCAGCAACCACATCCCTGACAGCTCAGGTGTCATTGCGAGCGAGTCTTCGAGCGCGGCAATCTCAAACGTGTTGAGGTTATTACCTCTTTTTTTGTGGCTTAAGCCACATTTCAAAGAAGCGGCTGGAGCCGCAAGAGTAAGACGTCCCCAGGCTGGAGCCTGGGAACGAGGGGTATAAGCTACTCACACGTTCGGTCCCGGGCCGCCCGGGTGAGAAGCTTACAAGCAACTATAGTCGTTTTGCTAATAAAATCAGACGTTTATAATTTTCATATTTTTACGATTTTTGCCTATGATACATGAACATTTGCCAGAAAATTTCCGTCAAAGATGAGAGCTTTGCGCCTGGCACAGGGACTGTCCCTCGCTGTGTAAATTTTTCCATTTAAGCAAATTTCTTCCAGGAACCAATGCAGCATCAATCTTTTTTATAGTACCTCGCGGGGACTGTCCCAATGTCCATAGAGGAGACTCATTTTCAGTTACTCGAAGGTTCGGTCCCGGTCCCTCCGGGTGAGGAGCTTCCAAGTAACTTCAAAAAAAACTGGACCCCGGATCAAGTCCGTGGTGACGGTTAAAGCAAGTTTTTACTCTTTACCGTCATTCCGGCGAAAGCCGGAATCCAGGCTTTGGTATGAAGAAGCGGCTGGAGCCGCAAGAGTAAGACGTCCCCAGGCTGGAGCCTGGGAACGAGGGGTATAAGCTACTCACACGTTCGGTCCCGGGCCGCCAGGGTGAGGAGCTTCTAAACAACTATAATCCTGGACATTCAAGGCGCTAAACAGCCACAAAAAAATTCTACTTAGCTTTGACTTGCAATTAATGCATAAATAATTTAAGTATTATTGCTATTCTAAGTTAGGTACAAATCACATTTTTTTAAAAACCAACCAGCTGACAACTTTTTCACTCTCAAACTAACAAATAGCATTATAGAAACTCAGCCTATGATCAATTCTGCAGAAAAAATCAGAACTTTTCTTAACGCTTCCATGGATCAGCGTTCCAGGTTCATCATTGTATTGCCCAAGGAAACTACAAGTGTAGGAGATCTTGGCGGCTATCTCGTGGACTTTGATGATAACAATCTCAAGTTTGAGCTTGTAAACAAAAATTTCAGTCCAAAGTGGAAAGGCCTGACAGTTACCTGTTACTTCAGAGTTGTTGACATGAAGGGATCACGCAAGGAAGTATTTTTTAACTTTGAGTCTAAAATATTAAAATTTACTTCAGACATATCAGGCCAAACCAGTCTTTTGTTAAGTTTTCCCATGAACATGACAATTGGACAACGCAGAAAAAGCATGCGCATTGGTATGGATATTCGATTGCTTCTTGGATTTTCCATATGGGAAGAAGATAAATTTATCAAGGAATCATCCAACTCAAATCAAAAGTGCCTGTATCCCCCTCTGATCACAGCTAAGTGTATAAACTCAGGAAAAGTAAGGGTTGTAAACATATCTGCCGGTGGACTGAGAAAAGAGATCAATGCCGAATTAATCCAGGAACTGGGAATAAACTGGAAAAAAAATCATCCCTTCATAATATGGATGGTTTTACTTGAGCCAAGTACAGGCAAAAAACAAGATTTATGGCTTAAGGCAAGGATAAAATACAAGCATGAGGATCCTGCTGAAAAAGATCAGTCACTGGGAATTGAGTTTGTAAGTTATGGAACAATCAACTCAAGTAAAAAAATGATCTGGAACCGGGTCAAAAATTTTAATATTGACCAGATTGGGAATTGGACGTATCAGAGGTACCTTGAGGAATTCAGGCAGGAGTGCACATAAAATGATTTATAGTAGTTTACCCCTTTTATCAGGTAAGCAGGAGCCAGGCACTCCAGACCCACTTGAGCATCAACTTATGTTTCCAACGTCTCACTGTTGATGCAGATGAATCCCGTCAAAGTCAGCAGCCGAGCCACATGCAAAAAGCTAAACTTACCACTACAGCGACATTTTATGGAAATTACTGCCTCGGCCATTGGGGACAGGCACTTTTGCCGACCTTAAACCGCAAAACAGCCGGACTATCCGGCAGCAAAAGAGCCAGGCACTTTAAAGCTTCACTACAGTGTTGTTGCAGTGCTACAAATCCAGGAATAAAATATGTTTAATGAAAAGTTTATCAACGAGCTGGAAAAACATCTTATATCAGGCGAGTTGGAAGATATTTTTAAGCACTCATCAGAAGAGAGAAGAGGTGAAATTCTGGATTATTTGGAGAGAATCATGGAACTGGGTGACTTAGCTGATGAAGTAGCTACTAAATTGATTTTTGCTCACTCAGGTCTTGGCAATATTTATAATTCCAGCCCCCACAAATAACGTTTTTTTCCTTTTACCTTGTAAACATGCTCACACTTAAGTCCAAAATCGTCTAATTTTTGCCCACGGTACTTATCAGAAGAAAGTATTATAATTCCTCCTTTTTTGGCCAGCATTTCTTTTGTCTGAGGCAATAGTTCAGACCAGGGCATAAAGGCCCTGCTGATAATTAACCTGGCAGGCAAGATGCTCTTTTCTATTTGTTGAAATCTGCAATTCAGCACAAGTGTGTTATTGAGCCTGACGCTTGCCAGTGCTCTGTTCATAAAGGCAGCCCTTCTGGTTCTACTCTCCACAAGATAATATCTGCCACTGTTCCATACTATTCTTAAAGGAATCCCGGGCAGACCGGCACCCGCTCCGAGATCCAGAACCCTGTCGTCTTCTGCAATCTGATAATTTTCATCAATAAATTTCCAGAGAAAAAAACTGTCCAGAACAAGCTCTTCAAGAACTCTACCCCACTCATAAGGACCTACAAGGTTCATCACCTTATTCCACTGCATTAGAAGATCCAGATATGAGAATAAGCTCTGTATCTGATTCTGATTCAGGTTGAATCCGTAATGCTGCACAACGTCAGCAAGCACATTCTGGTTCATAAATTCACTATTCGTATTTCGCATCTTGTGTAACTTAAAAGCGCCTCACCCGGGAGGACCGGGACCGAACTTGTGAGTAACTTATACCCCTCGTTCCCAGGCTCCAGCCTGGGGACGTCTTACTCTTGCGGCTCCAGCCGCTTCTTCAAAATGTGGCTGGAGCCTGGGAACAAGAAAAACAGCCTTAGCGCGTTTGGGATTGCCGCGCTCGAAGACTCGCTCGCAATGACACCTGAACTGTCAGGTATGTAGTTGCTCAAAACCTGTCACCCACGAAGGAGCCTAAGCGACCGAAGCAACCCCTAAGGTAAAGCTATAAACATCCGATTTTATTAGCAAAATGATTGTAGTTACTTAGAAGCTCCTCACCCGGGCGGACCGGGACCGAACCTGCGAGTAACTCTAAGAGTCTGTCACTTTTTTGGAAATTGGGACAGTCCCCGCGAGGTGCTACAAACAAGACTGATGCTGCATTGGTTCCTGGAAAAAATTTGCTTAAATGATAAAATTTACACAGCGAGGGACAGTCCCCCTCCGGGCTGTAAGCCTCCGGGCAGGAAGCTGTGCCAGGCGCAAGGTTCCCATCTTTGATGGAACTTTTCAGGAAATTGAGAATCAATCATATGTAAAAATTATAAAAATTGTGAAAATTATAACCGTCTGATTTCATTAGAAAAACGATTATAGTTACTTGTAAGAAGCTTAAGGCGCTATACTCGGACGCCCTCGAAGCAAATCAAGATGTGAGGGCGTCTTGGACCGGGCGGTTATTGGGCTAATAAAACTTCTCGACTTTCAACCTGAAAAAGGTTAAATTAAAAAGTTATTTGATTGGACACGAAAAATATTATTTGGCAGATTGTTCATCAATTTCATTTACTTGTATCAAGAAACTTAAAAGCGCATTACCTGAATTTTCAATACATGCCCAGTGGAGGACTACTTGAAACATCAAAACCTTGCAATTCTTTTTCCTGGTCAGGGATCACAGGAAAAAGGCATGGGTCGCGATCTGGCTGAAAAAGACAGCCAGTACATGGAGATATGGAAAAAGGCTGAAAAAATCTGCAGCCATTCCTTGAGAGAAATATTCTGGGATGGTGAGCCTGAGGACATGGCTCAAACTCAAGCATTGCAACCTGCTTTAACTGTGGTCAACCTTAACTTGTGGTTTTACCTGAAAAACCAGTTCAATCCCCAGGCAGCAGCCGGCCACAGCCTTGGAGAGTTTTGCGCCCTTTGTGCTTCTGGTGTTCTTGATTTGGACACAACCCTCAAACTTGTTTCTTTGCGTGGCAAGCTAATGTCTGAAGCCGGCAAAGACTCCAATGGAGCCATGGCTGCTATTCTCAAGTTAGATCAGGATACAGCCAAGGCTATTGCAGCTGATATTGCCCATGAAACCGGCAAAACTATCCTGGTGGCCAATTTTAATACACCGAAACAGTTTGTCATCAGCGGGCACAAGGATGCCATCAAGGCAGCAGAGCCAAAGGTCAAGCAGTGCAGCGGCAGGATGGTTGTACTGCCTGTCAGCGGTGCTTTTCACAGTCCCATGATGCAGGAGGCAGCCGTGGAATTATCAAAATTTATGGAAAAAGTCAGCTGGAAGGAGCCAGACTTTCCTGTTTATTTTAATGCTACTGCCAAACCTGAAAATAATCCCCATGAAATAAAAAAGATTATGCAGAAGCAGATGATATCTCCTGTATTATTTGTACAGCTCATCAACAACCTTTATGATTTTAGCATAAATAGCTTTGTAGAGCTCGGCCCCAAAGGAGTGTTATCCAAAATGGTTTCACAAATCCTCAGTCCAGAAAAAGACTTTAATACTTCGAACATAGGTTCTCTTCAGGATGAGTCAAAAATGGGGGACATATAAATGTATGCCAAAATCCAACTGAAGAAATTACTTCAGGCTGCAATAAGCAAACTTGGTCTATCATGGCCTGAAAAGGCTAATATCGAGCCTCCAAGAGATCTCAAGTTTGGTGATCTGGCCTGCAATGTGGCCATGATGCTCAGTAAAGAGGCTGGAAAAAATCCGAGACAACTGGCCCAGGAAATCAAAGAAATTCTTTCTAACCTGGAATCGCCACTGGAAAAAATTGAAATTGCCGGGCCAGGATTTCTAAACTTTACTTTTAAAAAATTTTACTGGTTGGAAATTATCAACACCATTGCTGAACAAAAAGACAGGTATGGTGCATCAACTTTTGGCAAAGGCGCAAAGGTGCAGATTGAATATGTTTCAGCCAACCCTACCGGCCCCCTGCACATCGGACATGGACGCGGAGCAGCAGTTGGTGATTCTTTAACCAGGATCATGCGTTTTGCAGGTTATGATGTATCAACTGAGTATTATCTCAATGATGCTGGAATACAGATGAATATCCTCGGTGAATCCACCTGGATCAGGTACCAGAATTTATGCGGGGTCAAGGCCTCCCTTGAAGAGCACCACTACCAGGGAGAATACCTCATTGAAACTGCGCGTCAAGTCTTTGAAGAGCACGGACGTGCCCTCCTGGACATGGACCTTGATCATGGGATATCCATTTGCAGGAAAATGGCTATGGACGTAATTCTCAACGGTATCAAGGAAGACTTGAATCTTTTCAGGGTTGAGCATCAGCACTGGTTTTCCGAGTTGAGCCTCATTCAGAAAGACAAAGTTTCTTATACTCTTGAATGGCTTCAGGACAAAGACCTGGCTTATGAAAAAGATGATGCTCTATGGTTTAAAAGTACTGATTTCGGTGATGATAAAGATCGGGTTTTGAAAAAATCTGATGGCTCCCTGACCTACTTTGCTTCAGACATAGCCTATCACCAGAACAAGTTTGACCGAGGATTTGAACTTGCAGTGGATATTTGGGGTGCCGACCATCATGGTTATGTGCCCAGAATGAAAGCAGCCGTCCAGGCTCTTGGGAAAACTGAAAACAGCCTGCAGGTCATTCTGGTCCAGCTGGTTAATCTGCAAAGAGAAGGTCACCAGATAGCCATGTCTACAAGAGCCGGCAAGTTCGTGACCTTGAAGGATGTAATTCAGGAAGTTGGTATTGATGCGTGCCGATTTATATTTCTCAGTCGTAAAAGCGACAGCCACCTTGATTTTGATCTGGAGGTTGTCAAGAGAAAAACTATGGACAATCCAGTCTATTATGTTCAATACGCTCATGCCAGGATATGTTCACTTTTTGCTAAAGCCCAGGAGATGGGCATTACACCTCCGACAGATGATACCCTGGTACTTAACGGTCTTGATACACCTGAAGATATCGAGCTTCTAAAAAAACTGCACGATTTTCCCGAAACAGTATCTTCATCTGCTACAAATTTGAGTCCACACTATATATCGTTCTATTTAATGGATCTTGCCGGATGTCTGCACAAATACTATACTGTGCATTCAGTCCTGAAGGCAGAAAGTTCTGAACTGATTCAGGCCAGAATGACTCTGTTTCAGGCAGTGGCCAGAGTAATCAGGAACGGTTTGAATCTTCTCGGAGTTTATGCCCCGGAAAAAATGTAACATAATGGCTTTATCTTAACTATGGCAAAAGGAAACAGCAAAAAAAGAACCACCAGGAGCAAGAGCAAGAGCAAATTCAAACTGGAGCTTGGTTTTACCAAAACCCTGTCTCTTGGTGCTTTTATTATTCTGGCCATGGTCTGGTCGTTTATTCTGGGTGTTTTTATCGGGCGCGGATATAATCCTGAAGATGTGATCCCTGAAATCGCCCGGGTAATGCCCGACAGTTCACAACGTTCTGTGGAGCGCATATTGACACCGGAAGAACTCGAGTTTCTGGAACAGCTTCGTGCAGGCGATGCTCCACAGGCAGCACCCATAATTGACAGAACTCCTGCCAGAACACCTGACAGAACCACTCCGGAAACTCCGGTTCAGCCAGCACCCGAACCAAGGCCGGAACCTCGTCCTGCACCAGCTGCAGAACCCCAGCCAGCTGTGGAAACTTTTATATACACGTATCAGGTAGGATCATTTCAGACCATTGAGCGGGCAAGCGAGCTGCAGCAAAGTCTTATGCGGGATGGATTCACTGCCAGCATAACAGACGCTTTTGTAGGCAATGAGCCGTGGTATAGAGTTCTTGTTGAATTTGAAACATCGTCAGCCAATGCTGATCAGATGGTAGAGAGAATCCAGAGCCACGGCATAAGCAATCCATTGCTTCGTGGAAAAAGACCATCTTAACTCTGCAGCAAGCAATATAACAGAGAAAACGATACTAAATAGTAAAACACAATTATTATGGAGGATTCAATAAATGTTTCAGGATACTTTTGTTCCCTCAAGAGCTTTCTTCACTCGGGGGATTGGACGTCACAAAAATAAACTTCAGTCTTTTGAGCTTGCTCTGAGAGACGCGGGCATTGAAAAGCAGAATCTGGTTTATGTTTCCAGCATTTTCCCTCCTAATTGTCAGATGTTGTCCTTAGATGAAGGAGTTAAACAGCTTCTGCCAGGACAGATTACCTTCTGTGTAATGGCCAGAAATGCCACAAACGAAAAAGGTCGTCTTGTAGGTTCTGCTGTAGGCATGGCATTTCCTGCTTCCAAAAGCCAATACGGATACATTTCAGAACATACAGCCTTTGGAGCTGATGAAAACGAGATTGGTGATTTTGCTGAAGACCTTGCCTCCACTATGCTGGCGACTACTCTTGGTATCGATTTTGATCCTGAAAAAGATTATGATCAGCGCAGACAAATATATATGATGAGCGGACAAATTGTAGATTCAGCTTCAGCACCGTGTGTTACTACCGGAGTAGCAGGACTTTGGTCTACAACTATATCTGCTGCTGTA
Organism: Desulfonatronovibrio magnus; assembly: GCF_000934755.1. NCBI lineage: Bacteria > Pseudomonadati > Thermodesulfobacteriota > Desulfovibrionia > Desulfovibrionales > Desulfonatronovibrionaceae > Desulfonatronovibrio > Desulfonatronovibrio magnus. Next base: position 74,203 of record NZ_KN882175.1, read on the forward strand.
TTCCTGCCCTGAAGATAAACAGGCAAACGTGAGATTTGCCTTGTTGATTTCTTCATTTAAGCACCCACAGATACGTCTGTTCATTACGCCCGTCTAAGGACTTTGCCCTTAGACGGGTTTACCCATTTTAATAACTTACTGTTTCAATCCTGTAAAAAAAAACAAGATATTTTTTTAACCTTGAAAGAGCAATAATGCCCAAGATACTTATTCTTCAGCCTTCAGCCTGAAAAGTACGGTTTTCGCTCCAACTTAAAGATACTTGTTGAAATTGGGTTTTGGGCACAGCCCGGATTAGAGAATATCTGTTAAATGATACGAGAAAGCTAATAACATGTACAATAATTTTCTGGACCTTGATCCTCGTGATTGTGGTCCCAATATCATTAATGTCTGGCCAGTGCCTTACCAGGGTACAGTCAGCTACAGTCACGGTACCGGGTTAGCGCCCGAGGCTATTCTAAAGGCCAGCTATCACATTGAAACCTATGATCCGGAACTTGATGTGGATATATCCAGGTACTGTACTTTCAATACTCTGCCCTTCCAGAGAGTCAACGTATCAGGTCCGGAAGCAGTCTGCAGTGAAATGACCTCGCTACTACAAAACTATTGTGCGCAGGATTTTTTTCTGACCTTGGGCGGAGAGCATTCCATATCTTCGCCCATTATAAAGTTCTATGCGCAGCAATACCCCAACCTTGCAGTAATTCAGATTGATGCTCATGCAGACCTTAAGGATGAATATGAAGGCAGCAACTATTCTCATGCCTGTGTTATGGCCAGATGCCATGAGCATGACCTGCGACTGGTTCAGATTGGCATAAGAAGTCTGGACGCCCAGGAGATGCGCCTTATTCAAAACAATCCCAAAAGCATGCTGCCTTTCTTCCCATGGGACCTGCCGGATCCTGAGCAGGCAGCGAGGCAAATCCGTAATTTCATTGAGAACAGACCAGTGTACATCACTTTTGATGCCGATGGGCTTGATCCGTCCATCATGCCTGGCACCGGAACTCCGGAACCTGGAGGACTAGATTATAAATGGATTCAGGATTTATGGAAGCACCTCTGGCCTGGTCCTAAACTCGTTGGTATGGATTATTGCGAGGTTGCGCCAGTAGCTGGAAGTGTGGTATCAGAATCAGTTGCGGTGAAGTGCATATTAAGGATTTTAAGCGCTTATTTTTCTAATAAGTAACAATAATCTTTCTTGAGGGCACGCAAAAAGTCGAATACTGAATTTAAATTCTCAGCTTGAGTTTTACAATTATTTGATTTTAAACTTAAAACCTTAACTTTAAACTTAAATCTTAAAACTTTAAACTTTAAACTTAAAACTTTAAACTTTAAACTTTAAACTTAAAACCTAAAACTGAAATCTTAAAACTTAAAACTCAAAACCGCCTGCCAAAATTTACTTTTTGCAGACACATCACACATCAAAACAGGTACATAACATGTGCAAGAAAAAAGACATCAGGTCCATTGAAACTCTGCAGAACCCCGACGATCTTGGCTTAAAACCTTTGGAATCATTAGACCCTGACAAGATTAATGATTTTGACCAACTTCTAACAGCCATGTCCAAAACCTCATTTAACGGCAGAAGTCTTGGAGAGGCTCTTGATGTCATGGAAGAAATGGTGACTGACCCGGACTGTCTTGTTGTTGCCACCTTTTCCGGTGCCATGACCGTTGCTAAAATGGGCTCGATAATCTGCAAGATGATTAATCAAGGATGGATTAACGTAGTAATCTCAACAGGAGCTCTTATGGCTCATGGATTCATTGAATCCATCGGTCTTAAGCATTACAAATATGATCAGCACAGCATGGATGACAATGAACTTTTCAAGCATGGCTTTAATCGAGTTTATGATACTTTGGAGCCTGAGATTAACTTTATTCAGGCAGAGGACATTATACACAAGGTAATGCAGAAAATTGACCGTAATAGCCCGTTGAGTTCTGAAAAGATATGCCGAGAAATTGGAAAATACCTTGCTGAGAATGTACAGGGAGCCGGAATCCTCAAGAGCGCCTTTCAAAAAAAAGTTCCTGTTTATATTCCAGCGTTTACTGATTCAGAACTGGCCTTAGACATCGCGACCCACATGATGCGGGAAAACCTGGATCTTCTTGAAGAAAAATGCCCTGATAATTTACCCTACCCATTTAATCCATTCCTGGATCTGTTTAGTTACACCAGGAAAATTATCAAAAGCAAAAAGATAGGACTATTCACCATAGGCGGTGGTGTTCCAAGAAACTGGGCTCAACAAGTTGGACCATTCCTGGAAATTTCAGGACAACGCATAGAGGAACTCAATCTGCCATCTAAAAAATTTCAATATGGAGTCAGAATATGTCCTGAACCTGTCCACTGGGGAGGGCTGTCAGGATGCACTTATCAGGAGGGTATATCATGGGGCAAGTTTATTCCCAGAAGTCAGGGAGGCAAGTATGCTGAGGTATATTCAGATGCCACCATTGCATGGCCCATCCTCATCAAGGGACTGCAGCAAAGACTGGCCAAAAAATAAACACTGGTCAGGATATTAATGACGTATCTGCTTAGCGCTTACAAGCAACTGGAATCGTTTTGATAATAAAATCAGACGGTTACAATTTTCACATTTTTACGATTTTTGCTCATGATTGATGCACATTTGCCAGTAAAGTTCCGTCAAAGATGGGAACTTTGCACTTGGCACAGGGACTGTCCCTCGCTGTGTAAATTTTTCCATTGAAGCAAATTTCTTCCAGGAACCAATGCAGGATCAATCTTTTTTATAGTACCTCGCGGGGACTGTCCCAATTTCCAGAAAAGTGACAGATTCTTAAAGTTACTCGCAGGTTCGGTCCTGGTCCGCCCAGGTGAGGAGCTTTTAAGGAAAGCAGGGGACAGGCACTCCGGGACCCACTTGAACATCATTTTGTGCTTAAAATCTCTCATTTTTTGGGACAAGTGGGTCCCGGAAGAGCCAGTCCCCCTCCGGGCTGTATGCCTCCGGGCAGGAAGCCATGCCACATGCAAAGCGCTAAACAGATACTTAATGACATTTTTGAATTAAACATTACTGTTGCTGCTGAACCCACTCAAGAGCTGTTTTAAAATCTAAGCTGCCGCTGTAGATAGCTCGACCAGTAATGGTTCCCTCAAGTCCCATGGAAGCAAGAGGATAAATTTGCATAATATCTTCCAGCACGGAAACACCGCCTGCAGCTATGACCGGTTTTGATGTCAATCTAAGCATTTTCTCCATGGCATCAGTATTAACACCGCTTTGCATGCCGTCTCTTGATATGTCTGTATATACAAAGAATGAGGCCCCAAAATTTTCCAGAACAGGAACCACATCTTCCACTTTCATGCCAGTATCAGCCACCCATCCGCGTGATTTGAGCCTTCCGTCGCGCGCATCAAGAGAAACCCCTGTTTTGCCAGGAAACTCCACACACATATCAGCAAACAGACTTTTGTCCTCAAGGGCCATGGTGCCGATAATCAATCGTTCAACCCCGGCATCAAGGTAGGCCCTGGCAGTGGATATATCTCTGATCCCCCCGCCAAGCTGCACTGGAATCTGGACCCGGTCACAAATGGATCTGATTAGTTCCCTGTTGACCGGCTCACCAGAAAAGGCCCCGTCCAAATCCACGAGATGCAACCACTGAGCTCCCAGGCGTTCCCAGTGTTCGGCCATGGCTACCGGATCAGGAGAAAAAACAGTTACTTCATTTTCAAGCCCCTGACGAAGCCTGACACATTGCCCACCTTTAATATCAATGGCTGGAAAAATTATCATAAGCCCAACTCCCTGACTCCCTGTTCAAGACCTTCCCGAGCCAGGGCTCTGGCAGATATCCATTTCCCGCCTCTCTGGAAAAATCGCCCTGCACCGAGAAGGTTCTCCGTTAATGACTGCTGCCGCTCATCAAATTTGAAATGACTCAGTCTAAGTTCAGACAAATCAATAAGATTAAGTTCAATGGTCACTCTGGCTGGCTCATCTACTCCCCAGTCACCACCAACTCGTTCCTGCCATTCAAAAACAAAAGGTACCAGGATGAAATCAGCCGGGACACAACGAGCTACACTTACCCAATAATGAAAAGCATCTCCCGGGTCAGTTCCATGAGGAGTAACAGAGACGCATTGCTGAACTATTGAAGGCGCGACAATATGATAGTTATTGCCTGAAAGTAATGCCCCCAGATCACTGTCCAGCATTTTGAAAATATCCGGATCAAATCTTTTTGCGCCTATGACTACATGGTTGTTTATCATTTGCCAGCGATGGATGGGCTGAGAAAAACCAGCAACAGCAACTGCTGATTCAGCAGGCAGAAAATGATCTGTTTTTTTGGGCGCACAAGCAAAAGAAAGGATTAGACCCAGCATTAAAATAATCAATAAAGTAAATTTCTTCATAATTTAATCCAGTATTCCCTTGGTACTGAGCACACCGGATCTTGTCAGACTTTTAGCCTGCCTGACAGCCAGGCCCAATGCCTTGAAAGATGATTCTAAAAGGTGGTGTGAGTTTGAACCATAATGAAAAATAATATGCATATTCATTTTTGCGCTAAATGCAAAAGACTTAAAAAATTCCCTCCAGAGATCCTTTTCTTCGCCGGCAATTATTTCAGAAAGAAGTTCATGGCCTTGATATACGAGATATGGACGGCCGGAAAAATCTACAACAGCCTCTGCCATGGCTTCGTCCATAGGCACTTTGGCCCAGCCAACCCTGGCAATACCTGACCGATCACCCAAAGCCCGGGAAAAGGCCTGACCAAGACAGATAGCTGTGTCCTCCAGACTGTGATGTGCATCTATATAGATATCACCATCACAACTTACCTGCAACTCAATGTCACCCCAATGTGCCATGAGATCAAGCATGTGATCAGCAAAGCCGAATCCTGTCTGGAGAGAATTATTGATACTTTTTCCATCGAGATTCAAATCAATGGAAATCCTGGTCTCAGATGTATCACGCTCTATTTTTGCTGTTCTGTGCGTCTTACTCATCTTTTTCTTTATCCTTCTCCTGCCGTGCCTTTTTCTTGCGCTCCTTTCTTTCTATTCTCTCTTTACCCCAGATATAAGCTACCAGAATGCCAACCTCATATAAAATTACCAGCGGACCGGACATAAGTACCTGGCTGATGATATCCGGAGGTGTCAAAAAAGCCGAGGCCACAAAAGCCAGTAATATGGCGTACTTTCTCTGTTTGCGCAAGCCTTTGGATGAAACAATACCAAGCCTTGCAAGAAAAAAGATAAAAAGCGGAAGCTCAAAAGCTATTCCAAAAGCAAATAAAAGTTTTAGGGAAAAACTGAGATACTCCCGCAATGATGGCATGGGCTGGATCATCTCAGTTGCGAAATTCATGAAAAAATTAAAACCAATGGGGAAAACAATAAAGTACCCAAAAAGAGCACCGGTTATAAAGAATAAGGCAGAAAAAAATGAAATGGGTATAATAAATTTCTTTTCAGTATCGTATAGTCCAGGACCTACAAATCTCCAGATCTGATAAAAAATATACGGGCTTGCCAGAAATACACCAGCCACAAAAGCCACTTTCAGGTAGGTAAAAAAGGCTTCAGGCAATGATGTGAAAATCATGGTGCTGTCTGGAGGAAGTACCTCTATAAGAGGCTTCATAAGGATGTCAAAAAGATCCTCTTTAAAACCATAACAGGCAAGAAAGCCGATAAAAGCAGCTATAAGAGATCGAAAAAGCCTTTTTCTCAGCTCTTCAAGATGCTCTGTAAAAGTCATGCCTTCGGCAGCATCATGACCATTTTCTGCGGTTTGTTCAGTTTGTTCAGAACTCATTGGCTGGCAGTATCTTTTTTCTGTGGTTCATTTTGGTTGTGTGAAGCACCATTGTCTGCATCTACATCAGGGTAAGTTTCCTGGGGTTGAGACGGCTTACTGTAATGGCCTGATTTTTGAGCCATTTCACGTTTGATACGTTTTTTAGCCTGCTCCTCTTCGTCTCGGTCCACTTCCATTTCTATGGTTCTTTTGACATCTGTGGAAACCCTTTTGAACTCTGCCAGAGTTTTGCCTAAGGACTTGGCTATTTCCGGAAGCTTCTTGGGTCCAAGGACAAGCAGCGCCACAACAAGGATGACTACAAGTTCAGTAGTGCCTATTCCAAACATATGCTTATTCCCATTCTATTGTACTTGGCGGTTTGGAAGAAATATCAAAAACTACTCTGTTTACACCCCGAACCTCATTAATGATCCGGTTGGACATCCTGGCAAGTATCTCGGAAGGAACCCTGCTCCAGTCAGCAGTCATGGCATCAACGCTGTCCACAATTCTTAAGGCAACGACATTTTCGTAGGTTCTTTCGTCACCCATAACTCCTACAGTCTTAAGGGGCAAAAGTACTGCAAAGCCCTGCCAGACTTTCCTGTACCAGTCGGATGTTTGCAGCTCGGCTTGCACAATACGATCTGCCTGCCTGAGAATATCAAGTCTTTCGGCCGTAATTTCGCCTATGATTCTTATGGCCAGCCCAGGCCCCGGAAAAGGATGTCTCCAGACAATGACATCCGGTATGCCAAGCTCAACGGCAACTTTGCGCGCTTCATCCTTAAACAGTTCGCGAAGAGGTTCAACAAGCTTCAGATTCATTTTTTCCGGCAGGCCACCCACGTTATGATGGCTTTTGATTACAGCTGAGGGTCCTTTAAAAGATACGCTTTCTATAACATCCGGATATAATGTACCCTGAGCCAGCCACCTTACCCCTGGGATGGACCTGGCTTCTTCATCAAAGACTTCAATAAAGGTATGACCGATGATTTTTCTTTTTTCCTCAGGATCAACAACTCCTTCAAGACGGGAAAGAAAACGCTCCTGAGCCTGAACGTATTTAAGGTTAAGGTCAAAATGTTCTCGTAAAGTCTCCACAACCTCCTGGCCTTCACCATGCCTCAGCACTCCGTTGTCCACAAGGATGCAATGCAGCCTTTTGCCAATGGCTTTATGAAGAAGAACAGCAACTACTGTAGAATCTATACCGCCGCTGAGTCCGCAGACAACGTGCTCATCACCTATGGCTTTACTCATATTCTGTATAGCGTCTTCAATGAATGACGACATGGACCAGTCCGGTTTTAAGCCCGCAACTTTGAATAAAAAATTATGCAGTATTTTGAAACCATCTTCGGTATGAGCCACCTCTGGATGAAACTGGACAGCGTAAATCTTTCTGTCCACATTACCCATGGCAGCAATGTCCACACCGTCAGTTCTGGCAAGAACTTTAAACCCGGGTGGTGGGGAGAGAACAGTGTCCCCATGAGACATCCATACTGTTAATGTCTTTTTCTGGCTTAAGCTATCCCACAAAAGACAATCTTCTGAAAATTCAAGAGTGGAGCGGCCATACTCCCGATTTGTTGACGGCTCAACCTTGCCGGAAAACTTATAAGCTATCAACTGCATCCCGTAACAAATTCCCAGTATTGGAAGGTTCATGGCAAAAATGGCATCATCAATCCCGGGGGAATCAGTGGAGCCAACACTTGCCGGTCCTCCTGAAAGAACCAGAGCTGAAGGCTCGAGAGCCTTAAGTTCATCCATTGAAACAGTACAGGGATGAATTTCCGAATAAACACCAGCCTCTCTGATTCTTCTGGCTATGAGCTGAGTATATTGTGAACCGAAATCAATAATGATAACTTTATTTTGGACCTGCATACCGTTATCCTGCGAGTTTAGTAGTTTTCAATCCTGTAATTGGGTGCTTCTTTGGTTATGATAACATCGTGAACATGGCTCTCTTTATAGCCCGCAGCAGTCATGCGCAAAAACTGAGCCTTGGCCTGAAGCTCTCTGATATTGGCACAGCCCACATACCCCATGCCGGAGCGCAACCCTCCTATGAGCTGGTAAATTGTTTCACCTGCCTGACCTTTGAAAGGTACCCGGCCGACAATACCCTCAGGAACCAGCTTGTTGGTCTTGTCCTGAAAATAACGATCGCTGCTGCCATCCATCATGGCATCTATAGAACCCATGCCCCTGTATATTTTGTATGTTCGGCCCTGATAAAGAATAGTCTCACCTGGACTCTCTTCAGTACCTGCTAACATACTGCCCATCATTACTGAATCTGCACCTGCCACTATGGCTTTGACCACATCTCCGGAAAATTTTACACCACCATCGGCAATTACGCACCTGTCCTTTTCACGACAGGCCTTAGATGCCTCAATAATAGCAGTAATCTGGGGCACACCCACACCAGCTACAATTCTTGTTGTACAGATTGAGCCTGGACCTATACCTACTTTGACTGTATCAGCCCCGGCATCCACAAGCGCCTTAGCACCTTCATATGTTGCCACATTGCCGGCAATCAACTGACAATCCGGAAAAGTTGATTTTAAACCACTGACAGAATTGATAATATTTTTAGAGTGTCCATGGGCTGAATCCAATACGATAAAGTCAGCTCCGGCCCTTAAGAGCGCTTCAACCCTTTCTGCCTGATCCATGCCGACTCCAACAGCTGCTCCTACCCGCAACCGTCCCATATCATCCTTGCAGGCGTTGGGATATTTTTTGATCTTTTCAATGTCTTTAATGGTGATGAGCCCTTTAAGAGCTTTACCTTCATCAACAACCAGGAGCTTTTCAATCTTGTTTTTCTGAAGTATCTGTTTGGCCTCGTTCAGGGTTGTACCCATAGGCACAGTTACGAGGTTTCGGCTGGTCATGACATCCTTGACCCTGGTAGACATGTCATGAACAAACCTGACATCCCTGTTGGTGACTATCCCCACAAGCTGACCCTTATCTACTACAGGAAGTCCTGAAATTCTATACTCAGACATAAAAGTGATAACACTTTCTACACTATCGTCAGGCTTTACAGTAACCGGATCAACTATCATTCCGCTTTCTGATTTCTTGACTTTTTCCACCTCAATTCTCTGTTTTTCGATTGTCATGTTTTTATGAATGACTCCAACTCCTCCCGCTCTGGCCATCGAAATGGCCATGCGAGCCTCTGTAACAGTATCCATGGCCGCACTGAGCAAGGGAATATTCAAAGAAATTGATGGTGTGAGGATGGTGGAAAGATCTACCTGGTCCGGCAAAACCTCTGAGTAGGCAGGCATGAGCAACACATCATCAAAGGTCAAACCATGACCCCATATTTTATCCATTATCATCCTCCTTCCTTATATGTCATGCTTGTTCAGTAAAAAATTCAGTTACTTACTCTTGAAACCCTGTCATTAAAGACAAGAAATTGTTATCAGTTAATGGTGGGAGCATTACGCATTTCTGAAAAGTCAATTGGGGACAGTCCCGAAGCCAGGGACAGTCCCCGTGCCAAGCCGTCACAATCGGGTTTTAAGTCCAAAATAGCTAAGACATACAGCTCGAATTTATAGTTTTCAGAAATGCGTAATGCTCCCGTTAATGGTTAATTGTTATTTGTTGAAGAATAAAAGCCTGAATTTACTGCCTTACCCTGAAACAATTAACAAATGACAGATAACTGGGTAGCGGGCATGACCCGCATTAGCTATTATCCACCATTGAGCTAACTTTTGGAAAATAGAAAATCAAAAATGGATAATAATTACATATTTTTGATTTGTTTCATGCACAATTTAATAATGTTACTCCTAAGCTCTACTGCCTGTCAAACATATACACTCAGATTCAGGAAGAGTTTATTGGCATTTTTTAAGCCCAAGTGTCGCTACAGTGCTATTCAGTTTCAACAACAGGATTATCAAGCTCATGCTGAATTCGTTGTATCAACTCAGGATCTTCAGGAGCTATCTCAAGGATCCTGTGAAAATGATGTTCAGCCTTCTCCTGATCGTCAAGATAGTATTTGTACATTATGCCAAGATTATAGTGGCTGCGATAATTGTCGGGATCAAGGTCCAGAAGGGCCTGAAAACGTTCTTCAGCTTCTGTAAAGCGCTCCAGTTGAAAAAGTGTAAAACCAGCCTGATTTAATGCCAGCTCATTCTCAGGCTCTATGGCAAGAATCCTGTTCCAGAAGGCATATGAACGTTCCCAGGCATCCATGAGCATGAACAGGTGCGCCAGTTCTATCATGGCAGGTACATTATCAGGATTACGGTCTACCTCAGCCATAAGTCCGCTTATTTCCGCCATCATTGCCTGCTCCTGAGTCCTTTGAGCGCCGGATGTTACAACGGTAATGCTTGGATCTTTTACCCTGCCCATAAGAGAAGATAAAAAAATGGCTATCAAACAGACCACGGCCATTATAGCAACACTTTTCTGCATTGCACTTGGTGAAATCAAAGTATTACTCATTTACTCTCAACTCCAGTTGCCTGACTTTTTGTTCAAGCCTTTTCTGGACTATGGCCAGATAACTTATATATCCGCCGATCCCTAACCAGACAACAATGTTGCTTAAAATTAAATATGTCATTATATTACCCGTCCTTTAATGGCTAATAAGATACGAATACTGAAAGATTTCTGAGCCTGTCCCTGCACTGGAGTTGAGTTGTTCTGAAGATAATCACAGCAGCCGTCAAAAACCCCCAGGCTCCAAGACATACAAATACAGTAGTCAGCATTTCAGGCTCAAGCCCTCCTCCACTGGATCCAAAAACAGCAGGATGAATGCTTCTCCACATCCTGGCTGAAAGAAACACCAGAGGAACATTTAAAAAAGCCACAATTCCCAACACCGCAGATACAGCTCTCATCTTGACCGGATTATCCATGGCCTGACGCAGCACTAAGTATCCTGCATATATAAACCACATCACCAAGGTTGTGGATAATCTTGGATCCCATGTCCACCAGGTATTCCAGGCTGATCTGGCCCAGATAGAACCAGTTGCCAGTGCAAGCGTAGCAAATAAAAGCCCAATCTCAGCAGATGACTGAGCCAGATTGTCCAATACCTGTTTTCTGGTAATGAGAAAGCCAATGCTGGCACAAAAAACAATAAAAAAACTAATAAGTCCCCACCAGGCCATGGGTAAGTGAATATAAAAAATCTTCTGCAAAATACCCATAGTGGCTTCTAAGGGAGCGTATATCCAGATAAAGTATTGGGCCACACAAAGACCCAAAGCTCCTGCAATAGCAAGATATGCGGTCAGATTGACTGATTTTAAGTTATTGGACATATTTTATAATTAAACACCATTAAATGAGTGTTAAATGATATTTAGATTTAAAAGTTAAATAATAGTTTAAACCTTTGAACATGGCACTGGCACTGGCTATCCAATCCCCAAGCCTTCAATCTTAAATCTTAAAACTTAAAACTTAACACGTACAACCTTAGTACTCACGAAACACAAAAGGAAAAAGAATTATTGCCGCACCTGTAAAAATCCCTGCAAAGGCAAAAGCTATTCCAGCCCAGGCATTTATATCCTGAACCGAGCTGTCTCCAAGAAAATATGAGCCAAGCTTGATACCCGCCAGCAATAATGGCACAAGCAAAGGAAAAATAACCACGCTTAAAAGAGATTCCCTGGCAGAACTCCCCTGAGAAACAGCTCCGAGAAGGGAGCCTATAGCCACAAGCCCCCAATCCACCAGCAAAATGACTCCCACAACCAAAAGAAAGGATTCAATATTTTCTTGTCCCAGAAATACAATTATAGCTGGAAAAAAAAATACCTGACAAATTAGAAGAAGGATCAATCCTGTTAAAGCCTTGCTGAACCAGATGGTTTGCAAAGGCACAGGCGAGAGCAGCAGCCCGATTCTGGCCTGGTTGGTCTCTTCGAGAGAGTAGACGCTATTAAATACCAGAATAAGAGCAAAGCTTGTTGCCAGCCAGAAAATTGATGCCGCAGCCTGAGCAGAAACTTCCTCTCCCACTGGTGTGGACAGGCTGAAAACAAATACCAGTATAAGGCCCAATAAAACAGGCTGGATAAGACCTGAAACATCAGCAAAAAAGAGCTTTAAATCTTTGAAAACAATGCTTAGAAAACCAGCACCCACATCAATTATCCTGCTGTTGGTCGACATAATCCCGGGTTAAACCGGAAAAGGCCGCTTGTTTATTATCCAGAAATATTACCTGATCCGTCATTTCAAGATCTTCATCCAAAGTATGACTGACCCAGACCACTGCTGCACCTTTTTGAGAACAGGCAGTTATTTCACGACGCAACATTTCTCTGGAATTTATGTCCAGCCCTGTCCCTGGTTCATCCAACAGCATCAGCTGGGGTTCAATCATGAGTACCCTGGCCAGAGTAAGTCTCTGGGCCATACCCCTGGAAAAAGTACCAGCCTTTTCATAAGCAAAAGCTTTCAGACCAACCTGATCCAGAAAGCTGGTCAACTTTTTTTCGTGGGCCTCCCGATAATATAACCTTGCCCAGAATTTCAGATTATCCAGAGCAGTTAACTGGGGATATATGAAGGTACTATGCCCGAGATAGGCTACCTGCTCTCTGTCAATATTATATTCCACCACTCCGTCTGATGGTGCAATCAAGCCTGAAATAATATTCATGAGTGTAGTCTTGCCAGCGCCATTAGGCCCGGCAATCAGGGTTACAGTTCCAGGCATGACTGTCAAACTAACATTTTTAAATACCAGCCGCAGATCAAAGAAATGAGTAATCTTGATCAACTTTAGCAGGAAATGTTTTTGAGAGCTGAAAGCATTCATTAGTGACTGCCGATTTTAAGCAACTTAAATCTTATATAAGCAAAATCAGATGGTTACATTTTCAAGTTTTTTAAAATTTTTACTTCTAAGTAACTAAAACCAAATTATCAACAAAATCAGACGGTTATAGTTTTCACAATTTTAAGATTTTTACATATGATTGATTCTCAATTACCAGAAAAGTTCCGTCAAAGATGAGAGCTTTGCGCCTGGCACAGGGACTGTCCCTCGCTGTGTAAATTTTTTCATTTAAGCAAATTTTTTCCAGGAACCAATGCAGTATCATGCTTTATTATAGTACCTTGCGGGGACTGTCCCAATTTCCAGAAAAGTGACAGACTCGTAAAGTTACTCACAGGTTCGGTCCCGGGCCGCCCGGGTGAGGAGCTTCTAAGTAACTAAAGCCAAATTAGCAATAAATTCAGAGCATTATGGTTTTACCTTACAGATTGCTTCGGTCGCTTAGGCTCACTTGTGGGTGACAGGTTTTCAGCAACCACTTCCCTGACATCTCAGGTGTCATTGCGAGCGAGTCTTCGAGCGCGGCAATCCTTGTTGCGAGCGAAGCGAAGCAATCTCGTGTTAAGGCTATTACCTCTTTTTTTGTGGCTTAAGCCACATTTCAAAGAAGCGGCTGGAGCCGCAAGAACAAGACGTCCCCAGGCTGGAGCCTGGGAACGAGGGGTATAAGTTACTCACAGGTTCGGTCCCGGGCCGCCCGGGTGAGGTGCTTACAGGTAACTACAATCGTTTTGATAATAAAATCAGATGGTTACAGTTTTCATGTTTTTACGATTTTTGCTTATGATTCATGCACATTTGCCTTAAAAGTTCCGTCAAAGATGGGAACTTTGCGCTTGGCACAAGGTCTGTCCCTCGCTGTGTATATTTTATCATTAAACCCAATTTCTTCCAGGAACCAATGCAGCATCAATCTGTTTTATAGTACCTCGCGGGGACTGTCCCAATTTCCAGAAAAGTGAAAGTTCTTCAATGTGGAGGCGGCTTATCGCAGGTTTGATCCTGCCCCCATGATGAAGGTTTTTCTAAGCTGACTCCATCTCCTGAACCTTACGCACCCTTACTCTGCTCATAATTAATAAACCGGCTACACAGACAATTATACTTCCAATCCATATCCAGTTCACCAGAGGTGTTATATTTATTTTTACTGTAATGGTTTTTTCCTGATTGAAAGCAAGGATGGTTGAGTACAGCTCATTGCCAAGAGTAGGTATAACCGACACCTCAGCGTAAGGTGAATCAAAGTTGTGAAAAAGTTTGCGTTGAGGGGTGAGCATGCCAATTTCCCTGCCATCTTTGTAAGCAACAAGGCGGGCCTCATAGATGGCTAACCCCGGAGACAGTATCTCTTCAAATTCAATATAGTGAAACTCGTAGTTCTGCATGGTCACTCGTTCCCCTTTGGGAATTACAAATTCTCTGCTGTCCTGAAAAGGTCCGGAAAAAGCAACCCCAAAGACAATCATGGCCACACCGAGGTGAAGCAAATAAACATTCCATCCAACTCTTCTTTTTCTGACCTGAGGAGTCAGAATAATATACATAAAAGCAGAAAGCATTCCGGCTACACCTGCAGCAGCGGCTACTACCGGCATGATTACTCGTATTCCACCGATCCACAGACCAATCATCGTACACACAAAGACTATCCCGACGATGATCAAGCTGTTTTTATCCTTAACTCCGCTTTTCCAGTTATACCAGGGACAGATACATAGGATAATCGCCATTAAAGTAAATACAGGCAGGCATACCCTGTTGTAGAAATCCGGACCTAAGCCTATGGGGCTGTCGGTCCAGATCCTGGATATAACAGGCCACATGGTACCCATGGCAACAATTACTGCCAGTGCAAGCAGCAGCCATGTTGTGACAATCATCAATCCCTGTTTGCTCCAGAAATCATCAACCGCACTCTTGTCGCTTTTTCCTGTTAGTGCTACAAAAAATGTAAAAATCAGGCTCACGCCAATAAGAGACACCAGCGGGACACCCACACCGGTTCCGCCAAAGGTATGCAAAGAGTCAATTACATTGCTTCTTACCAGAAAAGTAGCAAAAAAACATGTGATAAGGCTCATGCAGATCAAGATCAGATTGGAACGGTGCAAAGTATTGCGTTGCTTGCCTATCATTGCTGTATGCAAAAAAGCTGTGCTGACCAGCCAGGGAATAAGTGAGGCATTTTCAACTGGATCCCATGCCCAGTATCCTCCCCATCCAAGCTCCATATATGCCCACCAGCCACCAAGCAAAATGCCTCCTCCGGTCAGCATGACCCAGGCAAATAGAACCCAGTTTCGGCTTTGAAAAAGCCATGAACGTTGATCTCCAGTTACCCATCCAGCCAGAGCCAGACAGGCTGGAATGGTAAAACCAGCATATCCCAGAAATGTCATTGGAGGATGAAAAATCATGCCCACATTTTGTAAAAGAGGATTTAACCCGCGACCGGACATGGGAACCGGGTCTAAAATTTCAAAAGGGTTGCTGGGTCCAGTGAGCATCAATAGGAAAAAGGCTTGAATCATAAAGAAAAAACCCCAGAAATAGCCCTTGGTACGTTCTGGTAAGCTTTTGTAAACAGGGGAATATATCCATATAAATCCCATCAGAGCCATTATCCAAAGCCAAAATAGCATTGATCCGGCCTGACCGGCCCAAAAGGCTGACACTCTGTATACCATGGGCAGAAAATCATCAGAATGACGAAATACATAGGAAAATGAATAATCGCGTAGCCAGAAGGCCTGCAAAAGAATGAGCGAGGCCAGAGTAATAATCATAAAGGCCGCTATGTGACTCTTCTCCATCCAGGCCAGAGACCGCAAGCGATCTTTTTCATTAGTGCGTAGTGCTTCCCAGAAAAAAAACAGCCCCATGACAACGTATATCAACAAAGATATGAGTAAAATAAAAAAACCGATATATTGCATGTTATTTCCTGCAGACAATCACTTGAGAGTTAAAAGTTATCAGTTAATTGTTATTTATTATTTGTTAAAGAAAAAATTAACATGATTGCAGTGTTAAGTATCAATCGTGTTAGCTGAGCTGCCCGGGACCGAAGCTGTGAGTAGCTGTCTTTAAAGTGGAGCCTGCATCATGCAGGCAATTTAATTCCAGGCGGCTGGAAGCCCCCTCCACATTGAAGATCAGCCCCATATCTAAAAATTGGGACAGTCCCCGCAAGATACTATAAAAAAGATTGATGCTGCATTGGTTCCTTGTAAAGATTTGCTTTACTGAAACAATTTACTCAGCGAGGGACAGTCCCCCTCCGGGCTGTAAGCCTCCGGGCAGGAAGCTGTGTCAGGCGCAAAGTTCCCATCCTTGACGGAACTTTTCTGGCTAATGTGCATCAATCATAAGCAAAAAACGTAAAAAAGTGCAAACTCTAACTATCTGATTTAGCTACTCATTTGGATTTAGTTACTTAAAAAAAATACCAAACAGTATATAATAAATAAAAAAAGGATGGAATAAACTCCATCCTTTTTGAAACAATATCATTAATTATAAGATGAAAGCTCTGTATCTATTAACAACATTAAAGCAAACAAAATCTAACTAATAAGGGACACTGTCCGGATGCTCTCCAGCCTGATAACCGCCATCTGCTTCATACTTTGAAGCACACTTGGTCATAAGGGTAGAAGCCATAAACATATTCTCTCCGGAGTTTATGCCTCCTTCAACAATAACCTCAACACCCGGAGCAAAAAGATCCGGGATTGCTCCGGTGTATCTGACCCTTATAATCTGACGGGCATCCTCTTTATCATGCAAGTTGAAAGTCACTCCCAGTGCGTCAGCATCACGCTCGAGATCAGCCTGGCCCACCATGCCGAAAAGTCTTGCTCGATCAAGCCTGTCCACATCCATGGCCAATGCCTCAGATACTTCAAGGAAATAGGTGCTGTTCTGACTGATACTGGTAACTATCAAATAGCCTACACCTGAAAAAATCAGACAGAAGGCCACAAGATACATCATTTTGGGGCTTTTTTTGCGAGTCATAAAGATACCTCACTAATAATATCATTGCAAAAATCTGCACTATATATCAGGTTAGCGATGGTGCACCTGACTTCTGACTGAACTGACCACTAAATGATCAACAGATAGTTATACTAATCACAAATAGCCCAATATTCAATAGTTAATTTTCGACACAAATAGTATTTTATTGTTGCCTTTTGTCGATTAGCTGTCGTCTGCGCTGTCTGGCCAGTTCTCGCATATCCACCACTTCATCGGTCTCGTCAACTATTTCCTTGCCCAAAATTTCTTCAAGTACATCCTCAAGAGTGACCAGACCGGCAATACCACCGTACTCATCAATCACAATAAATAAATGCAGTCGTGATTCAAGAAACTTTATCAGCAAACGCTCCAGGTTCATGATTTCAACCACAAAATTTGCCGGACGCATCAAACTTTCCAGCCTGACATTATTCTGATCATTAGCCAGGGCTTCAAGAACTTCTCTTCTGTAGACGACTCCAACAATTTCTTCAGGATCATTGTTTTCATATACTGGTATCCGGCTATGTGGCCAGACAGTCTTGTGCTTTCTTGCTTCAGAAACAGTCATATGCGCCGGGAGGGAAAAAATAACCATCCTTGGTGTCATGATATCCTTGACCATTTTTTTGTCTAACGAAAGAATATTCTGGATGGACATCTCCTCGTAAGGCTTTATGTTGCCGGACTTTCTGGTCATGCTGATCATGGCCAGCAAATCTTCTTCCGAGGCTCCTGGAGAGTGCTTCCTTTTCTCAATCAGGGAAATAATCTTTCTGCATATATATATAATTGGAGCAAGGAACCAGACGAGAAATCTGAGCGGCTCGGCAATGAGAATTGCAATTTTGCGATTGTAGATCACTCCAAGAGTTTTGGGAATGATTTCTGAAAAAATAAGTATTGTAAGAGTAAAGACTATTGTAAAATAAACAAGATTTTGAGCACCGAAGACATGAGCCGCTGCTGCACCGGCGACTGCCGCACCTGCCGTATTGGCAATGGTGTTAAGAGTGAGGATGGCGGCAATGGGCTGGTCTACTTTTGAACGTAGATTATAGAGCACAAATCCAGCTTTGCGCTTTTCCTTTTTAAGTCTCTCAATGTAGCTCCAGGGTACGGAGTACAATGCGGCTTCAGCTATGGAACAAAATGCTGAAATAATCACCGCCAGGGAGAAGGCTATTATCAGCTCCCACATAAGAATTTTATATTAGCAGCAAGATTTAATAGTGGCAAGCATAAAGATAAGAGGCTTTTCAGCTTAATTTTGTTTTCCATTTCCTGGTCATTCCCGCCATAGCAGCTCTGGACTACATTTTTGTTTTATTATAACACTACAGCGACACTTTGCGCAAATTATCGCCCCGGCCACCGGGGACAGGCACTTTTGCCGACCTCAAACGGTAAAACAGGCGGACTATCCGGCGACAAAAGAGCCAGCCCCCTTCCAGCTTAAAAAAAGTGTCGCTGCAGTGATAAAAAACACGCTCAGAACGGTGATCAATACACTTACCTCAAGGAGACTTTACTTGCAAATCACAAACATCTTTCTGGATCGGGATGGAACCATCATTGAAGATAAACATTACCTGTGCAGTCCGGAGAAAATATCCTTCATCCCGGGCGCTCTGCAGATTTTGAGATCCATGGTTGAGCATGGCCTGAAGATTTTTCTTGTCACCAACCAAAGTGGCATCGGGAGGCAATACTTTACAGAATTCCAGTACTTCGAGGTACATAACCAGTTATTGAACTTACTTAAACAATATGGAATAGAGCTGACTGGTTCCACTTACTGTCCTCACAGGCCGGACGATAATTGTCCATGTCGCAAACCTGAGACTGGCATGTGGACTGCCCTGGCAGAAAAACATAAGTTAGACTGTGAACAGTCAATAATCATCGGAGATAAAGTTTCAGACATTGATATGGGATATAATGCCGGTTTCAAAAGTGGAATACTTGTATTAACCGGACATGGAAAGAAAGCCCTCTCACATTACAATGCTGTCTACAATAAAGACAAATGGTATTATCTTCGGCAGGATCAGAACTTCCCAATTATTGCAGCGCAGGATCTTGGAGATGCCTGGAACTGGATTCGATCAAGGTATGAATAACATGAGCTGTCAACCCCAGGATCAGCCACATGACCTATAAACGTATAGGGGTCTGGCAGACCGCGTTTCTTGGAGACACGATCCTGACCCTGCCTTTGCTGCAGACCCTTAAATCCAGCTACCCAGGTTCAGAAATTCATTTCTTTGTAAGAAAAGGCTTAAAAACCCTGTTTGAAAATCAGGCAAGCCTCATTGTTCATGAGTTTGATAAGCATGGACAGGACAAGGGTTTTTCAGGCATTATAAACGTGTCCAATAAAATCAGGAAAATCGGACTGGACCTGTGGATTTCTCCGCATACCAGCTTCAGAAGCGCCTGCGTCTGTTTTTTTTCCAGACCAGGCTTAAGCATTGGATACAGTCAGCCTTTCTTCAACAACTTAATCTATCACAAAACAATTGATCGGCGTTTTCATGACTTGGAAGAAATTGAGCGTCTTTTGCGTCTTGTAAAACCTCTAAACATAAACGCAAAAGAACACTGGCCCCAAATCACTTTATCAGAAAATGATATCAAGCTGGCCCTGGAATGGCGAAAAGAAAATATCTCCGGCAAAGCAATAGGCATTCACCCAGGGTCCACATGGCCCACCAAAATGTGGCCCCTGGAATATTTTGCTCAGTCCATAAATTTGGCCATGAAACTGCCTGATACTCAAATTGTTATGTTTGCAGGTCCAGGTGAAAGTACACTCGTCCAAAACATAATCAGCAAGACTGACAAACCTGATAAAATTATTAATCTCGCCGGACAGTTAAGCCTTGCACAGCTTGCAGCCCGCATAGGACTTTTAGACTGTTATCTGACAAACGACTCCGGTCCCATGCACCTGGCCTGGCCTCAAAATGTCCCTGTAGTGGCCATTTTCGGACCAACAACAAAAGACCTTGGGTTCTTTCCCAGGGGCCCCCAATGTCATATACTTGAATACCCACTGCCATGCAGGCCCTGTGGACTGCATGGACATAAATCCTGCCCACAGAAACATCATGAGTGCATGAAAAAAATTCTGCCGGAAACAGTTTTTGCAAAAATAAAGGAAATACTTGGTGTCTAAAACTTACTTGACTGTACGTCTCAGTTCACTTGGAGATGTTCTTCTGACTACTGGTGTAATGGCCTACTGGCACAAAATTAGACGATACCGTTTTATCATGCTGACCAGAGCTGGTTTTGCTGATCTTTTTAGAGGTCATCCAGCTGTTGAGAGGGTGATTCCAGTCCAACAGAATGATTTAAGTCTGATGCAGTGGTGGGATTTATGTCATATTCTGAAAAAAAAATATCAATCAATGGAAATCATTGATCTGCATGGCAATTTAAGGACCATGCTTTTAAAACATATCTGGCCTCAACAAACTCATACATATGCAAAACTTTCATTTTATCGCAGACTTTTTGCCTTAACAGGCATAAAAATAGCCGGAAAAAAACTGCTTCAAAACAATATACCTCAGCGCTATGCCACAGCACTTGAGAGTTTTCCACCTGACCCTTCTGAAACAACTCCCAGAATATATCTTTCAAATACAGAACTGCTTCAGGCAGAACAAACCCTGAAAAACGTTTCCGGCACTGAGGGTGTTATTGCCATCCATCCCTATGCAACTCACGAGACAAAAACCTGGCCCAGGCAAAACTGGAAGACTCTTACATCCAGTCTGGACCAGGCGAAAATTCCATGGATCATAATAGGCCGGAGCCTGAATCCATTATATCCAGGAGATATGAGAGATCTGACCAACAAAACAGATATAAGGCAGGCTGCCTCCATAATAAAAAAATGTTCAGCCCTTGTAACAGCTGATTCCGGCCCCATGCATATTGGTTCGTCAACAGGCACGCCAGTAATCGCCCTGTTCGGACCCACAAGCAGGGAATGGGGTTTTTATCCCTGTGGACCAGATGATGTTGTGCTGGAAAAAAAACTGCCATGCAGGCCTTGTTCCCTGCATGGCAGATCAAAAATTAAATGCGGGGTCAAGTGCATGGAGAATATCCAGACAGAAGAAGTGATGATTGCAATAAAACGAATTTTATGACAGGGTTTCAGGAGTAAGCCCCTAACCTCACCCATCCCCCAACCATCGCTCATCGGATGTCCAGGCCATATCATGCGCCTTTAGAAAATCCAGCGCCTCAGCCGTGAATCCGGTCAGGGAGAACACGATGTACACGGATTTGGGCACGGGTTCCAGTTCTTTCAGCAATTCTATTTTTTTAAGAAATCCCTCAGCTTCGGCCTTAGAAAATTTCTTGGTGTCCCGGTATTTCACCTCCCCGATGATGGCATACTCCCCTGCCCCGGCCCTTGCGAAAACATCAATGAGCAGGTCCGGTTTTTCAATGGGCGACGACCGGTAGGTCCAGACGCTTTCGTAATCAACGAAGCGAAAATCTTCCGGCAGGTTTGCGGTCATGGCATTGAACGTCTCGTTGTCCCGGAAGGCATGAAAACGGAGCCGGTTGATGATCAGGAACTCGGCATACGCGCCCTTCATACGGTTCAAACGGCCGAGCAGCTGGTGGTATTTGCGTTGATATTCGTCCAAGAGTGCTTTGTATTCGTTGCGAATGTCCTTTTCGTCAAAGGCTTCGATTTCTTTTTGATAAACACTCCGAAAGACCTTGTCGAAAATGTTGTCTTCCACCCCCTGATACTCGAAATTGCTGGCTCCTTCCTCAATGATGTCGCCTTTAACCAGAGCGTGGAGCTTTTTTTCCAGCTCGTAATCCGTCATGCTTAAATCCAGCTTTTCCAAAAGCTCTTTCCGGGTCACCTGACGCTCCCGATTTTTGCACAGATACAGGACGATCTTTTTGGCGTTCTGTTCGTTCACCCGGGAAAACACCGAATGCACGTATTCCATCCAGGTGTTGCGGATATTGCCCTTCTTGTGCCGGGTTTCATATTCCATGACCGCAAGCAGGCCGTCCGGGGTAGCCAGATCCGGTTCCGGACAGGTGGTGGTGAACAAGGCGCTGACGTAAAAGGGGTTGCCCTCGCTGAGTTCCGCGATCATCATGGAGGTTTGTTCGGTGACGGGCATCTCATACATCTGCGCATACTTGAAGACCATCTCGATGGTTTCATCCATGGGCATGTTGTCGTAGCCATATTCGATGAACCGCCCGGGCAGCATCATCATCAGATCGTGGCGCAACCACCCAACCCAGCTTCCGGAAACAATCAACGGAGCGTTTCGGTATTCAGCCGTGCGCATGTAGCCGGCGGCAAAATCGCTAGCCCGACTGGTTTTGCCTTCGTCCCAATAGATCTCACTGTTCAGAAACTGAAATTCATCGATGATCTGCACAATGCATTCGTTTTGGCGGTCGGCGATATTCACTGGAGCTTCTCGTACGATATCCCAGAGATGATCCACATGGCGGCTTCGCAATACGGCCTCGACACCGTGAATCGACTCTGCCAGATAATCCAGACCTTCCATCTGGACAATTTCCAATGCCTTGGAAAAATCCGATCTTCTTGCCGCGGTCAAGAGGATGTATTCGGGTTTGCGTGTCTTGAATGCAATATACTGATAGAGAAATTGCACATAAAAGTCCCAACAGAAATCCACCGCCCATTTGCTGCCCTCGCCAAGCTCGTAATAAAACGGAATCACCCCGTCGTTCTTCTCGTAAGTAAGGTTGTAGAGGCGTTGCAGGAAAGCCGTCTTGCCGGTTTTTCGGCGGGACACAATAGCAGTACTTTTGGAGATTCCTTTTTTGATGCCGTTGATCCATTTCAGAAACCAGTCCAGTTCCTTTTTCCGGCCCGTGAAAAGGTCCGGATTGCCGATTTTTTCTTTAAGGTATGTTTTCAAGTTCTGTCTCCTTTTGGTTTTCATGCCACAGAACGTTTATCCGGAATTTTGCCGTTTGAATAACGGTATCTGTTTAGCGCTTACAAGTAACTACAATCGTTTTGCCAATAAAATCAGATGTTTACATTTTTCACATTTATACGGTTTTTGCTCATGATTGATGCACATTTGCCAGAAAAGTTCCGTCAAAGATGAGAACTTTACGCCTGGCACAGCTTCCTGCCCGGAGGCTTACAGCCCGGAGGGGGACTGTCCCTCGCTGTGTAAATTTTACCATTAAAGCAAATTTCTTCCAGGAACCAATGCAGTATCCTTCTTATTTATAGTACCTCGCGGGGACTGTCCCAATTTCCAGAAAAGTGACAGACTCTTAAAGTTACTCGCAGGTTCGGTCCTGGTCCGCCCAGGTGAGGATCTTTTAAGGAAAGCAGGGGACAGGCACTCCGGGACCCACTTGAGCATCAATTTGTGTTCAAAACTCATTCTTTGGGATAAGTGGTCCCGGAAAAGCCAGTCCCCCTCCGGGCTGTATGCCTCCGGGCAGGAAGCCATGCCACATCCAAAGCGCTAAACAGATACGAATAACGCTGTAACTAAGTGTTCAACGAATCATACTGTTGAGCTTAAACACCCGCCAGTCCTGATTGCCCATACAGTAAATCACATACTGAGAAATTTTGGCCTTCGGATATTCCTGACGCAGGCCTTCCACATAGCCAGCTACTTGCTCAGTGTCTTCAGGCTGCAGGGTAAACTCTTCAATGGTTGTCTTGAACTTCCTGAACTCCGCGTTGGAGTAGTACTTGAACTCGATGACCATGCGGATGCCTGCAAAACATTCGTTGTATTTGCCAACAAATTCAAGATCTGTTCGCCCTTTGGGATACGAGCGCTCCACGTTCCAGGCAAACCACGGGGAAAGGTGGCGGCTGCACAGCTCAAAAAAGGTGGTGCGGTAAAAGTTTTCGTTGACCTGCTGGAAAATGACTTCCGGGAGCTGTGCGACGTAGCGCTCCCAATAGGCCCCGAACAGGGCTTCAAGGTCCAGATCCTGGGTGAAGCGACGCATGGCCTGGCTATATCCGGTGGAAACATCGATGCTGTGCAGCTCGTTGAAGTATTCCGTAAATATTTTGCGCATATTCAGGTTAGGCAGCCTGAGAAGAAAGGCATCCTGTTTGGTGAGCATGCCCAGGTAGTAGAACGAGACGGGGAAAAAGCTTTTCTCGAAAAACTGGGACATGTTGAATTTGGCGGTCAGGAAATTTCTGTCGTAGTCTATGGTGTTATGCAGCATCAATTGATCCACGAACCCCTTGGTCAGCCCCGGATTGGAACCAGTGATCCGCCGCACCCACTCCAGGTCCGTCTTCAGGTTCATGTCCGTGAGATATTCCGGATATTCTGTGCCGGGTAAAATAATCCAGAAAGTAGATGAGAATGGTGGAGTTGTACACTGGTTCGCCGTCCGTGCGGATGAAGTGGTAACCGTTATACTGGTTCTTGATCAGGGCGTCGGTTTCCCCGCGCGTGACCGGATCCATCCCGTAATCCTGGTACACCTCGTCCAGAAGCCTGTTCACCTCGCCCTGGGTGAAGCCCAGCATGTTCTCGTAGGTAGGATCAAGGGTGATGAACGTGGCCACATTATAACCCGAGGCAAGCTCGTCAATGGTGATGGGCAGCACCCCTGTGATGAATACGTTCTGGATGGTCCGGCTTTTGCGGCCCTCCTTGAGGGTCTTGAAAAAGGTCTTCAAAAAGCCCTCGTCGTCCATCAGTTCCTGGAACAGGCGGTCCTTGTGCCGGACAATGAGCTGATTGGCGAAGTTGTCGTACTCGTCGATGATCACAAATAGAGGAGGAAGATTTCTTCCCTGCACTGCATTGAGAACACGTCGGAGGTTAGATGTAGCTGACTGCTCATGATCGATAATTACAGACTGCTCAAACCATTGACGAGAGGTGTTAACCAGGAGCTCGAGCTTAAGGTTGCAAACCTGATCAAAATCCTTAGCGATGGCTTCAATTCCACCTCTTGGTTCGATTGTGGAAAAATCCAGGTGCAGCACGAAGCACGAATTATGCAAATCCGTAGGATTACGCCCGATCCAGGTGTGGCCGAAGAGTTCCTCAAACCGGTGTTTGCGGCGAATGTCGTAGTAACATTCCAGCATGGTGCAGAGCAGGGACTTGCCAAAACGTCGCGGCCGGAGAAAAACCGGGTTATTAACTTGTTCCAATTTTGCAATGTATTCCGTCTTGTCAACAAAATAACCTTTTTCTTCCACCATGGCCTCGTAACTGGCCTCGGCATAAAGTACGCGCTTCTTCATGATTGCCTCCGCTGCAAGTCCATCATCAAAGTTCCGTTCAGGCAGATCTTAACAATGTGCTGCCAGGTGCTGCTCCTTTTGGCTATGCATGTTGTGTAACCTTGATCCTTCATATCATTACCCTGCTGCACACTTCAAACCTCTCTCTCCATCTCCCATCACCTCTTCCATATACACCAACTCCCAGCCGTGAAACACAATAATGGCCTTTTTAAGACGCACCTGCCCATAAGGGGCGAGGGACAGCATCTTGTGCAGATGCTCGTTATCAGCGTAGCGTGCAAGCTGTTTGCGGCTCATGGAAATTTTTTCCTGCAATCGTTTCTCGAGCTTTCTTTTATCGTCGGTTCGGGGAATGTATTTGAACTCAAGCAGATAGGCATAGCCGATGTCCCGGTACTTGATGCAAAACGGCTTGAGGACGATATCCGCATAGCCTTTGTTCAGTTCCTCTTCAGAAAGAGAAATGTAAAAATCGCAGATTCCAAGATAGGCCAGGAAAAAAGCCTGAATAACCTTTTCTCCCTGGATGTAATCCCGCACCCGGGTCTGCCGATTGATCTCCGAGGCCAAAAATTCGAACACCGGCTTGAACTCGCCCCTGTAGGCAAGTTTGCGGAACTTGTCCCGAAGATGATACATGTCCACAGCAAAAACATCCACATCCTCGTAAGACTCCCGGATGTATTCGTACATCATGGTCCGGATCGCCTCGTTGGGGATAGTCAGAACAGGGTCTCCCTCCTGGTACTCGCCCTTGAAGGTCAGCAGCCCGAAAAAATAGAGCAGGGAAATAAAATTGCTCGAATCGGCCAGTTTTTCATATGGAAAGCTTTTGGTGATGTCGGAGACGATACTTCCATTTTCGATGATCTCCTTCAATCGGCTGAAATTACCGTTCAGATCCTGGTCCAAAACGATCAAATGCCTCAGCTTACCATAATCCATCCGGAGGTTGTCGTCGATCAGGTAATCGGGGACATGATTCTTGTTCATGGATTTCCCCATGAAATAGAGAATTGCGTCCGTATTGAAGACTTTGTTCGAGGCTCTTTTGGAAAAGCGGTAGCCGCCGTACCATTTTTGCATCACCTGCAACGCTTCCTGCTCATCCAAATGAAACAAGCCCCGAGAACTGTAATACTCCATGATCTCTCGCACATCTTTGTCCGTAAACCCCAGAGCTTCATGGAATTCCTCATCCATGGACACGTTGTTGCCCACATTGAACCCGCTGGTCACATCATCCATGGTCACCGGGGAAACACCGGTGATGAACATCCTGGCCAGTCCGGCTCCACTACCCGAAGCCATGGCTTTCAAGTTGGTGAAGAATTGCTTGAAATATCCTGCCTCTCTGACAATCTTCCGGTACTCAAGCGGACCGTATTCCGCCAGGAGCGTATTCGTGAAGTTGTCATATTCATCGATCAGCAGGTAGATCTTGAGATCGCTTTCAGCCAGCTCCGACATCAGGACATGCAACTTCTCATGTGCCGTCCTCTCAATATCCATTTTTTTGATCAGAGTGTCAGGAAGATATTTTGCATACTTTGAAACAAATGTGTTCAGCTTTATGGTGCAATAATTGTTGAAATCCTCCTGAACTTTATCCTTATCCTTGATAACGGCGGAAAAGTTAAAATCCAGGACCATATACTTTC
The DNA here is from genome assembly GCF_000934755.1 of Desulfonatronovibrio magnus. Lineage (NCBI taxonomy): Bacteria > Pseudomonadati > Thermodesulfobacteriota > Desulfovibrionia > Desulfovibrionales > Desulfonatronovibrionaceae > Desulfonatronovibrio > Desulfonatronovibrio magnus. The sequence goes on from NZ_KN882175.1 coordinate 100,903, forward strand.
CCCGTTCCGGAGTGGGATTGTTCAGGATCCATGTGTCACGAAAGAATTCCTCGAAACGATCATCCTTGGCAATGTCATAGTAGGAATGGAGCATGGACAAAAAAAGGGTTTTGCCGAATCGCCGCGGGCGGATCAGAAAAATATGAGGGCTTTTCTCGACAATGGGAATAAACACCGTCTTATCCACATAGTAATCATTCTGGGCATTGACCGCCTCGAAATCTCCTTTCCCGTAAGGGATTCTTTTTATGTCCTGCATGGTTTATCTCTTTGTTCTTTCTTGTAACTTCAAATAAACTGGCCCCCGGATCAAGTCCGGGGTGACGGTTAAAGCAAACTATTACTCTTTGTCGTCATTCCGACGAAAGCCGGAATCCAAATTTTTTCTTGTTCCCAGGCTCCAGCCAAAAATGTTATAGTTTAACCCATTTTATAGTAAGCTCCTCCCCCGGGCGGCCCGGGACCAAACCTGCGAGTAGCTGAAAAAAACAGCCTTAGCACGTTAGAGATTGCCGCGCTCGAAGACTCGCTCGCAATGACACCTGAGCTGTCAGGGATGTAGTTGGTCAAAACCTGTCACCCACGAGGGAGCCTAAACGACCGAAGCAATCTGTATGGTAAAACCATAATGACCTGAATTTATTGCAGATATGATTCCAGTTACTTGTAAGCTCCTCACCTGGGCGGACCAGGACCGAACGTGTGAGTAACTTTACGAGTCTGTCACTTTTCTGAAAATTGGGACAGTCCCCGCGAGGTACTATAAAAAAGATTGATACTGCATTGGTTCCTGGAAAAAATTTGCTTAAATGAAAAAATTTACACAGCGAGGGACAGTCCCTGTGCCAGGCGCAAAGCTCTCATCTTTGACGGAACTTTTCTGGTAATTGAGAATCAATCATATGTAAAAATCTTAAAATTGTGAAAACTATAAACGTCTGATTTTGTTGATAATTTGGTTTTAGTTACTTAGAAGCAGGGGACAGGCATATCAGATAATACCATAAAGGGGTTGCCCCTTGGCTCCGAGACTGTCCACTCTCTTCTCCACATCAGGGTCATCTTCCAGTACTGGAGGATGGTAAGGCTTAAGTCTGCCATCAATAACTATTCCCATGGTAGCCCCAAAATGCTTGCAATGAACAAATTCTCCTATACCATAAATATCTGTTGCAGGATCTGATCTGGTAAAAACTACCCACAAAAAATTATTCCATAAAGAAGCAGCAAAGTCAGCATCATCTACAACAGTCACTAGCGGAAAACCATCTATACCCGGGGTATGATAAAGTTGTTCTGCAAGTTGTCTCAATACAGGATCTTGGGTATCTCGTTTTTGAGTGCTCACCGGACCTTCAATCAACAGTATACCTGGAGCCATAAATCTTATTTTTCCAAATCCTTCAGGAAGACTCATGTTTTTAGGTAAACGACTGCTTAGATTTCTTTTGATATTACCGGCAGCAGCCATGACAAGCTTGGATCCCTGGTTAAGGCTGATTCCGGAGTAATCAAGAGTATCCATGGTAGTTCTGGTAATAAAGTGCATATCCCTTGAAAAATCCAGCCTCTTGAGCATATGATTGAAAAAACATGGAATATTCTTGGCTGAAAGCCCTGCATCGTCTTCCAGAGCAGCGATAAACAGATACTTTGATAAAGAGGTCTGACTCTGACCCAATAGATTCATAGCACAGGTCAAAAGCTCCTGAGGCTGCCTCTCTCGGGCGTAAGGAACATAGCTCTCCCGACCCACTGCGAGAAGCAAAGGATGTACTCCGGCTGCATCTACAGCATGCACTTCGTGGACACCGCTGAATACAGTTGGAATAAGCTGATGTGTCAATTCATGGATCAAAGTGCCGAAAACAGTATCCTCCTGGGGAGGTCTGCCCACTGTGGTAAAAGGCCAGACCGCATCGGGACGATGATGCACCTGCTCAACCATCATGACTGGAAATTCATGCTTCAAACTGTAATAGCCAAGATGATCCCCAAAGGGTCCTTCAAGTTTCTCACCACCCGGCAGTATATAACCCGAAATGCAGAAGTCAGCCTCTGCAGGTACAGGCAGACCATTAGCTGCTCTGACCATTTTCATCCGATGCCCGCCCAGTGCTCCAGCAAAAATTATTTCAGGCACATTTTCCGGCAAAGGCATTACCGCAGACAATGTCATGGCCGGAGAACCGCCGATAAAAACATTTACTTTCAAAGGCTTTCCCATTTTAAGAGCCAGCTGATGATGATGCCCGATCCCTCTGTGAATTTGATAATGCAGTCCGACTTCTTTATTCATTTCAAAATCGTTGCCAGTCAGCTGCACCCTGTACATGCCGATATTAGAAGCCATCAGACCAGGCCTGTCCGGGTTTTCAGTGTAGACTTGAGGTAGAGTTACATAGGCGCCTCCGTCCTTAGGCCATGATACCAGTCCGGGAAGTTTGGAAATGGCAGTCTGTCTCTGAATTACAGGTCCCTTTCGGACCATGGCGGGCAACACCCTGGCTAACATGGGAAGTACATCAAAATACTTCCAGGGAGCTTTTATGAAAAGCATAGGGTCGATTTTGAGCTTGAAAAGATTATCCATGGTTTTCAGGGTATCGCGAAATATAAACCTGGCTCTTTCCATGGTTCCAAACATGTTGGCCAGCATGGGGAAAGACGTACCCTTGACATCGGTAAATAAGAGTGCCGGGCCCTGATGCTGATAAACCCGACGCTGTATAGCGCCAATTTCAATATATGGATCAACTTCTTTGCTGATCCTGACAAGATCGCCCCGTGCCTCCAAGTCTTTAATGCATTGTCTGGTATTTTGGTAACCCATATTCTGTACTCCGTGGATTAAAATTACTTGCCACCAATAGTTTAATGGTTTAAATTTTCGTACTTAGTTATCGTACTAAAATGGTTAAGGATTTTGCATAATGAAAAAATGGATGCTTCAAAACTGGTTTCTTCTGGGGCTGCTTATTGCAGCCTTTGCTGCCTGGCTGACTCCGGGAATCGGGGCTTCAGGTGGCTTGCTGCGCAGTGAAATAACTACAAAAATGGGCGTGGTTTTGATTTTTTTCTTTCAAGGCCTAACACTCTCTCTTCAAGTCATGAAAAAGGGAATGCTGCAATGGAAACTCCATCTATACACCCAGGCGTTTATTTTTGCTGTCATACCTGCTTTATGCCTTATTTTCATTATTCCCCTGTCAGGCATATTAATGCCTGAACTTGCTATCGGTTTTTTCTTTCTGGCAGCCTTACCCACCACCATTGCCACTTCTGTCGCATATACAGCCATGACCAGGGGCAACGTTGCTGGAGCTGTTTTTAATTCCACCCTGGCAAACCTGGCAGGCATTTTCATTACTCCATTTCTGTTAAGTATATGGATGCAGACAGGGGGTACGGCACTGCCATTAAGCAGGCTTTTTCTGGATATTTCAATGATGCTGCTTGCTCCCCTGCTGGTTGGCCAAATAGTCAGACCCTTTGTCAGCGCGTGGGCAGACCAGCGGAAAAAACTTTTTTCAATGCTGAGCAGCATAATAATTATCTATATTGTTTACGCTGCATTCTGCAATTCCTGGCAAAACAATATATGGGGCAGCCACGGCGCAGGCGTAGCCCTGACAGCCGCCTTTGGCGGACTATTTTTCTTTATCTCCATAAAGTTTCTTGTGTATAGAGGAATAAAGGTTTTAAAATTCAACCATGAGGATGCAATGGCTGCTCTGTTCTGCGCCCCTCAAAAAACTCTGGCTGCCGGAGCTCCCATGGCCAGCCTGATCTTTGCTTCTCAGCCAGGTCTGGGAATTATTTTACTGCCCCTGATGTTTTACCATATTTTTCAACTCTTTATCGGTGGAGTTCTGGTAAACAAGATCAATCAGAGCCTGTGAACATGGACATTGCCCTGACGCATCCACAGATCAATCTTTTTCAGGAGCCAAAACTTGATAGGCTGCCTTGTTGCAGGCACTAAAACAAGAACTCCCAGGATGTCAGTCAGAAAACCAGGAGTCAGAAAAACCAGACCAGCGGCAAAAATAAGAAATGCGTCAATAATATCATTAGCAGGTGGAATCCCCTGCTGAATATTTGCTCTCATCCTCATCATGGTCTGAGCCCCCTGCATCTTAGCAAGAAAAGCCCCAAGGAAAGCTGTGCCAATAACCAGAATTATGGTCCATAGGGGACCGATATAAGTTCCGATCTTAATAAGCACATAAATTTCTAAAATTGGAATAATTATAAATGCCGCAAATAGCTTAAATAATATGGTATACCCTCTTTTAAAAAGCGGTTTTTCCCGCAACCCAACTTAAGCAGGTATTGATAAGTTGGAGGTTAGCAGCAATATTCAGACTTCAGACTTAAGGCTGAAGGCTGAAGGCTGAAGGCTGAAGGCTGAAGATTCAGGTTACTGGACATTATTGACCTTGTCAGTGACAAATATTTTCTTGTTTTTTTCTACATGATTGAAGGGATAAGTTACTTGTTAGCTCCTCAACCAGGCGGCCCCGGACCGAACCTGTGAGTAACTTAAACCCCTCGTTCCCAGGCTCCAGCCTGGGAACGTTTAGTTCTTGCGGCTCCAGCCGCTTCTTTGGAATGTGGCTTAAGCCACAAAAAAAGAGGTAATAGCCTTAGCACGAGATTGCTTCGCTTCGCTCGCAACAAGGATTGCCGCGCACGCCCCAGTTGAATGGCTGCGCCTACACTGCGTGTATTCAACGAGGTAAAAAGACTCGCTCGCAATGACACCTGAGCTGTCAGGGATGTAGTTGCTCAAAACCTGTCACCCACGAGGGAGCCTAAGCGACCGAAACAATCTGTATGGTAAAGCCATAATGCTTTGAATTTATTACATATACGATTGTAGTTACTTGTCAGTTCACTTTCCAGCCTTTAGTTTGTTTATTGTGTTGTTGGGTTGCTGAATTCTGCGACCTCTTCTTTGCGCAAATTTTGTCCAGTCTTTGAACTGATAAAAATAAAGCATAAGCACGGACTGTATCACCATAGAAATCAGCATGGCCAGCCATATACCTGTAGCTTCCTGCATATATATATGACCTAAGTAATAAGCAAGAGGAATTCTAATCAGCCAGGCAGAGCTGCCCATAACAATCATTTGATAAAAAGTAGCCCCCGCCCCTGTAAGCGCCCCTCCGAGAATCATGGATATAAGCAGGAAGGGCATGGCGGCCATATTAAATTTCAGATAATTGATCGCTTCAACGCTGACCTCTGGGTCAGGTGCGATGAAGTGGGATATGGGCTCTATAAAAAGCCACAATATAAGAGTAAACGTACTCACAAGTCCCAGACCAAAAAGCATGACCAGATAACCCATGCGTTTAGCACCCTGGACATCTCCCTGTCCAAGATAATTGCCTACCAGAATGGAAGCAGTAAAGTTAAACGCAAAGCCGGGCAAAAACAGAAGCGATTCCACCCTGATTCCCGCGCTCATTCCAGCAAGCGCAATCACGCTGCCTACAGGCAGGGCTGCGGTAATGGCGTATAATACCATATAGGCTGAATGCCAGACTATCTGCATAAGTCCCGCAGGCCAGGCCACCTTGAAAAGATATGGAAAAGCCTTCCTGATCCAGCGCCATGGAGCAAAGCTTTTAATTTTAAGGAAACCCTGCCTGTAAAGCACAATAAGGCAAAAAAGCATGCCACAAATTATTGAGGCAAAGGTACTCCAGGCCAGACCTTTATAGCCAAACTGAGGAAAACCCCACCAGCCAAGTCCAAAGGCAAAGTCACCGAAAGTATTGACTACAGTCACAATCATCATGGCATACAAGGGGATCATGACTTTTTTCTGGGCCCTGAAAAAGGCATTGGAAACAATGAGCAGATAATATCCAGGAAGGACATACAGGTATACTTTGAGCAAGTAAGCTGCAATATGTGTTATATCCTCAGGGATGTGCAAGAGATCCAGAAATGCGTCCCGGAAAAGCATTCCCAGAATCAAAAAAATCAGCCCGAGAATTACACCTATCTCAAGCCCCAGACCGATATATCGCTGCACTCTGCGCACCAGGCCTGCACCGTATGCCTGACTGATGGCAGCCACACTACCGTTGGCAAGAGCAATGGCCACAACAAGAAAAAAGAACAGAGCCTGGGTAATGATTCCCATGCAGGCCTGAACATCTCTGCCCAGCCTTCCTGCAACCCAGACATCCACAAAACCAATGAGGAAATGAAAAAGCATCATAATCACCTGGGGCCATGCCAGCCTCCAGATGCTTCTATATGAGGAACTCAGTGAATCCAATTGTACGCCTTATATCATTTATGACTGCAACTTCAGCAACTTGCGCTGAAAGTCTGCAAAAATAGTTGTTATCAGTTGGTGATTTACCTTTGCAAGCCTGCCCCCCCGAAGAAAATTCGAAGGATTTTCTGCACAGAATAATTTTTCCGGGATATCAAAAAACAAGAAAGTTGTTTGAAACTAAAAAGACCACTAAGGTCCAATAACTTAAGCCTTCTGCCGTCACTTGTCTGCCTTCACCCTTCAGCCTTCAGCCTTCAGCCTTCACCCTTCACCCTTCAGCCTTCAGCCTTCACCCTTCTGCCTGAAAAAGTTTCAGCTGGATTGCAGCGAAGCCAGCGATAAATCAATACCATATCAGAATGATACCAGAAAAACATCCAGTAACCCTTCTCCAAAAAGAGCGATGAGCCAGCTTTCCACAACGAGCAATATAGCAGTCATCCCGAAAAGAAAGTCCACCTTGCTTACATTTTCCACAGTATCGCGCATAACCATAGCCAGCCAGCCAATTAAAAAACCCGCAAGCAATCCAAATAAGTGTGCTCCAAGGTCAGTGTTTTCTCCACCCACTCCAAGCAAGGCCAGCAATGCCAATCCCAAAACAAAGGCATTGGTCACAGACAGCCTCGAATGCTTGATAGCGGTGATGGCCATGATTCCCACTGCGGCAAAAACTGAAGTGGAAAAACCAATACTTAAATGAGTAGGAGCCATAACCCAGGCATTTACATAATTGCCCAGAGCTCCAGCCAGAATAATGGCCAGCCACCCCAGACCCATTCCAAGATTGGTGCAGACAGTAAGAATAAAAGGAGCTCCAATTATCACGTTTCCAAGTACATGAGCAGGATCACTGTGCAGGGTCAAAGCTGTAACAGTCCTCCATATTTCTCCATCCATAATTCTGGCCGCATCCACACGGCCCTGTTCCAGCCAGGGTAATGTTGACCACTCAGGGCCACCAAGACCTTCATAAACAATGGTAAAGAATAAAAGAAGCAGCGACAAAACAAACAGATTTGCATAAACATTTTGCTGTTGCAATACCGGCAGTGCCTTGGTTTTAGGAAACTGTTTCTCTTCTTCTTCATAAAGCCTGATTTCATCTATGGCTTTAACCGCCTGAGACTTGGGCACCAGCAGTTCACCATCTTCTCCCCAGGCATGGTCAATCCCCATGGCAATAAGTACCAATTCCCACTCTGCTTTTTTTTGTTCATCAGGATGGGCAATACCTGGTATCCTCAGGTCTTCCAAAATATTTCTGAAGTCTTCATTCATAATTCAGTTGTACTAATCATGTATCTGTCGCAGGGTCATGCTGGAAAGAAAGCATCAAGCTTTATCGACAACGGGCTATTGTTAACTGGACAGTTTATAGTTGCTGAGCTGGGGTAGTTAAGCGCTATCAGGTAGAACAATAGAGAGTTCCTTCATTATTGTAAATATCACTTTTTTTCCATGTGACCATCATCTTTCATTTTTGACATAATTCTGGCATGTAAAAAAAATTCTGTAACTATTCACCATGTTGCGAGGTGAGCCTGCATCCTGAGTTGTTTTCTGTTGCTGCAAACTCCCAGCATGAGCCCGTAAGTCAAAACCATTAATTTATTCAAGCAGCCCCAAGGCTGTCCCTGTGCATGATTTTGAGTAACTGGCTCAGGGCTGGTCAAACAAGCAGCAATGGCGAAAACAAACCAGGATGCAGTCATTATCAGAAAGTAGAAAAATGTGATGAACAGATACAAATTTCCAGTCTTTTTAATGCCTTATTGACATTAATGCATGGTTTGTTTAAGAGATTCGGATATGTAAGAGGACCCTTTGTTACAAAAACTTTTTTATGGAGGTTTTAATGATCAGAAAATTTATTCTCACAACTTTGCTTGCAGCCCTGTTGCTTATCACAGGAGTGTTTGCCGGTCCATCTCATGCAAAAAAACTTACGGTCGCAGTTGACACAGCCTTTGTACCTTTTGAATTCAGAGATCCTGACACCGGTGAATATGTTGGATTTGATATTGATCTATGGGCTGCCATAGCAGAAAAAATCGGTGTTGAATATCAGCTTCAGCCTATGGATTTTTCCGGAATTGTCCCTGCTCTGCAAACCGGCAGTGTTGATGCTGCTCTGGCAGGAATTACCATCACTGCTGAAAGAGAAAAGGTTGTTGACTTCTCTCACCCATACTATGACAGCGGTCTGTCCATAATGGTCATGGCTGATAATGACGAAATAGCTGGCCCCGAAGACATTGAAGGCAAGCGTATCGCAGTGCGCACAGGCACCACCAGTGCCAACTATGCCCCAAGACTAAACCCTTCAGAGATTGTTCAGTTTCCCAACATTGAAGCAGCTTACATGGAAGTTCGGGCTGGCAGAGTAGATGCAGCAATGCACGATACCCCCAACGTAATGTACTACATAAATACAGCAGGAGACGGTCAGGTCAAGGCAGTGGGTCCACGCATGCAGGCTCAATCATACGGAATCGGTTTTCCTCTTAATAGCAGCCTGAGAAATGACGTCAATATCGCTTTTCTGCAGCTTGTTGAGTCTGGCAAGTATGCTGAAATATACCGTAAATGGTTTGGAACAGACCCCAACCCCAGATAGTTTTTTCATTGCTCCGCGGGTTGACATTAACCCGCGGAGTTTAGCGTAACCAACTGATTTTCAATCTAAAATTAATCCCCCACAACATATTTTGCATTTTTAGACGGTATAAATATATGGATTTTCAATTTCAATTTGTTTTAAACACCCTGCCCCAGTTGATGAAAGGGGTTAAGCTGACCATTTACATTACCTTTTATGGCTTAGTTGGGGGCATCATACTCGGTACTCTTACCGGACTGATTCTGGCCTACAGAATTCCCCTGCTCAATATTATCGGAGCTGGATATGTATGGATTATCCGGGGAACTCCCATTGTTGTTCAAGCCATGTTTGTCTACTTTGCTCTGCCGCTGGCCATGGGCATACGCCTGACCGGACTTTATGCAGCCATACTTGTTCTGGCCATTAATGCCGGAGCATATATAGCGGAAATAGTCAGAGGCGCAGTACTATCCATCAATAAGGGTCTGGTAGATGCAGGCCTGGCGCTGGGACTGTCCAGATTGCAGGTGACTGCTTCTGTTGTAGGCCCCCTGGCTTTTCGCAGAATGATTCCTCCCCTTGGCAACCAGTTCATTATAGGACTCAAGGATACGTCTTTGTTCATTGTAATTGGGGTCGGCGAGCTCACCCGACAGGGACAGGAAATCATGGCTTCTTCATTTCGCGCCCTGGAAGTTTGGACGGCAGTAGCAATTATATATCTTGTACTGACCACAATACTTGCGCTCTCATTACGCTGGCTTGAACGGAGAATGAAAATAATATGAAAATTGTTGAATGTAAAAAAGTTTGTAAAAGTTTCGGTGAACTTAAGGTTTTACGTGACATTGATCTATCCATAAATACCGGGGAAGTGGTGGTAACCTTAGGACCCTCAGGGTCCGGCAAATCAACCCTGCTTCGCTGCATCAATGTTCTGGAAAAAATTACATCGGGAGAACTGATTGTTGACGGCATGAGCGTTACAGACCCCAAGACTGATATACGCCTCATCAGACAGGAAGCCGGCATGGTATTTCAGCAATTCAATCTTTTTCCACAAATGACTGCATTGGAAAATGTTGCCTTTGGACCAAGAAAGGTAAGAAAATCCTCCAAAAAGGATGCCCACGCTCTGGCCAGGGAACTCCTCGGAAAAGTGGGCCTTGCTGAAAGAGCCAGCTATTACCCCTCCCAGCTTTCAGGGGGGCAGCAACAAAGAGTAGCCATTGCCAGAGCCCTGGCAGTTAAACCAAAACTAATGCTTTTTGATGAACCTACATCAGCACTTGACCCCGAACTTAAGGGAGAAGTGCTTTCAGTAATGCGTTCCTTAGCTGAAGAAGGCATGACCATGATCGTGGTTTCCCACGAAATCAACTTCGCACTTAATGTCGGCAGCAGGCTCATTTTTATGGATGACGGCAAAATCATCCATGACGGCTCTCCGAGAGAACTCTACGAAAATCCTCCTACTGAACGGCTCAACGACTTTCTGCACAACATACAATAGACGGAAAAATAATGTCAGACTCAGGTCGTGCCAAAATACTGATAGTGGATGACACTCCTACCAACATCCAGGTCCTCGCAGAAATTCTCGGCCAGGATTATGAAATATTCTTTGCACTGAATGGATATGAAGCCATTGCAATGGCTGAAGCACAGCAGCCAGATGTCATTCTGCTGGACATCATGATGCCCAAGATGGACGGGTTTGAAGCTTGCAGGAAACTTAAGGAAAATCCGGCCACAAAATCCATTCCGGTCATTTTTATTACTGCGTTGACCATGGAAGAAGATGAAGCCAGAGGATTTGAAATCGGAGCGGTTGATTATATCACCAAGCCCATCAGACCGGCAGTAGTGCGAGCAAGAGTCAAAAATCATCTGGAACTCAAAAGGTACCGTGATTACTTAGAGAATATTTCCATGAAGGACGGTCTGACAGGAGTAGCCAACAGAAGAAGGCTTGACGAATACTTAGACCAGGAATGGCGTAGATCCAAGCGGCAGAAAGAGCATATATCGCTTCTTATGCTGGATATTGACCACTTCAAGCTCTACAATGATAATTACGGCCACTCTGCTGGTGATGAATGTCTAAAAAAAATTGCTACAACAATTGAAAGTTCTTTGTCCAGACCTGCGGACCTGGCAGCAAGGTTCGGCGGAGAAGAGTTCGCATGCGTACTTCCTGAAACTGACCTTGATGGAGCAAAAAATATAGCTGAAAAAATCCATAAAAATATTTTTGATTTGGCCATCCCACATGAGTATTCTCCTGTAAGTTCCATCATAACTATGAGCATCGGCATTGCAGCCACAATTCCAAAAAATGGTCTGTCTGTGGAAAATTTCATCCAAAATGCAGACAAAATGCTTTATGAAGCCAAAAGATCAGGTCGCAACAGCATTAAAGCTCAAGAATTTTGAAAAAATACAATATCTCAGAATAATCACTCCTGGACATAAACACGCAATATTCATTTAAAATGAGATCAGGGTCAGTTACAACTTATACTCATGTCTCGCAACAATAATCTCCAGCACCACACTGCCACAGACACCAGTTGTCCACAACTCGAAGGTTTTGCAGGACTTTTTTTTGATAAACGAGACTACGATCTCCTGAGGCTTGTAAATGATGTTTACAACGAATCGTCTCTATCCCAACAGAAAAAACTGCTGGCCCCTTTCCTGCATCCTCATGGCATTAAAGAGATGGCCGCTTCCAGACCTTTGCGGGTGGCCTATTCTGTAGCCCAGCTTCTGGGATCTCTTAAAACAGGACAGTCATCTGACAGAATCCGTGCGCTCAACTCATTGCGTGATGAGGTTTTATCAACCTCCAGCGGGCCTCTTCGCCTCAACACAGCGAGGGTGCTTGTGGAAATAATGAAAAACCTGGTTCGAAGCCATGGTGACTGCCGCAAACAGCTTGAGCTCGCCCGTGATTTTGCCCAGGTTTCATCAGGAAAACCCAGATTAGTGCGCGCTGAGCTGAAAAAATACCGTCTGTTGGAAATGCCCGAGACCTGGAATCAGACTGCCTTTGATGAACATGTGCATGATGTTAACACTACAGGCAGAAAGTCTCCCACCCATCTCATAATGGACGCCTGGATCAAGGGAATCAGAAGTCTGACTGTAGTCTATTACAATCATGTTCAGAGGGAAGTTGCTGAAGAACTGCTGCGGGCTGCTTCCATTATGGATATTCAAGTCAAAATCGGCTTAGAGTTCATTGTCAGACACAGATCAAAACAAGTAAGAATGATCTGGATGCCGAGAGGGTTCAGTGGCCCCATGGGTTTTATGGAATTTTTAAAGGCCCCGAGAATTGAAGATCTTATGCAAATGGGGCGTGAAGTTTCTAAGCTGAGTCAATCTTATACTCTCAATCTTCTCAAATCCTTCAACGATAACCATCTGGAAACAGTCAATAAAAAATATGCCATCAATCTTGAGAAACTGACTGAGTCAAACTTTCTAAGCTCAGTAGGTCCTGGTCAGGCATCCATTCACCATCTTGGCAAGTTCATTCAGGAGTGTATTGCAAGACAGGCAGGAGCGAGTACCAAGCATGATGATGGATTGCAGCCTGTAAATGAAATCAACTTTGGTGCTGACCAGATATTTGATAGCCGACTATCCATTCCGGATATTTATGATATTATTGAAGACTATCTGAGACCTTCCAAAAATCCAGACATCCAGGAGCTTGTGCATGCTGAAAATCCTCCTGAACTCCTATCTTTAAGCCCTTACGAACTGGTTGCTAAGCTCAAAAGCCTGCACTCCAACTCAGATATTACCCTCAACCTGTGCGATCTGAAGGTGGAGGATGTCATTGAACTGCTTTATGATTGCAAAGGGCTTATTACCCACCTTGAACTACTCAACCTGAAAAATCAGGTCCTGGGACGGGAGTTTGACAAGGAAGAAATAATCAATCTGCAGGCTGCATTGAATTCCGGCAACGTCATAACCCTGAAAAGGTACCTCAGCAGAATGCACGAAAATGCCTGCAGCAAGGAAGGTATAGACCAGGAGCGAATACAGAAACTTATTGATATTTTATGCGACATACCTGTCTTTCAAAATTATTATAAATATCGCCATCTTGGCTCTCGGGTCGGATCCGATTCCACCGGTCGTTCACAAAGGCTTTACGGCATGGGGCTTGTCCTGTCGGATTCTCTGCCCAAAAGCTCCCGCAAGCAGCTTAAAGACCACAAAAACACTGCCTATCACCCTGTAGGAATAGGACTCAGTTCTTTTACACGACATACACTGATTCCTTTTCGAGGCTCCGGACCATTTTCATCAAAGCTATTTTCATTGCTGCGGAAAACCCCTGTACTCAAAAGACTGGGCTACAGAAAAATTACTGACTGGGAAATAAAGGACTACTTTCATTCAACAGAAGATGAAAGCAACATATACACTGTTGGCGGCATCAGAAATGACGATCAGTCTAAGGCATCATCAACAGAACCTCACTCCAGTAACTATTCGTCCATTCCCATAAAATATCTCAACACTAAAACAAAAATCGTGGGAAAAGTCCTGCTGGGCTTTCTGCCTGCTTTTCTGACATTTTACTTCAATCAGGAATGGTGGCTTCTGGCCTATTTCGGGGCCTTGATCTGGTTTGGAATCACAGGAGTCCGCAATATAATCCAGTCTGTTCTGGGATGTGGAGGAATAAATCGTCCCAATCTGGTCAAGTGGAACAGTTACGTCAGCTGGGACAGGCTTGCAGACTCTCTTATGTTTACAGGTTTTTCCGTACCTCTGCTGGATTTTGTCATCAAAACCTGGCTGCTGGATAACACTTTAAACATGACTGTTTCCACTAATCCTGTTCTGGTTTATTCAGTTATCTCTTTAGTCAATGGAGTTTACCTGTCTTCCCATAATCTGTTCCGGGGGTTGCCGCGGGCTGCGATAATCGGCAATTTCTTTCGAAGCATTTTGGCCATACCATTGGCACTTTTTCTCAACTGGCTTGCTGGAGGGACATTGGCGCTGATGGGTGTTATGGCTGTGGACCTGATATTGCAGCAATGGGCAGCCATCATCTCCAAGCTGGCTTCAGATACTGTAGCTGGAGTGATTGAAGGATTGGCGGACAGAGCTCAGTTCATCAAAAAAAGAATTCAGGATTATAGAATCAAATTTAATCATCTCTTCAATACCTATGCTCAGCTGGAACTGCTTTTTCCCTTAGATGACGTTCTTTCCCTGCTTGAATCAACCAAGGAACTGCTTCAGTCCATAGAGTATGAGAAGCGGGATATGGTCAACATAGTTATAGTCAATGCCCTGGACCTTATGTACTTATGGATGTACCAGCCCAGAGCCAGGCTCGTATTGCGCCAGATGTTTAAAACCATGACCAGAGAGGAACGCAAGGTAATACTCCTTTCCCAGCATGTCCTTTTCCGGGAGAAACAGATCAGTCAGCTCCTTCTTGATGGACTTGTTGGAAAAAATTTCTCTAAACCTCTATCGTTCTATCTTGATCACTGGCGCACTTACCTTGAAGAACTGGAATATATGGCAGAAAAATGCCCTCCTCTTAAAAACGAACTGGGCAGAAAAAGCTTCATCAGTGACTTCTATAAACCTGATAATGAGGTTTCTGTCTAAGCGCCTTATTTTTTCTACTTAGAAGCCGCCTCACCCGGGCGGCCCGAGACCGAACCTGTGAGTAACTTTACGAGTCTGTCACTTTTCTGGAAATTGGGACAGTCCCCGCGAGGTACTATAATAAAAAATGTTACTGCATTGGTTCCTGGAAAAAATTTGCTTAAATGAAAAAATTTACACTGCGAGGGACAGTCCCCCTCCGGGCTGTAAGCCTCCGGGCAGGAAGCTGTGCCAGGCGCAAAGTTCCCATCTTTGACGGAACTTTTCAGGCAAATGTACATCAATCATAAGCAAAAATCGTAAAAACATGAAAATTGTATCCGTCTGATTTTGTTAGCAAAACGATTGTAGTTACTTAGAAGCTCTTCTCCCGGGGTCCTCGAGTGACAATCTTAACAGCAGAACAGTGACTGACCTACCTGTAACTTTTTTTAGCTGTAGCCATGAACATCCATACTTTGTGATTGATTGTCATAAATTATAAGGTTAGAAACAAAAAGAAGTCTCTGTTTAACAGCTTACAAAAAAGGCTTGAATTTTTGGGAAAAGCAGACTTTTTTCTGGATCATTTTGTTGAAAAGTGAAAATCAGCATGAATCGCTTAACCAACTGTTTAATCTAAGGAAACTACCTTTCCAAAAAACCATATGCGGTTGCTTTGACAGTTTTTTGCGCATCCATTAAAGTTACAGAACTGACTTATAAATTTTCAAAACTATCAGCTTTGAAACATGAAAAGGGTTATACCGGGAAATTTTCTCAAAGGAAGTGACATATGTTTAAAGTATTTAAAATCGCCCTGATGCTGGCAGGTATATTACTGACCATTTTCATTCTGGCGGCCATACTAATACCCATGCTTATTGATGTTAATGACCATAAAGACAGAATTTCTCAGGAGATTGAAAATGTTACAGGTTATCAGGTTGTCATTGACGGGGATGTGGAGCTTTCCTTTGTCCCATGGATAGGGATTGGGCTGGGACAAACTCATGTCAACAATCCTCCCGGTTTTGACGACACACCCATGGCATCCTTAGAGCAACTTCAAATCAGGATCAAATTCTGGCCACTTTTTGCAGGAAGACTTGAGGCTGAAAAAATCGTGCTCAATGGCTTGAATTTAGACCTGATCAAAGATGAGAATGGTCGGGCAAACTGGCTGTATGCTTTTGATGATGCAGAAAAAATGGTTCAGGAAGAAATACCCCTCAATGATGAATTGCCTGCTGATACTGATGAACAAACCTCTGGCTTTTTCTTTCTGATGCCGGACATTGAAGGCCTTGCTATCTCCAACGCTGGAATTTCTTATGATGATCGGCAGAACAATACAGGATTTTCACTATCGGATTTTCACCTCAGCACCAGCAGAATTGCCCTTGACTTGCCTATTAGTATTGAAGGTGGCTTTAATCTGAAAATTAACGAACCAGACCTTGGCTTCAAAAATAATTTCAGTACAACAATGTTACTGGATACTTCCAGCCAGGTCTTAAGTGGACAAAACTTTGACATGAGTTTCAATATTCAGGGAGATATACTGCCTGAAGATATTACAGATGGACACATTGTCTTTGATGTTAATTACAATTTACAAGAAAATTCAGTTCAAGTACCGGCTTTCCAGTTTGATATGCTTAAGACTGAACTGATGGGTCATTTTGGAGTGAGTGGGATGAACTCGATTCCTGCTGTTTCTTTCAACATTGAAGGTAGAAATATCACTCAAAATATGTTTATGGTTCCAACTGCTTCAGGTACCAAGGCAGAAAATCAGGATTATTCCGGTGACAATAAGCACTCGCCCATGGATCTATCATTTTTAAACGACTTTTCTTTAGATGGAGAGCTGACACTTTATGACACTTTAATTTCCGATGTGACTATAGACCATTTATATCTAAAAATTTCATCTCGAAATGGACGTATGGACATTTCTCCTTTCAATGCACGACTTTATCAGGGTGAACAGACAGCAGAAGTGTCCCTGGAAGATCTGGATGGAGTATTGCAGATAACTGCCCGGCAAACCCTCAAAGATCTTCAGACTGGCCCGTTAATAACCGATATTACACAAAAAAAATTCTTTTCAGGCAAGGCTGATATGGATCTCAGCCTTGTTACATCTGGTCATAACCCCGACGCGTTAATTGCCAACCTTGCCGGCAGTTCCAGTGTGCAGATCACAGACGGTGTCATTAAAGGAATTGATCTGGAAAGGATGATAAGGGATGTATTTGCTGTTTCTGCCGGGGAAATCAACACCCTGACTCAGCGTCAAGGTGAAACAGAATTTACCAGCCTTGGAGCTGACTTTGATATTAACCAGGGCATTGCAAGTTCACAAAATTTGCTGCTCAATTCTCCAGCGATTAAACTGCAGGGCGATATGGTAATCAATTTACTTGAGTCATCCATGATTTCACACTCCCAGGTCAGTTTAGATGGAGCACTCAAGCAGGAAATTGAAGCACGCCACAATACACGTGATCCCAGAATACCGTTAAGAGTACATGGCCCCTTGGACAACCTTTCTTTCGGGCTTGACAATGAAGCAGTCCTAAGAAGCCTTATTTTGCGACATGGAGATGGTGCAGCGCGAAAACTTCTTGATGCTATCACTTCTCCAGACGAGGAACCAGAAACCTCTGAACCACAATCTGATGCTCTCGAGGGGCTGCTGCGCAGAATTATGCCTTGATTTTATTACCCTTCACAAGGCAATCTAATCATATTACCCTGTGAGGAATTATGTTACATTGGTTAATAGCGAATGTAACACTGACTTAAGAGTTTTATATTTGGCTAAACTGTTGCCAATAGAAATCATTTTATGAATAAAGGTGTGACCAGGTAAATTCAGAACTTCCAGTCTCGTAATAGTTTAGCCCATTTTAAGAAAAGAAGCGGACAGGCACTCCGGGACTCTTTTTGAGCAATAACTGATGCTTTAAACGTGTCATATATGTGGCAAGTGCATTCTAAAAGTGACAGTCCCCTTGCCACACACCCAAGCGTCTAAATTAAACCCAGCATGCTGTTTTGTATGAAGGCTCTGAACAAACACTTTTGACACCTTTTAGTTACTCTGAAAATATTCGAGGATTATCATGGAATATAACTTGTCTACTCACTTTCCCCTCCACCGGATTATGAAGTCATTTTTTTGGTCTCTTCTGTTTATTTTGATAAACTGTACCTCAGTTTACTCCACTCCAAAAAAAGTTCTCATTTTTCCCGATTCAGCAAGAGTGTGGGCTGAGGACACCTTAGCCCCTCTGGACCATGAAGGGCGGGTTATTCTGAAATTGTCCCTTCCGCCCCAGGCCCAACCTGAATCCATAATTGTTAACCTGAGTCATGACTCCAGAGCAAATGTCACGGATATTGCATGGAATAGAAGTGATTACGCAGAACTTGATAAAATTATTCAACTACAGCAACAGTTAAAAGAGCTGAAGCACAATAGATCAGAACTGAAGGCCTCCCTGAACTCCACCATAACCGGCAAGGTCTTCTGGGAAGAACAGGCCCGTTTTCAAGCTTCGGATATTTCAGTCATGGAACATATCCAGTCAGCTATATCCTCCAACCTGCACCGTCTGTATATTGATATTGACAAATACGAAGAAGAACTGGAAAAAATTAATGATAAAATTAAAAATATCCAGAACAGACTGCAAGAGGTTTCAGGACCGGACAACAAGAACTGGCTTGTAAAAATATTTCTTGATGAAGTTTCCACAGACAAGAATATTTTTGTAGAATACAACTATATACTTAATAACTGTGGCTGGAAATCTTTTTATCGTCTTGAAGCAGATCCAGGAAATTCCAACATCAATTTTTCATGGGAAGCAGAAGTCTGGCAAGGCAGCGGGACCGACTGGAAAGATGTACACGTCAGTCTAGCGACTTTAGAGCCCATACGCCGCCTGACACCCGGCACCATTCCTCCATGGAGGATTGAACCTGTGCAGGATAAAACACCAGCTCCAGGAAGAATCGCCGCGCGAACTACCATGGAGCATTATTCGGCTGCAGATATGCTCATGAGTTCTGCACCTGCTCCTGAACTTGAGAGAACATCGTCTTTTTCTCAGTGGCGTCTTGGAAATCGAACCATTGAAGCCGGCACTAAGGTAAGGATTCCTCTGGAACAGGAGAACTGGCCAGCTGAATTTACTTACCTGCTGAGACCAAGCATTGACAATCAGGCTTTTATTAGAGCAGAGACTGAGTTTGAACAGGCAAAAGACTTGCCCCCCGGACAGGCAGTGTTTCTCCTGGAAGGTGCAGTAATCGGCAAGAGACATATCCGCATAGCGGGCACAGAGGAAACCCTGTTTTTTGGATCTGATCCCTTTGTAACATCCGAGCTGGTAATTAGAGACAAAAAATCAGGAGCCAGGGGCATAATTGCCAACAGACAGACATTTTTATGGGATTTTTTGATTCGTTTGGAAAATCAGCATCAATATCCCGTATCAATAAGACTGGAAGAGCCGGATCCGATAATTGGAGATGAACGAATCAAGACTTCTTTCGAGTTTTTGCCCAAACCCGATAAACGTGAAGACAATTTAATCATCTGGAACCTTAGCCTTAATCAAAATGAATCATCAACAATGGAAATAATCATCAATATAGAAGCCCCCAGGGATATGGACATAAACTGGGGATGGAGACGGTAGGAGTTTAAAAACATATGAACAAGGCCACTATTGAGCTTGTAGTCACTCAGGATGGACTCATTATCAAGGTGCACAAATACACTCCGCCATCTGGCAAAGGTTCTCCCCTGACGGAAAAACAGATTCTTGCTCAGCTAAAACAAATCGGGATCAGAATGGACATAAACCATGACCTGATCCATGCAGTTGTGGCCAAAGCTGTTTCAGGGTCAGATATTACAGGAATGGCTGTCCTTAAAGGTGTTGCACCCTGTATGAAAGGCGCAGAGTATTTCAAACTGAAAGGCAATCCCGACCTCCCTGTCTTTAAAGGCATGGTTATAGGCAGTATTGAAAAGCATAAAGAAGATATTCCCGGCATAGACGTCTTCAATCAAAAAGTGATGCCGGGGGATAGCCAACAGCCCACAGCAGTAAAAATTGGTTCTGGCTGTGTTCTGAATCAAAAAACCAATAATGTTCTGGCTCGGGGGTATGGTCAAGTACTGTCACATGATCACTCTGTGAGGGTCAAACCTCTTTTTCGCATCAGTCCGGATAAGACCAGAATCACCAGCGTGCTTTTTCACTCAGATTTTTATAATAAAAAGATCACTGTAGAAAGAATTGTTGAAAGCCTGACCGCAATGCAGCTTGGTGAGACCATCGTGCTTAAGACCATTGAAGAGGGGCTGCGCAGGGCGGCAAAAAACAAGTCACCGCAAATTGCTGTCGTTGCCAAAGGCAGGCCTCCCTTAAATGGGCGTGATGGTTATTTTGAGCCTTCAGATGCCATCAAACCTCCTGAAATTGATGAAAGTGATGTTAATATCAAGGTTGACTATAGAGAGCGAGGAATTTTCAGAACAGTTGCGACCAATACAGAACTTGGAAAAATATATCCTCCTGAAGAAGGAACCGATGGATATGATGTTTTTGGCAAATTGCAGGAGGCTAAGACAGGCAAGGAAGCGAAACTGAAACCCGGCAAAAATGTTTCCATGGCCCCTTCAGGCCTTCTGTCATCAACCATGTCGGGTCTGGTTGTTTTTGAGAAAAATACCATTTCTGTTTTAGATTTTATGACCATCAATGGAGATGTGGACTATTCCACAGGCAACATCAGACTGGAAAGCGGGTCAGTTGAAATTACCGGGTCCATCAAGGAAGGCTTTGTAGTGAAAGCCCCTGAGCATATACTGGTCCACGAAAATATTGAAGATGCAAGAGTTTCAGCAGGAGGTAAAGTCGAGGTAAACTTTGGTGTAGTTATGAAAGGCTCAGGCAAGATACAGGCCGGAGGAGCCTTTCGATGTAAATTTGCCGAAAATGCGATGATTCAAATAGGTGAAGACCTGAATTTTTCCAGCAACCTGAATAATTGCCGTATCCATTGCAAGGGTGCTGTTCTTGCGCCTGAAAAAGGGATAATCATGGGTGGAGAGATCAAGGCGGAAAAGTATATTGAAGTCAACCAGATTGGATCGGAATATGGCATAAAAACAGATATTTACGTGGGGCCTGCCAAAAAAAATATTGAAAAGCTTGCCAATGAAAAGGCTGAACTGACAAAACATCACCAGGAAATTAAAAATATCCTCATGAAAAACGCCATGGAAAATAAGTCTGGCAAGCTCACTGCTGAGCAAAAGAAAAAAACCAAGGAACTGATGGAGACATATGCTAAAATTCAGGAAAGAATAAAAAAGATGGACAAAATCATTCGGGAAAAAGGAATCTCACCGGAAGATGCCAGAAAGCATTATGTCAAAGTCAAACAGACGGCTTATCCTGGAACAAATATATACTTTCAAGGTAAATCCCTGAAACTCGTGGAAGCAGTGCATGGCGCAAAGTTTTCTTATGATCCTGCCAAAGATTCTATAATTTGGGGGTAACCAGGAAGCAATGCGCTTTTTCTGGCAACAAGTAATCGTTTAGCTTTTTTATGAAACCAGGGGACAGGCACTAACGGGCCCTTACAAGTAACTACAATCGTTTTGCTAATAAAATCACATGTTTACAGTTTTCTAATTTTGACGATTATTGCTTATGATTGATGCTCATTTGCCAGAAAAGTTCCGTCAAAGATGGGAGCTTTGCGCCTGGCACAGGGACTGTCCCTCGCTGTGTAAATTTTTTCATTGAAGCAAATTTCTTCCAGGAACCAATGGAGTATCAATCTGTTTTATAGTACCTCGCGGGGACTGTCCCAATTTCCAAATATGGGACTGTTCTTCAAGGTGGAGGCGGCTTCCAGCCGCCTGGAATTAAATAGCCTGCAGGATGCAGGCTCCACTTTTAAGACAGTTACCCACACGTTCGGTCCCGGGTCGCCCGGGTGAGGAGCTACTAAGTAACAACCGATGTTGTAAGCGTCTCATTTTTGAGGCAGGCGGTTCCGTAAAAGCCAGTCCCCGTGCACATGCAAAGTGCAAAACTATTACAAACGATCCTATCTATATCTTCCAGGTTAAAATACTACATACCTGTCACACTCTTCTATCATTTCCGCATTTCTTGCCTGTGTTGCAAAATCCTTGAAACCAACTCCAGGTACTTCCCCTGACAGCCCAAGGGCTCTAAAACTCACATCGCAAACTGAAAGCCTGGCTTTACCCAACAGTTTGGCAAAATTTTCATCCTTAGTCAGCATAACTGATTTGCCAGTAAAAAATATCTGCACTTTCACACCTTTTTTATCTGCAGCTGAAGTCAGATTGATCACCTGCTCCAGATACTTATCATCCCTGACAAGTATGCCCATTGTTTTAGATTCACTTGATTTACTCATTCAAAATATTCTCCTATATTTCACTACTAAAAAATTTCCTTGGCCTTTTCCAGAATGATATTTTTTACTTCCTTACTCGTTGAATAATTTAATATCAAAAGGGTCATGGCTTCCTTAAATAGTTGCTCCTGATTTTTGCCCTGATTTTCTTGAATACTTTCTAATACTTTTAATATGTCAAAAATATCTTTATTCAAACTGATTTTCACCTCAACTTGCTCTTGCTCCAGTTTGTCATCCAACGGCGAAATCTCAGATAAAAGATGGTAACATTCTAATATCTTTTCCAAACATTGCTGCTTGAAATATAGAGCCCCAAGAGACTTTACAACATCCTTGGTCGCTTGAATCTGATCAGGAGGCAGTTCATCCTTTATAAGGGCTTTCTTGGCTGCTTCCAGGGCACTATCATAACAATTGCATCTCTCCAGCACTATGGCGGATGCCAAGTCCTTATCCATGTCCATAAATAAGCTCCTTATCTCTACAGCGAATCTTTTTTAATGAATGTAGCAGCGCCAGCCTGCACTGCTGTATCTAAAAATTAGAATTTACCTCAGCAAATTTACTGGTATAACTTCACACTGAATCTTAAAAAACTACCACCAGCATATCACTTTATTATGGCTGAAGATATCGTCCACAAGGTTTTCCCAATCAACGTCAGGCCTGAAAACTTCAACAACCTTACAATCATTTTCATCACAAGTACTTCTAACAATATCTGATACCATTTTTTCAGGTTCGGATTTGAATATATGCAGTACCTTCATAAAATTTTATACTCCTTTAATATATGCAGCCAATTTTTGACAGTGCCGTTAAAAAAAAATAGGGATTAGTGTAAACTTTTGGGCAATAAAGTCTAATTTTCCGACACTCGCTTCAGCAAGTCACTACCAGGGAATCGGAAAAACCAGCTCAAATGAGTGCCGGATCCCAGGTCCACCCATAGTGTATCTGATTCTAACTAAAAAGGGATAACATGCTGCGATTCATTAATCATTGCTGCAAGTTTGTCCTGATCAATAGGCTTAAATCCATATTTTTCAATATTAGCTGGGTTATTTGAATAACGTTCACCCTCCATTTCATCAAGAAAGCCCATGTTATCCTCATAAGCCTCGTTCATATCAGCGATTTCATGGTCCAGCACTACCATATTTACAGTTGCTGCATGTAAAAGCAGACCTAAGCTTGTTCTGAGTCCTTCATATTGCTGGTCGATATCTTTTATAATTACTGTAACCCCAGACATGTTCACCCCTTTTTGATGTAATAATTAGTCGACCCGTCATCTGCATCCTGCAAGCCCAAAAATTCATTGCCATTCTTGTTGCCAAAGTCAGGTATGTCATTCTTAGACCCTGGATCAGTGCCTAAAATGTGAAGTATTTGTCCTGAATCCATGTCTTTCAAGGCTTTTTTAGTCTTCAGCAGTGGCATGGGGCAACTCAATCCGCTTGTATCAAGAAATTTGTCCGCAGTGATGTTTGATAAATCCATGGCTAACCTCCTTTATATATCAGTTAATTAATCATTTGGGTAAACAGTGAACTTAAGTCTTTACACGCAGCCAAAACTAAGGATATCAAATTAAAGTAACTATCGTTTTATTTTAACAAATTCAGATACTTACAAGTAACTATAATCGTTTTTGTAATAAAATCAGACGGTTATAATTTTCACAATTTTTATAATTTTTACATATGATTGATTCTCAATTTCCTGAAAAGTTCCTTCAAAGATGGGAACTTTGCGCCTGGCACAGCTTCCTGCCCGGAGGCTTACAGCCCGGAGGGGGACTGTCCCTCGCTGTGTATATTTTTTCATCAAAGCAAATTTCTTACAGGAACCAATGCAGCATCAATCTTTTTTATAGTACCTCGCGGGGACTGTCCCAATTTTCAGAAAAGTGACAGTATCCTAAAGTTACTCACAAGTTCGGTCCCGGGCCGCCCGGGTGAGGAGCTTCTAAGTAACTAAAATCGAATATGTAATAAATTGAGAGTATTACGGATTTACCATAAAAATTACTTCGGTCGCTTAGGCTCCCTTGTGGGTGACAGGTTTTGAGCAACTACATCCCTGACAACTCAGGTGTCATTGCGAGCGAGTCTTCGAGCGCGGCAATCTCAAACGCGTTAAGGCTATTACCTCTTTTTTTGTGGCTTAAGCCACATTTTGAAGAAGCGGCTGGAGCCGCAAGAGTAAGACGTCCCCAGGCTGGAGCCTGGGAACGAGGTGTATGAGTTACTCACAAGTTCGGTCCCGGCCCGCCCAGGTGAGAAGCTTACAAGTAACCAGAATCGTTTTTCTAACAAAATCAGACAGTTACATTTTTCAAATTTTTACGATTTATGCTTATGATTGATGCACATTTGCCAGTTTAGTTAGGTGAAAATGCAGCCGCACTAAAAAATAACAAACTTTTCCGTTCTTTCGTTCCATATAGCCCAGAACACCCAGGCAAAAAGTATTAGAAGATAGAGAGGCAAGGCAAACTCCCAGCCAAATACTGCCGGCATAAATGTGCCAGAACCTATCATTTCAATCAGTCCGGTATTGTGAACTATTTTATACCCTATGGAATTAAAGATGGAAAAGGAAACCAGAGTGAGCATCAGCTTGGTATGTCCCTCACCAGCCCGCCAAAGCGAACCAGTTCCACATCCACCGGCAAGCAACATGCCAAAGCCAAAGATTACCCCACCAATCAGGCTGCCCAGCCAGAAAGGATGATGTACCCCCATCATATCAGGCTGAAGATAGTTCCACTTAATGACCGCAGACCCCAAACCGTAAATCATCAGACTCATGGCTATAACCCTGATCATTTCTGCATCTCCAGTCATAAATGGTTCACGAAATGCCCTGACAAAACACATTCTGGATCTATGCATGGTTATGCCGATCAACGCCCCAAAAAACAAAAGTCCGCCAATTTGGGTATGACCCTGAGCAGAAAAAATATAAAAAGATGCAATAACGCCAATTAATAGTGCTCCACCAATGAATGGACTAACCTTACCCCAGTCAATGAGGGGCTCTTTCTTTAAATCGTGAACCTTGGGAGGCCGGGCTGCCTGCTGCGGAATATTGCTGATTTCCCAGATTAGAAAGCGCAAACCAAAATATGCACCAACGCCAAGACCAATCATCATGGCATAACCACCCATGGAAAACATGCCGATGGCATTGTAAAAACCTCCGATATTGCAGCCAGCGGCAAGAGCAGCTCCAAGCCCCATGAAAGCTCCGCCGGCAAGACCTTTCAAGTACTCATAGGGAGGCGCCATGCGAATGCGAAACTGTCTTCCCATCAATGCCGAAGCCATAGCACCGACAAAAAGTCCAATATTGGTCATGGACATGGTGCTGAGCCATGGTACAACAGGTCTGTCTGCACTCAAGCCAATACCATACAGTATCCAGTCCCCCCAGTTTCTATAGCCCCCAGTAATCCCCCAGGGACTGTGCCACATAAAAATCATTAGTGCCAGTATTGCGAGAAATATTCCTGCAAGCCATCCAGGCCAGTTGCGTTCGAATACCGCAATATAGTTTTTACGAACCTCTTCCCTGACGCTTTCCCAGAATATGCTAGCCAAAGTAGACTCCTTTACTAATTTAACGAATCCTGATATTTTGCTGATATCCTTTACAAACCATGCTTTGTTGTTTTGCAGGTAAGTATTATTCACCACATATTTTCACTTTTCGTAAAGCTGATATTCTGACTGGTTTTCGCCATTACTATTAGTATCAACAGAAAAACAATCAGGATACAAGCTGCCCTCAGAGCATGGTGAATAAATATTTTTGCAGAAGAACTTTACTTTGAAAGCCTGATTCAGCAACAAAACCTGGAAAAAATTGGCAACCTGTAAAAAACAGGAACAAACGTAACTGTTTAGTTTTTTTGAATAGCAGGGGACATGCGCTTTTGCCGACCTCAAACCCAGCACAGCCGGACTTTCCGGCTGCAAGAGAGCCATTCCCCTTCCAGCTTAAAAAAGTGTCGCTGTAATTCTATCAAGCCAAACTTACTCAAATGACAAATCCATAGCAACCTTTGTTCCAGCTTTAAATAATGATATAATACACTATTATTGTTCTTGTTTTTGATGGCACTTTGCACACATTGACTGTTAGATGATTAATCATATGTAAAAGTTTTATGCTATCTTTTCTCCACATTATTAAGTGTCGCTGTAGTGTTACACGACCTGACAAAACTAAAACTATTATGATAGAGATCAGCATGTTTAGAACAGAATCAGAGCCAACTCATTTTGTAAAACACGAGTCAGACAGCAGAGTTGAAGATGAATACTCAGATAGAGATATCCTGTGCCTGAGCTGCAAAGCTCCAATAACTAAGGAAAGTGAAGCAGTCAGGATAAATGACTCTCACCGGCATGTCTTTGTGAATCCGCATGGACTGGTTTTTGAAGTGGGCTGTTATGGCAATGCTGGCAATGTTCTATGCGTTGGCCAGATTACCTCAGAATTCACGTGGTTTCCAGGATACTCATGGCAGGCTGTGAGCTGTGCGCTTTGTCTGACGCACCTTGGATGGGTATATTACTTAGATGGCAACGAGGCTTTTTTTGGCTTTATTTTAGATCGTCTTGCAAGACAGTAATGATGATGCAACCACAGCTTTTTGCCAGTGATGCACGCTTAAAGAATGTTAAAAAAATGTTATCGTTATTGGTTATTCAGTTATCTTTTTTTACAGGCAAACAAATGTATCCGGTTGGAACGAGGAGAGTCCGGAACTGCAGGATTCTCCTCGTTCCAACCAGGTATATTAACTGTAATAGTTTAGCCATTTGCATGTGGCACGGCTTCCTGCCCGGAGGCATACAGCCCGGAGGGGGACTGGCTCTTCCGGGACTCACTTGTCTCAAAAGTGAGACGTTTAAATTACCGTTGACCCTCAAGTGGGGCCCGGAGTGCCTGTCCCCTGCTTTCCTTAAAAAAGGGCTAAACTATTACTATTAACTGAATTTTCACTCCAGCAATAGCATAGGATCAACTGCCTGACCAAGAACATAGACACCTAAGTGCAGATGCGGCCCTGTCGCCCTGCCAGTCATGCCCACAAGGCCTACAAGGTCTCCCTTAGAAATATACTCACCCTTGTTTACATTGATTTCACTTAAATGCATATAAACAGTCACAAACCCAAGACCATGGTCCAGAATTACAGTTTTGCCTCCAAAGTAAAAATCACCTGTTAAGATCACTCTGCCCGTTTCCATGGCCTTGACAGGTGTTCCCTCAGGTCCTCTTAAGTCCACTCCCCTGTGCGGTGCCCTTGGCTCATCATTAAGAAAACGCCTGACTCCAAAAGGAGAGCTTACGCTTCCTGATGCCGGCCGAACAAAATCAGTTGTCCAATATCTTTCAGGACTGAGAGTGTTCAGGGCATTCACAGTCTTCTCCCGTTCTCTAACTATACGATCGATAACTTCCTGAGGCGGAGTTACCATGGATTCAGGAAGCGTTAGGCGCTGCTCAGGATAGTCCTTGGCGGATATATATACATTAAACTCTTCAACAATCTGCTCATCGCCAAAATCAAAAGAAATAGACAATGGATACTTACCTTTATGATCCAGCCCTGCACTTAGAAGAATGCTCTGTGTTCCGTTGAAATCTACCGGATACTCAACAGTTTTTTCAAGCCATTGAACTGTAAGGGAATCTGGATTTTTATCAGACACAAACTCCACCCAAAACGGTTCACCCTGCCCTACCCTTTCGGGCAAGTTAATGGTTGCTGCTTTGACAGGCAAAACCCATAAAAAGAATACCAGTATGGCCAGCAATGCTCTTTTCATATCTCAACCTCCAATTTTTATTCCATCATAACCTGAATTGACAAACATTATACTCGAATTGTCTGCAGGGACGTATGACCTGCAATTATTCAGGCAGGGACAGTTTCTCTCATGCTATTAACTACCTTAAAAGTTAATATAATCGTATATGCAATAAAATCAAAACATTATGGTTTTACCATACAGATTGCTTCGGTCGCTTAGGCTCCCTCGTGGGTGACAGGTTTTGAGCAACTACATCCCTGACAGCTCAGGTAACATTGCGAGCGAGTCTTTTTACCCTGAATAAACGCAGTGTAGGCGCAGCCATTCAACTGGGGCGAGCGCGGCAATCCCTAACCCGTTAAGGCTATTTCAAGTTACTCGCAGGCTTGGTCCCGGGCCGCCCGGGTGAGGAGCTGACAAGTAAATCTTTTAATGAATTCTCTTTTTCCCGGTCAGGATGTGGACCATACCTCTGCTCGTTATATACTTTTTTAATTCTTTCGACTTTGTCGGGAAAATACAAAGCCCACCATTGCCATATCTTATCCTCAGCACCAGGGGAACTCAAGTTATGTCTGCCCGGTGTTTTTGATGCCAATAGCTTCCAGGCCCTTATCCTGAACTGTTTACCTGTAGGATGGCTCCTCAAGGGAATCAAGCCTGACAGGACAAGTATCATAATCAAACCAGATACAACCAGCCCCACCTTCATCCATAACTTGCCATCCTGGAAAACATTTTTCAGGATATTTTCAAAATCTGAAATTTTAATTCCGGTCCAGGTCTGATCAAAGGATGTCCTGACAGAGCTCCACATTCGTGCCTGCCTGGCAAGGTTTAAATCAATAACCCAATTGGTCCATTGCCACCTTAACCAGTCAACAACACGTACCGAAGGGGAAACCATTTGATCTGCAGGAATACTGTCTGTTGCTCCGTCTTCATCCTGCCCTTCATCCACATTCAAATCAAGGTAACGGGTTGGATCAAGCCTTACCCAGCCTCTGTCCGCAAACCATGCTTCTACCCAGGCGTGAGCCATGCTGTCCCTTATTATCCAGTATTCACCCACAGGATTGTATTCTCCTCCCCAGAAACCAACCACTACCCTTGAGGGGATGCTGTTCAGTCTCAAAAACATCACCATGGCAGCAGCATATAATTCACAGTACCCGGTTTTGGTCTGAGTCAAAAATTCTTCTAATGTCTGTCCATGTTCAAACCCGACTGGCGCCTGCAGACTGTATGAAAAACCCTGAGAGTTGAAATAAAACAGAATGGACTGAGCAATATCCCATGGCTCACTGTCATCTTCAGCAAAAGTGCTGGCAATGTCGTGCACACTTTGACTGATATCATCAGGAATTCGCGTTCCTGCTGACTTTTCTTCAGGGGTCAAAGGCTTTGTATTTTCCATGACTGAATAAAGCTCATATCTGACAGCACTTTCCGGAGCTTCATCAAGCTTCACAGTGCCATCACGGTTATAATTAACTCCGGATAAATTCATAATCCTGCCGGGAAAGTACAGTCCGAACAAATGCTCTGTTCTCCCCGGATTAAGAGTAATAGTCTGCAAAACAACATCCTCACCAACAATTGAGGATCGCAGTGGTGTTGTCTGGTAGTCATGCGGGGCCCCGGGAATCCAACTTGAACCGTCAGTCTGCCATAGAACAGCCCCCCTCCAGTATAGGTGGGAAGAGTGGTAAACCTGATCTATCTGAGCCCTGAAAGCAATCCTGTTAGATTCAGCAATACCTGCAATACCACCAGGAGTCATCTCTGGACTGAATCCAGTTCGAGCTATTTCAAGTCCTGCCCCCAAGTTCAGCATAGGATTGATATTTCTTGGAAAAGCGAAAAAAATCAAAAGCCCCAGCAAAACCGTAATCATGGTCAAAAAAAGAGCAAAACCAGCTAACTTGAGAGAAAAAAACTTGCTCAGACGAAAATTTCTTCCAGACTTAACCGCCTGATCAAAGATGTGCTGCCACAATATCAAAACAAGACCTGTAAAAAAATATGAGAAAATTAAAACTCCAAAACCCAGATCAAATCTGATTATTGAAGCCACTCCAAGTCCCAGAATTCCTAAACCGCAAAACTGAAAGGCATCTCGCTGTTTTTTAAGCTCCATCAGCTTAATGGACAACATAAGGGCAAGGGCCTGGGCCATGACTATCTGCCAGCCCTGATCCCAATTAGTTACTGTGGCAAGACCGCTCAGAGCCAGGACAAGCATTAGCCTTAAACTGTAAGAGAAAACTTCATTTTTTCCCTGAAAGGCATGGACAAACACAAGAATAACTGCCGCAATCCAGAACCAGACTATCCACCAGCTCAAAATGGGGTTCAAGGCAAGCATTACACAAGATCCTGAAATACTTCCCAGGATGGGCGTCCAGTACCTGATGCTGCCAGGTGTTGCGTAAGAAGATAAGTTGTGCATAACTATCTGAGAGTTGGGATAACTTGAAAATAAAAGTTATCAGTAAATTGTTAATAACTGGACAGTGAAAAGTTATCCCCGTCATGCCGGACTTGATGCGGAATCCAGGAATTATCTTAGTGTAAGATCGCCCAGAGTTATTGAGAAGCTCCCCACCAGGGCGGCCCGGGACCGAACCTGCGAGTAACTGTCTTTAAAGTGGAGCCTGCATCCTGCAGGCTATTTAATTCCAGGCGGCTGGAAGCCGCCTCCACATTGAAGAACATTCCCATATTTGGACATTGGGACAGTCCCCGCGAGGAAACGTTAAAAAGTTTGATACTGCATTGGTTTCTGGCAAAAATCGGTTTTAATGAAAAAATTTACATAGCGAGGGACAGTCCCTGTGCCAAGCGCAAAGTTCCCATCTTTGACGGAACTTTTCTGGTAATTGTAAGTGAATCTTAAGGAAAAATCGTAAAAAAATGAAAATCATAAAAGCTTGAAATAATTGACATAAAAATATAGTTACTTAGAAGTTGTTTATAGTTCAGAGTTATGAACCGGCAACGGCTCAACAAGAGCCAGAGACCATAGAGCCTGTTCCAGGTTAAGTTTGCCTGAACCAGATATTTCAACTGCTGGCAGGTTCAACTTCCATGAGGTATTAGACAGAACCATTTCATCCAGCAACGTCCGAAAAAGTGAAAGCCTTTTTTCAGTATCTAAGTGTTGATAAACAGGATCATCCCAGTCCAACACAAGAGCCTTAGATGCTTCATGAGCAAAACTGTGAGCCGGCCATTGCGAATTGTCTGCTCCCATGGCAGGTTTTTGCCAGTCAAGACGACGCCACACAATACTGGACATACTTTCGCCGGGGCGGTATTGCCTGATACCTTTCCATTCTCCCAGACCCTGCCCGGTGTTGAGAGTTTCTGACTGCTTTTCATTCTTTGCAAAAACCTGTTCCATAAGATCATTATCCGGAGCAGGAGAAACCACAATCACAGCCCTGGCATCATAGTATCCTCCTCGAACCACAAAGCCAAAAGGAAAAGACGAAGTTACTTTAACATAAGGTAACGAAACTTTGCCTCGATGCCATGGGGTCCATGGCAGGAAAACTTCACTGGATGCTTTAGAGTTAAGAACGGGTATAACCTGGGTATGGTCTTCCAGGCCAACATCAAGAACAATGGATGCCAGGCGTTTGTTATTTTTAATACTTATCTGAATTAGATTTTGTCTTTGGGCTGTAGGAACTTTGCTGGAATTTGCTTTTATGCTCAGTCCGGAAACATTATAAAGAGCAGTCAGGCCTGAAAGAAAAAGAAGACTCAACAATAAAGAGGTGAGCAGGAATAGAACATTATTATTGCTGTTGACAGCGGCGAGTCCCAATACCATGGTCAAAAGTACATAAATCCAGCCCGAAAGGCTCAGCCTGGCTCTGATTGTACTTACTTTTCTACTATCCCCAGACATCAGAGATAATTTTCCGGGTCAGGGTTTCTCTGTCCTGGGTGGTACGAAAAGTCAATCGGTGGTTCAAAACATTGTATGCTATGAATCGCAGGTCATCGGGAAGAACATAGCTTCTTCCCTCTATCATGGCTGTGGCCTGGGCTGATGACTTGAGGGCGAGCATACCCCTGGGAGATAGTCCGGCCCGAATTTCTTCATTTTTTCTTGTTGCTCTGGTCAGGGTCATGACCATGTCAATTATTTCATCACTCAAAAAAATATTTTGTCGCTCATTTCTTAAACGAGATATTTCCTCAAAACTGGCAGCTGCCTCTAAGTCTAATTCCATGGAAGCTCCTCTCAAAAGCTTTCTCTCAGCCTCCTGGCCTGGATAACCAAGTGTAATACTTAGTAAAAAACGATCCATCTGACTCTGTGGGAGAGAATTTACACCAAATTCTTCAAGAGGATTTTGAGTAGCTATGACCAGAAAAACTTCTGAAAGAGGATATGTTTCTCCATCAACGGAAACTTGTCGTTCAGCCATGGCTTCAAGCAGAGCGGACTGAGTTCTTGGAGAAGCTCTGTTAATTTCATCAGCGAGAATAATGGAATGAAAGATAGGTCCGGGATGAAAACGAAATGCGCTTTTAACAGGATCAAACATGGACACACCCAGCACATCACCGGGCAGCAGATCACTGGTCATTTGAATCCTTGCAAAGTCCAGCCCCAGGACTCCGGCCATACTCAGGGCAAGAGTTGTTTTACCAACTCCTGGAATATCTTCAATGAGCAAATGACCGCCAGCCAGAAAAGAGGTCAATGCCAGCTGGACCTGATCTTTTTTATCAAGGATACATTTATTGATACTGCTGAGGATATTTTCAACAACTATGTCTGTTTTTCTATCCATTAAACCCTACCCACGACCTACAGGCCTGACCATACGCTGAGCCTGCCTGCCCAGTCTCCAGATTAAAAAACCATTCAATGCGCCTTCACTTACCTTGGGAAGCATAAAACGAGTTGCGTCTGTCACTGCAGACATGCCTGCAGCAAAAGATATCTCTCCAAAGATTGACTCATAGTACTCAGAAAAGGCCTCTACCCCTGCCTCAGTCTGTTCACCTATCACTCCGCTCAAATATGCCTGGATTATGGCTCTGAAAAGAACTACCGTACTTTGCCCGGCAGCAGGGCGCAAAGAGTAAATCTGCATAATTTCACTGATCAGTCTGAGAGATGCATACAGTACTATCATCTGGTCAATAAATTTGATGGGAGAGGCCGCTGTTCCTACTGCAACATTTCTTGCATATGCCCTGATCCTTTTACGCGTGGCAAGGTCCAGAGTATAGATAAATGATTCTTCAAATTCCTTAAGCCACTCCGTGGAGTTCATGTAGCCGCTTTTATCCATAAGAGATGTTCTGAAAGCCTTTAATCTTTCCATCTGCTTTTTATCCATGCCCGGTAAACTGTCTTCAGAGTTTACAGTATGATATTCAGTGAGATATTCGGTCAGAATCTTCATAGCCTCATCTTTTTTGTTTTGTGCCAGAAGCTGAAACTCTCGCCTTTGTGCAAGAATATTCAAAGCCTTAATATCTATCCTTGCAAGCTTTCTATATTTTAAGAAACTAAGAGAAATCTTAAACAAAACCCCAAAAAGCAGAGTTAAGAAAAGGATAAAAAAAGAAGAAGCAACGATATTCCAGGGAGCAGTTAGAGAAGACACCTCAGACCAGAACCTGACCATCTGATTCAGCAAAAAAATCCCCATGAAAGCAATGACAAATAACATAAACCACAATACAAACCTGTAAAGGAATGCTGGAATTTTGATTCCAGTTTTTTCAAGTTCTCGTAATTTCTGCTGAAAGAGCTTGGACATATCATCCTGCTCTTGCCTGAGCCTGTTGATTTCTTCGTCATCCACCCATTTCATATTCTTTTTTTCTTCAGAGTCTGGAGCAAAATCAGGCTGCCCAAGTCCGGTATCATTCTCGCGAATAGTCGGGGCCTCTACATTTGTTTTACTTTTATACTCGCTTTTCCCAGCGACAGTGAAACCAGACGAACTTCCATAATTCCGGGCAGACAGACTGGATATCCCTTCATAACTGGAAGGACCTTCCTGGTCTTTGACATGATTTTTATTGGCAGGATTAATATTATGAGTCTTGCTTGTGTCATGTTTCTCAGAGACCAATACATTTGAGGGCACTTCATCACCACTGCCAGGATCTTCTTTCTGCCTGAACGTCCTTATCTCAGGTGGAATATCCAGTGGATCGCCGAGACGTTGATTACCTTTACTCACATTAACACCTTACTTTTGGGGATTATTTCTGTTACTTCTTTTTGGGCGGACTTAGGCCGAACCACTGTAGTCAGCTAAGTGGTATCTTTATATAGCCCTACAGCGAAATTTTATGTCAATTATTGCTTAGACAATTGGGGAAAGGCACTTTTGCCGTTCTCAACCCGCAAAACAGCCGGGCTATGGGGCGGCAAAGGAGCCAGTCCCATCTCAGCTATAATAAAGTGTGGCTGTAGTAATAAAAATTATGTCTTCACTCTGAAATAAATTCAAAAATCCTGTCCAGACCAATATGCCTTGGTGGAAGCAAATAATTTTTTGGAGCATCCGGATATACCTTGTAAAATGGATAGTCACCTGCAGACCAGTTTTCCGGCCATGTTTCAGGAAGAAGCGGCACAGAGTACTCCATAAAATTCTTTTCAGGGTTGTTGTAGATAATTTTACCATTGAGTCTGCGTTCTCCCTGTACAGGAAAGGTGGAATGACACGCACTGCACACAAACCACTTGCACTTCACGTCCGGAAGCATTCCTGCTGCCCGGTGGGTCATCATTTTCAGCAGATTTTCCATTCTCTTATTATCAATATCCAGGGGATGGACCATATCAGCCTTGGCCGCAACAAAAGCAATCCTGCTCAGTGATTCATACAGAAAAGAAAAATACTTAGACAGCAAGGCCCCAATGTCCGACTTAGGACGCAGCAACTCACATAAATCAAGCAATATCCTTCTATTATCATTATAACGCCCAACACCACCTGATAGAAGTGATGGTATATCCACCAGCACAATAATACTATTGGCTTTGGATATTCTGTCAAATAAGGGCATAACCAGCTTTTTCCTATAGTTTTGATAAGTTCTAAACATTTGTTTAGCCACATCAGGATGGTTCGCCCTTGCCTTGTTGGAGAGCGGCGCAAATTCTTCAGCAAATGAAATACCGGCATATCTGCTCGCTGATATTTCCTTCTCTGTGCCTGGTGATGCCGGGCACCCCTTTTGGTCAAGCAGGAAAGTGGATGGAGATATCAGGGGTTTGTAATCCAGAATCATCCTGGCCAAAGCTTCCTTATATCGACTCACAACTTCTTTATGAGTAATATTGGCTTGCGTAAGATAATTCAGATAAGGTCCTGCAGCCCTCGCATAACCGTGGTGATCTGCAAAATGCTTTAAAATATGGTCAGACCATTCGTCATAACTACTAAAGGCTGCAATGGCTGCGTCGGCAACCCGTTCTCCTGGAAAATCAAAAAAAGTCATTTTCTGGGAATAAAGCTTCCAGTCGGAACGTCTGAACCTGCATGTAAATTGCGAACAATCAGTGCTTTTTTCCGGCCAATGCTCTCTGGCCAGTTCCTCACGATACCCGGCATGATTAAATTCAGGGGGCCAGTCATTTTTCAAGGGACAGCGCTGAAAATCACTGATCTCAATCCCCTTGCCAACATGAAAGCCACCTTGTCCAAATTCAGCAAGGTGCGACAAAAGGGAGGTTAGAAATACGGTCTTTCCACCGCCTGCAATACCGGTGACAGCCACACGCCGGTGGTCTCTAAGGTTCATTAAATTCAGCATAATTTAAACTATTTCCAATAGTTCAGCCCTTTGCATGTGGCACGGCTTCCTGCCCGGAGGCATACAGCCCGGAGGGGGAATGGCTCTTCCTGGACCCTCTTGCCTCAGGTATAAGGAGTTTAAAACATGGGTTGATGCTCAAGCAGGTCCGGGAGAGCCTGTTCCCTGCTTTCTTTAAAATGGGCTGAACTGTTACATAATTCAGATCTAACTTGAAGACTCACTGTTATCAGCCAATACAAAACCAGTATAGTTTGCAAAGACTCCCACAACAATTCCGTGGATACCCAAGGGAGAACCAAGTCCATAGTTCCAGATCAACAAAGAAAATATTCCTGCTCCGGCTCCGACCAAAAACTTTTTTTGACTGACCTTTTTCTGCATTACAGCCATTACTAACGGTACCAAAATAATGGGAGCCCAAAAGTTATACGAATATATCAGAATATCAAGTATACTCTCAATGGACAAGGCAAAAATAACAGCAAGTACACCCACCATTAGAGTGACTAAACGCGCCATAAGAACTTCACTTTTATGACTCATTGCTTCTTTTTTCAAGGGTTTCACAATATCATTGCTGAAGCAGATGGCAGCAGCGTTAAGAAAAGAGTCTGCAGAAGACATGATAATAGCGATTACTGCAGCTATGACAATGCCCTGCAATATTGGGGGCAAAGCCTGCTGAATAACAAAAGGCATTGCCAGGTTGGGATTGATTTCAGGATTGAGGACCAGAGCGACAATACCGATAAGACCGGTAACAGCAAAAAATGGAAAGGAAAACAGGCCGCTGTACAATGTACCTTTGGAAACTTCACGGGCATCACGACCAATGAGCAGACGCTGCAGGTAAGGTGGAACAAGAGTTTCACCAAAGACAAAGGTAAGAAAAAGAGATGCCAGCGCAATGAGTGCCAGTGGCTCCACAGGAAGACTAAGGTGCCCTGATGGTACTGTGTTTACAATATGTTCAATTCCGCCAGCGCTTTGAATGCCAAAATAAAGAGTCAGGGGTAAGCCAAAAGCCAGAATGACAAACTGAACAATATCCGTCCAGACGACTGCCCTCATCCCTCCAACCGTTGCGTAGGTAATAACAATACCGCAACCAAGCATTATTCCCCAGAAACGCTCAATCCCCAGAAAAAGATTCGTAACATACCCAATAGCCCCTATCTGAGCCCCAAGTATTCCGGCACACAGTATAAAACCGAAAATTCCCGAAAAAACTTTGGCAGAAACTCCATAATGACTTTTCATAATATCCCCTACGGATATTGCATCGCGATATCTGTCCATTCTTGGGGCAATGTACTTTGCCACAAGAACTTCTTTTAGACTGAACCCCCAAAGAGCTACAATATTTACGATACCGAGCAGGAATACTTTTTCAGCATTGCCCATGGAGAAACCGCCTCCAATGAATGAGGCTGACAGGGTAGCGAAGATCACCATGGATCCATAAGATTTGCCTGCCACTGCATATTGAGAAATATTCTTGATTCCCCTTCCTGCCAGCATTCCGATGATCAAAACTGCAGCAAGGTAAATAAAGATAATTGCATTAGTCATAATTATCTCCGTGTAAAATGTTATTAAAATTCATTATTATAAACCGCAACATAATCTCTTATAGATTAGAGCGACATTTAATACATAATAACTGTTTACCCCTATTTGAAAAAAACAGGGGACAGGTCCCCTGGCCCTGCTTTCCTTAAAAGCTCCTCACCCGGGCGGACCAGGACCGAACTTGTGAGTAACTAAAAAATCAGCCTTAACACGTTAGAGATTGCCGCGCTCGAAGACTCGCTCGCAATGACAGCTGAGCTGTCAGGGATGTAGTTACTGAAAACTTGTCACCCACGAGGGAGCCTAAGCGACCGAAGTAATCTGTATGGCAAAACCATAATGCTTTGAATTTATTACTTATTTGGTTTTAGTTACTTAGAAGCTCCTCACCCGGGCGGCCCGGGACCGAACCTGTGAGTAACTTAACGAGTCTGTCACTTTTCTGAAAAATTGGGACAGTCCCCGCGAGGTGCTATAAAAAAGAAGGATACTCCTTTGGTTCCTGGAAGAAATTTGCTTCAATGGAAAAATTTACACAGCGAGGGACAGTCCCCCTCCGGGCTGTAAGCCTCCGGGCAGGAAGCTGTGCCAGGCGCAAAGCTCCCATCTTTGACGGAACTTTTCTGGCAAATGTGCATCAATCATAAGCAAAAATCGTGAAAATGTGAAAAATATAACCGTCTGATTTTATTAGCAAAACGATTCTAGTTACTTGTAAGCGCTAAACAGATACTATTATTTTAAGCAATTGGATCCAGGCATAGCCAGTTCTAATGATACATGCAAAGGGCTGTTAAATTATTTCTACAATCAGCAATACTCCCGACTACTCCATAAAACCCGCCCGATTACTCGCAAATTATCAAGTTCATCACCTTGTAAAGTAATGGGCATAAAGTTGCGGTTGCTGCTGAGTAAGACTACAAGCCCTGTTGAAGTTTGAACCCGTTTGACTTGAATGGTGTCATCAAGACCAACCACATATAAATTACGGTTGATTATGGACTGCTGACTTTGATCCACAAGAATTGCATCGCCTTCTTCAAGTTCAGGTGACATGCTTTCACCCACAATATCCATCAGCACCATATGCCGCGGACTGCCTTTCTGACTAATCCATTGCAGGGAAAAAGGAATCTCATCAACGATATTATCCTGAATCTCAAGAGAACCAGCACCGGCACACGCTTTAGCGCTAACTTTGGGAACTAAAAAAGAATCCTCACGTCCGGACTGATATATGGGACCCTGACCTGTTTTTATCCAGTTAGGGTTCAATCCAAGGATTGTAGCTACCTGATATGGCCATCCCTTGGGAACACCTCTACTTTTAGCAAGGGTGATGGAAGCAGCCCCCACATTAAGCAGCTCAGCGAGTTGTTTTTGGGTTTTGATATCCGACGCCCTGCAGATTCTATAAAAAAAATCTTGAAAGTCCATACTTGCATCTCCTGGAAACACTGCATTTATTAAAATTGGGAGGACAGTTTGCAGTTACTTATCTTATAATTTACCAAAGTAAACAAAGTTTGTCAATAACACTGCATCGAGATTTTTATGTAAATTATTGCCTCGGTCACCTGGGACAGGCACTTTTGCCGACACCAAACCACAAAATAGTCGCTTAGCGGTATTGCCTGTTACTTCTCTTTTAATAAAATGGACACTTTATCATCTATTGAATCCAGTCTTCGCTCCAGCCTGTTCATTACTACCACAGGATCAAGCCTTGTTCCCTCCTCAAGAGATTTTTCCTCCATGGCGCTTACAATGATTCCCACTACCAGATTTATAACAGTATAGGTGGTGACAAGAATAAATGGCACAAAAAACAACCAGGCGTGTGGATATATTTCCATTACAGGACGAACAATTCCCATGGACCAGCTTTCAAGGGTCATAATCTGAAAAAGAGTGTAAAATGAGGCACCAACGGTGCCAAACCATTCAGGAAAGCATTGACCAAAAAGTTTGGTACTTATGACCGCTCCAACGTAAAATATTATTCCCACTATTCCCGCAACAGAACCTACGCCAGGCATGGCATGAAGCATGGCTGCAACAACTCTGCGCATGGTCGGCAAAATGGAAATCATGCGCATAACCCTTAAAACTCTTAATGATCTCAATACAGATAGTCCTGCCTGCTGTGGAACAAGAGATATTCCAACCACAAGGAAATCAAATATGTTCCAGCCATCTTTGAAGAAACGTCCACGCATGGCATAAATTTTAAGCAACAACTCTCCAACAAAAATTGCAAGGCATAAATTATCTACGGCTATAAGAAAAGATCCTGCAACAGCCATGGCAGCTTCAGATGTCTCAAGCCCCAATACTATTCCATTGATTACAATAACCGTCATTACAAAGTTTTGGAAGCGCTTACTTACCACTATGGCTTCAATTTTGGACCGCAATGAATTGTTTTCCATATTTGATTCCTCATAATCAGGAAGTTTAAAAGTCGCATTGAGTAAATAGTAACATTTTAGCCTGCCTTATGGAAAGGAGGGTGCACGCACTCCGGGACCCACTTTAGTATCAACCGGTGATTTTAAGCATCTCACTCTGGAAGCAGGCTAGTCCGGAAGAGCCAGTCCCTGTGCCACATGTAAGGTATAAACTATAGTATTACAAAAAACAGACGAGAAGCATCAACTACACGCCTGATCATCCCTGGCTGAAACACAAAAACAGTGAAGAGATGCGAATTTATTTCAAAACTTTTTCAGATCATCAAGTAAAATAATGAGGACACGGCAAAAACAAAAAACAGCCAGGCAGAAAATTGCTATGCTACAATTCTTTTGACTTGCAACTGATTTACTAATAGTTAGTTTCAAACCGGACCAGTATGCTTCTAAGTAACTAAAACCAAATAAACAATAAATTCAAAGTATTATGGTTTTGCCATACAGATTACTTCGGTCGCTTAGGCTCCCTCGTGGGTGACAAGTTTTCAGCAACTACATCCCTGACAGCTCAGGTGTCATTGCGAGCGAGTCTTCGAGCGCGGCAATCTCTAACGTGTTAAGGCTGATTTTTTAGTTACCCACAAGTTCGGTCCCGGGCCGCTTGGGGGAGTAGCTTACAAGTAACTTCAAAAAACTGGACGCCGGATCAAGTCCGGGGTGACGGTTAAAGCAAGCTATTTCTCTTTATCGTCATTCCGGCGAAAGCCGGAATCCAGGCTTTACCCTGTTCCCTGGTTTCAGCCTGGGAATATCTTTTTTTAATTTTGAGAAGGGATATCTGAAAGCTTTTAACTTTAAAGACTGGAGGTTTAATATGAAATACTTTTTCATGCTTTCACTGGCATGTCTGATTTTTTTGACAGGATGTGCAGCTTCCAATTCAGTGATCATGCCTCAGGAAGGTGGAACATATCAGATCGTAACTTATGGAAGTTCTGAAAGACAGGCGAATCAGGAGGCCGTTTCTGAAGCTACAAAAGTATGTAATGAGGCTGGCAGGAACATGATCGTCTTAAACCATGCTTCTAAGTATGAAGGTGGACTGGCCAAAGGAGATAAAGAGTTGATTCAGTTAGGATCTCAGATTGCAAGTATGCTGGATGGTAAGATTTCTCCGGTTAACACTTCTTCGCCCAATGACTACAAGGTTGTAATACATTTCAGATGCGAATAAAAAATTTTTTACTTAAGCCCTCAGAGGTCTTCACTCACATCAACTGGCTGTAGAAGTCAGCCAGTTGATGTGAAAAGAGTGAGGGGAACGTCTAAGCAAGAACCTGAATCTGATTACGGCCCTGTGCCTTGGCTTCATAAAGCATCTTGTCAGAAGCAGTAATCATTTCTTCAAGGCTGTCCTGCAGTACGGGACAAACCCCGATGCTCACTGTAACTTTTATGTCATGCTTATCAAAGTGAATAACAGTGCTTTCAATAGAAGAACGAATTTTTTCAAAAACCCTTTTTACGCCCGCGCCGTCCATCCCGGCACATGCAACACAGTACTCCTCGCCCCCAAATCTTGCTACCAGATCTGATTCACGAACACAGGACAAAATAGTCCGGCCAACAAAACGAATCACCTCATCTCCCGCGTCATGACCGAACTGATCATTACATTTCTTGAAGTGATCTATATCCATCATGGCGATAACAAGTCCTTTATTGTCTCTTCTGGCCCTCTCAAACATTTTGTCTGCTATGCCGAAAAAGTACCTGCGATTATAAAGTCCGGTTAAAAAATCCTTTTCAGCCATATTTCTGATGGTTTTGATGTACTCTGTG
This sequence comes from Desulfonatronovibrio magnus, assembly GCF_000934755.1. NCBI lineage: Bacteria > Pseudomonadati > Thermodesulfobacteriota > Desulfovibrionia > Desulfovibrionales > Desulfonatronovibrionaceae > Desulfonatronovibrio > Desulfonatronovibrio magnus. Next base: position 142,420 of record NZ_KN882175.1, read on the forward strand.
GTTTCAATGTTATGCCTGACACGACAGTACAATTCCTCGGCAATGAAAGGTTTATGCATATAATCATTAGCTCCGGCCTTGAGAAAATATGCTGAAGTGGTGGCATCACCGACTCCTGAAAGCCCAATAACTGGCAATCTGCTTTTGGAATGGCTGCGACGTATCTCTTTAACCAGATCCACACCATTGAGTTTGGGCATGTTGTAATCAGTAATCAACATACTAATGTCAGGTTCCTGCTTAAGTTTTGCTAATGCATCCTGACCATCTACAGCCTCAAGCACAGTAAAATTCCATACTTCGAGCAAATTCCTGACTATTTTCCGGCTTGTGTTGGAATCATCCGCCACCAGCACTTTCATGCCCATATTTTTCTGAAGGCGCTTAATGGTTTCCATGACCTGGACAACATTTTCCTGGTTTTCTTTAAGCACATAGTCAACAATCTTCTTGGACCACATTCGCTCACGAAGTTTATCAGATAAAGTTGCTGTAAAAACCACAGAAGGTATTTCATACCCGACCACAAGGTCCACCACTTCACCATTGGGTGCATCCGGCAAATGCAGATCTAAAAGTGCAGCAAAAAAAGTATGTGCTCTATTTTCAAGAACTTTTGCAGCCTCACGCAGTCCGGTGCACATGACAGGCTCAATCTTAAGGTGCTCCCTGACAGCATTCTGGAGAATATATGACAGAAAATTGCTGTCCTCGACAATGAGGACCTCTCTGTTTTTATCATGAAGATCTAACGGGGTAATATTCATAATCAATCCTCATTTTTTTATATTGAAAAGTCTTGAAATAAACGGTTATCATAATTTTTTCTTTCTTGACAGTTCAGCTTACTGATAAATCATGCCTGGCAGGTATACTTTGTGAATATTTATTTTTTATGAATATCACTGAATCCCTGAATTGTCCATGATTTCATCACGCTGCAGCGAAAGTCATGCAGTGCCGCCTGAGAGAGAATGAATCTTTTGCCATCGGGATTCCTGAACTACTTGAAATTTGAGATAAATTTTCCAGCCCAGCATTTTTTTGCAAAAATTATGCTTCAAGGACAGCATAACTATCTCAAAGAAAACCAGATCGCAATCTTGCAAAGAATCTTGACTTGCATGTAGACTCGAGATAATCTGAAAAGTTGTAGTAGTATAGTTTCCATCTGGAGAGCCTTTCTTTCCGTGGCCTGGAACTGTTGTTTTTCTTTCCTGAAATGATTTTTGTATCAGGTTAGCGCTTTTAAGGAAAGCAGGGGACAGGCACTCCGGGACCCACTTGATCATCAATTTGTGCTCAAAATGACTCATTTTTGGGACAAGCGGGTCCCGGAAGAGCCAGTCCCCCTCCGGGCTGTATGCCTCCGGGCAGGAAGCCGTGCCACATGCAAAGCGCTAAACAGATACTGATTTTTTATTTTGGCAGGAATATCATGTAATTATGAGGGAAAGTACTTTAATGCTTTAACTGATAGTTGTTTCGATTGGCACAACCAGAAATGAAGAAAACCATTTCGGGATGAAAACTGATCTGAATGTGATATTTTTTATTCCTCTTTGTGGTAAGGCACTGAACAAGCAGCAAATTTTTTATCTGGAGAAAAAAAATGAAGAAATTTCACTATGGCATCATTTTGTTTTTACTAACCCTTTCATTCCTTTTTTCAGGATGTTCTTCTGATGAAAGCGGGGTAGTGCCTGCAGAACATCAGACCTTTAATTTGTCCATGGCCACTTTTTGGCCCTCCACAGCCTTTCAGGTGGCTGAAATGCATAATTTATGGATCCAGGAGGTGGAACACAGAACAGACGGACGGGTCAAAATTAATCTTCATCCTGGCGAAGTGCTTCTTGGCGCAAGAGAAATATACAATGGAGTGGCCAGTGGCGCAGCAGATATTGGGACAACCTGCCCGTCTTACACTCCTGGCATGTTCCCAATGATTGAGGCCTTTGAACTGCCAGGGTTTATTAACGCCAATGCAACAGCAGCCTCAGCAGCCATCAATGAAGGTTATAAAACCATTCGCCAGGAACTGGATCTGGATGAATTTGAAGATGTCAAGGTTTTGTTTCTCTGGGCCACGGGACCAGGTAATATTATGTCCAAAAGACCGGTTAGAACTCTGGATGACATGTCAGGCATGGAAATCCGGGCTGTTGGTGGAACAGTGCCTTCAGTTGAAAGCCTGGGAGCAACAACTCACGCCATGCCCATGTCAGAGTCCTATCTTGCTCTGGATCAGGGACTGGTTAATGGCATCCTTGCCCCCAACGAAACATTGCGTGCCTTCAGACTGGCTGAGGTAGTTGACTATGTCACCAACACCCCTTTTCTATACAATGTAGCATTCATCAAAATCATGAATAAAGATACATGGAATTCACTTCCTCAGGACATTCAGAACATTTTCAATGAAATGAATGAGGAATTCGTTATTACCTACGCCCAAATGATGGATGAATTTTCACAGAATATCCTCGAACAGGCTGTTAATGAATACGGCATTGAAGTTATTGACCTTTCAGATGAAGAACGGGAAAAATGGCTTGCCAGACTGACACCAGTTGTGCAAAACTGGATTGATAGACGCGAACAGCGTGGTCATCCCGCAAGCCTGGTTTATGAAATTGCCCGTGATCTTGATATAAGGTTTTCTGAAAAATACCAGTAATCTGGAAATACAGCTACTTAACTGCTCAAAGCCCTTTTGCGCTGAAAAGATTTCTTCCCCGGATCTGTCGGGTCACCGATGATCCGGGGAATTCTTTTGCAAAGTGAAATCTCTATCAGCCCACAGCACCGCACCCATGAACAGATTGGAAAAAATTATATATACTCTGGCCAAAAAAAGTTCCCAGTTTGCCCAGGCAGCCCTGGTCCTGGTTATGCTGGTAATTGTAGCCAATATTTTAATGCGTGCATGGTGGAAACCCTTACCGGGAAGCTACGAACTTGTAGAAATTCTTGGAGCCGTCATTCTATCCATGGGTGCTGCATACTGTGCGGTTACAAGGGGGCATGTTACTGTCAGCCTGCTTGTGGACAGGCTGTCCAAAAGAAAACAGGCTGTTGTAGATCTATTAACAGGCACAGTGTCATTTATATTTATTTCCATCATCAGCTGGGGCATGATCAAATACGGAAAAATGGTTTTTTCCCGTGGACTTGAAACCGCGTCATTGTCCATCCCTCTCTATCCCTTTTATTTTCTTTTAGCTGCAGGGCTTGTTATGCTTGCCCTTACTGCCATGCTGGAAGTTTTCAAAGCGTTGAACATTCTCATCAGATCAAAGGAATAAAAGAGTGACCCCGATTCAAGTTGGAATCCTGGCCATAGTCCTGGTATTCATCCTTATTGCCGCTCGGATGCCGGTAGCTTACGTCATGCTCATCGTGGGCTTAGCCGGATATGCGCATGTGATTTCACCTGCTGCTGCCCTGTCCATAGCTGCCTCATCCATTTACAACACTTTCGCTTCATACTCCCTGATTGTTGTACCTCTTTTTGTCTGGATGGGTTATATTGCTTATCACGCAGGAATAAGCAGGCGTATCTATGATGCGGCATATAAAGTTATTGGCAGCTTGCCCGGAGGCCTGGCACTGGCCACTATTGGAGCCAGCACGGCCTTTGGAGCCATCTGCGGGTCTACAACTGCCACCGCTGCCACCATGAGTGCTGTAGCTGTTCCGGAAATGAAGCGCTATAAGTATGCCAGATCTCTCGCTACTTCTGTTGTGGCATCTTCTGCAATCCTCGGAGTCATGATTCCGCCAAGTGTAATATTTATTCTGTACGGCATTGCAACCGGAGAATCCATTGCAAGACTGTTTCTCGCTGGAATATTGCCCGGAATTCTGCTCATGTCTCTTTTCATGCTGGTTACCTACATCATGGTCAGACGCAATCCATCTCTCGCACCTGGAGGGCCCAAGGTCAAAATAAAGGAAAAAGTAAAAGCTGTTTTGAGGGGAGGCGTTGAGGTGGTGATAATTTTCCTGGCGGTTATCGGAGGGGTGTTTTCGGGTTACTTTACTCCCACAGAAGCTGGTGCTGTAGGTGCAGCAGCAACACTTGGGGTTGCTGTAGTCAGAAGACAATTGACATGGAGAGGTTTCCTGGATTCACTGCGAGACTCTATCCGTATTTCAGCCATGATTATGTTTCTTGTGGCAGCTGCAACAATATTCGGCAGATTCCTCGCTGTCACCAACATTCCCATGACCATGGCTGTCTGGGCCTCGGAACTTCCAATTCATCCAATCCTTGTCCTTGCCGTAATACTTGGCATTTATTTGATACTAGGCTGCTTTATTGACGCCCTGGCCCTGATCCTTCTAACTATTCCCATTTTCTATCCCGTTGCTGTTCAGCTTGGTTTTGATCCGGTCTGGTTTGGCGTCATTATTGTTCTTGTGGTGGGAATGGGAGTAATCACACCTCCTGTTGGGGCAAATGTCTATGTTGTTGCCGGTATTGTTCATGATACACCTGTCACAACAATATTTCGGGGATCATGGCCTTACCTCTTGACCATTTTAGTCTGTATTGCCATCCTGACCGCATTCCCGCAGATAGCTCTTTTTCTGCCGGGATTTTTCAGTGGATGATGCTGTAGCGCCATCCAGACCCAACTCCGAAAAAAAGTAATAGCTTAGTTCTTTTAAGGTAATCAGGGGAACAAACGCTTTAGGACCCGCTTGAGCAATAAGCAATGTTTTCTACGTGTTATTTATGATGCAAGTGGGTTCAGGAAAAAGCAGCCCCTTGCCACACCCCAGGATCTGAATTATTACTGGAATACTAATCAAAATGGAGGTCGATTATGGAAAAAATATGGGTACTTGCGGCTGACAATGGCCGCGCGAGATTATTTGAGACCACAAAAAGAACAGTGCTTGAAAATGAAATACAGTCTCTCGTCAATCCGGCAGCAAGACAATCAGTCAATGAAATTGTTGAAGACCGCCCTGGAAGGAGCCCACACCCATCTGACGGTGAAAAGCGGGTAGCCTACACCCCAACCTCTGATCCTAAAAAGCATGAAATTCAGCAGTTTGCCCGCTCTCTTGCTGAAACCCTGAATAATGGGGCCAGAGACAACAAGTTTCAAAAGCTGTATATTCTGGCTCCTCCTTCTTTTCTTGGCATGCTCAGGTCTGAACTAAGCAATGCAACTCAGAAAAAGATAGCAGGGGAAATTGATAAAAATCTGGCGCAGCTGAAAATGGAGGAAGTCAGGAAACATCTGCCTGAATACATGTAGACAGCTTAGTCAGGAGGCTCTTATTGATCAAGCAAAGGGCAGGCATCAGGTATCTGCCTGCATAGCATTACTTGCAGGTGCACTAAAAGCCTGCCCTCTGCCCCCTGATCTCTAACCCCTGACTTCTGCCCCCCTGACCTCTGATCTCTGACCTCTGCCCTCTGCCCTCTGACTTCTAAGTAACTACATTTTTATGTCAATCATTTCAAGCTGTTATGGTTTTCAGTTTTTTACGATTTTTCTTTAAGATTCACTTACAATTACCAGAAAAGTCCCGTAAAAGATGGGAACTTTGCGCTTGGCACAGGGACTGTCCCTCGCTATGTAAATTTTTTCATTAAAACCGATTTTTGCCAAAAACCAATGCAGTATCAAACTTTTTAACGTTTCCTTGCGGGGACTGTCCCAATGTCCATAGAGGAGACTCATTTTCAGTTACTCGCAGGTTCGGTCCCGGGCCAGCCGGATGAGGAGCTTACAAGTAACTATAGTCGTTTTTGTAATAAAATCAGACGGTTATAATTTTCACAATTTTTATAATTTTTACATATGATTGATTCTCAATTTCCTGAAAAGTTCCTTCAAAGATGGGAACTTTGCGCCTGGCACAGCTTCCTGCCCGGAGGCTTACAGCCCGGAGGGGGACTGTCCCTCGCTGTGTATATTTTTTCATCAAAGCAAATTTCTTACAGGAACCAATGCAGCATCAATCTTTTTTATAGTACCTCGCGGGGACTGTCCCAATTTTCAGAAAAGTGACAGTATCCTAAAGTTACTCACAAGTTCGGTCCCGGGCCGCCCGGGTGAGGAGCTTCTGACTTCTGATCTCTGCCCTCTGCTCAAACCCTATTCAAGATTTTAACCTTCTGATGCTGCCACAAACAGGGCATTATCTGGGCACAATAAGGATTTGTCCTGCATGTTCAATAATATCAACACTTACGCCATAAACGTGCTCCACCATAGCAGGGTTAACCTCGCATCTCCAGCCATGATGGAAAACCTTACCTTCTTTAAGAAAAAGAAACTTGTCCGTAAATCTGAATGCCATATTCAAGTCATGCATAGTCATCACCGCAGCAATCTCATGCTCCTTCACCACATGGCCTATGGTGCGCATGATTTCCATCTGATTTTTCAAATCCAGACTGCTTGTAGGCTCATCTAACAGAATAACAGTAGGCTCCTGGACCAGAGCCCTGGCAATGCAGACTTTTTGCAGCTCACCCCCGCTCATTTCATCAATGTGACGCAAGGCCAGGTGTTGAAGCCCCATATGCCTGACAGCAGAGTCCACAATTTTCAAATCATTTTCACTTATTTTCCATTTAAGATAAGGCTTTCTGCCCAAAAGAATGGCATCAAAGGCAGTCATCCTTCCTGCTTCACTTTTCTGTGCTACATAACCGAGCCTTCTCGCTATCTCAGCCGAACTCATTCGAAAAACATCTGCATCCTCAACCATGACAGCTCCTTTGCCTGGCTTTAAGATACGGTTGACGCATTTCAAAAGTGTTGTTTTACCTACACCGTTGGGTCCTAATATGGTAAGAATTTCGCCTGGTGCTACGCTAAAATCCAAATTTTCAAGCACAAGACTTTTATTATAGCCGATGCACAGATCTCTAACAGAAAGAATCACCTGATCCTCCTTCTGATTAGCAAATATAGAAAAGTCGGTGCTCCGAGAAAAGCAGTAAGAATGGAAACCGGCAGAACATGTGGTGCAAGCATGAGCCTGGCCACTGTATCAGAAGCAAGAAGCAGAACCCCGCCAGTCAGGCATGCAGCAGGCATCAGAAACCTGTGATCATCGCCTATTATCCGCCTGACAATATGAGGACATATCAATCCCACAAATCCAATAATGCCCAGAAATGAAACAATAGTAGCGGTAACCAGAGAAGCCACAATCATTCCTGTCATGCGCACTATCTGTACCTGCACGCCAAGACCTTTTGCTGTCTCATCACCAGCATCAATGGCATTGTAATTCCAGCGATTATATATAAAATAGAGAACTGAAAAAAAGACAACAATTGCCATAATCCTGATCTCGGTCCACCCTGCTCTCGATACATCTCCAAAGGTCCAGAACACCATGGCTGCCAGCTGAACATCATCAGCAAAATACTGCAAAAACATGGTGCCTGCTCCAAAGAGAGAGCCCAGGGCCACACCGCTGAGCACCATGACTTCAGGAGTAGCACCGCGCATTCTGGCTATAGCCACAATCACCATTGAAGCTGCCATACAGAAAAAAAAGGCAATCATTGTGGTCAAGTATGGATTGGCGATGGTTATCGCTCCTAGCTGGCTGCTCTGCATTACTCCGCTGCCCATAATCATCACAGAGAATGCGGCTCCAAATGCACCTGCCTGCGAAATACCGAGAGTAAAAGGAGAGCCGAGAGGATTGCGTAAAATGGATTGCATGGCTGCACCTGCAGCAGCCAGACCTGCTCCTGCCAGAAAGGCTGCCAGAGCATGTGGAAGACGAATATTTAAAACAATGACGTTATATCTGCTGTCATGAGACTGCCCCAAAAGTGCTTTGACAACATCCCAGGCAGGAATTCTTACCGCACCAAACGAAATGGCAAGAATAAAAAAAAAGCCTGTCAAAAACAGCAGCAGAATTAGAAAAAAAACCTTACGGCCTATATATGTTTTGTATTCAAAGGGGATTTGACCATCATCAAAATGTGACATGGATGGTCAGTTATATTATGTGGGAATTAATGTCAAAATGAAAACAAAAAAAACATCTTTGTAACACGCAGAGCCAGCTTTATATTACTTACCGTGCCTGAAATACTTCAAGACCGAGCACCTGCGCTTCTTTTCTCAAGCCCGAGTAACTGAAATCGCATGGAGGATGCAGACTCCACTTATCAAGGCAGTTTCTCACAGGTTTGGTCCCGAAAGTCTAAATGAGGCACTGCCAAAAGACAATATTCAACAAAAAAATTATATATTATTAAAATTAAATCGCAAAATAGAAAAATATTTTTAGAGCAATATTGACATTAAAAGCATTTATAATCTAAGCTTTGCAAGTTGTACCTAGTACTTCAGGCAATTATATCGCCTGATAAAAAATAAGGCAGCCAGCACCCTTAACCCTTTTGGAAAAAAGCCATATGCCGAAGCCTGGGACAGTCCGGAACTCACTTAACATTAATTAAAACATAAGCGAGGTTTGATTAGAACCATGGACCTTCCGAGTAGTTGTGCTCTGAAAAAAACAATAAACGCTATTACTTCAATTCATAAAGTTGTAATCAACTGTCATCAAATCCGGTTCCATCGGATTCCAGCCTAAATTCATAAGTGGTCTGGTTTCCTTATGCCGCGATTTGAGGCAGAAAGGAGGCAGACAATGATCGATAAAATTCTTCTCGAAGAACAGGATTTTTTAAATGCTGCACTTGAAGGCGACAATTCCAGCCGAAAACTTCTCATCGCCAAACTGGACGAATATCTTCATTCAAGCAATCATGAGATAATTCGCGATTTTTTCATGCGCCTGCACCCGGCTGACTCAGCCCAGGTTATTGAATTTTTCTCCCCTGAAAAGGCATGCGCTTTGATCAAATTTCTTGATATCGAAGATCAGGCCAGAATATTCAATTATCTGCCTGCCAACTTTGAGGCTAGAATGGCCAAAGTATTGGGCAGAAGAGATCTTGCCAAAATTGTCAGTGCCATGTCCCATGATGAACGGGCAGACCTTTTTAACAGGCTTTCTCCCGAACAACAGGAGGAAATACTTCCAGCCCTGGCTCAAGCAGAGAGAGAAGACATTCGCAAACTTTCATCCTATGCAGAAAATACTGCAGGTGCGGTCATGACTTCAGACTATTGCGCCCTGCAACCAGACATCTCAGCCAGCCAGGCCATTGACAAACTTAGAAGGGAGGCCCCTGACAAAGAAACCATTTATCAGTCTTTTGTCATTGATAAGGACAGAAGGCTGCTTGGGGTTGTGTCTTTGCGTGAGTTGCTCGTTGCTTCTCCTTCAGTGAAAGTTAAGGACATTATGAATGCCCAGCCGATTTTTGGAAGTGTTAATGATGAAGCAGAAGAAATTGCGGAAACCATGTCTAAGTATGACCTTCTGGCCATGCCCATCATCAATGGCAACGATAAGCTTGTGGGTATTGTTACCTTTGATGATGTGCATGATATTATTGAGGAAGAGGCAACTGAAGATTTTCATAAGATGGGCTCCATATCAGGACACGGAGAAAGTATAACCGGTGTGAACTTTCTTCAGATAAGCCCCTGGCTTTTGATCCAGAAAAGGCTGCCATGGCTCATAGCTTTGGTATTTGTCAATCTTTTGTCCGGTGCTGGCATTGCATTTTATGAAGACACCATTCAGGCCGTAGTAGCTCTGGTTTTTTTTCTGCCTCTGCTTATTGCCAGTGGCGGAAACGCCGGGGCTCAGTCAGCCACTTTGATGGTCAGGGCCATTGCTACCGGCGATGTTCATGCCAAGGACTGGATGAGGCTCTTAGGGCGTGAAGTTGGAATAGCGCTCATCCTCGGTGGGGGTATGGCACTGGCTGTTTCACTTATAGGTGTATATCGGGGCGGTCCTGAAGTGGCCATAGTTGTAGCATTGACCATGCTGGCTGTAGTAATTTTCGGAAGTCTTGTAGGATGTCTGCTGCCCTTTTTACTGACCCGATTTAAAATGGACCCGGCGACTGCCAGCGCCCCTCTCATTACTTCCATTGCTGATGTGGGTGGCATTCTTATTTATTTCAGCATTGCTACCTGGATTCTGAATATCCATGCCCCGGTCTGAGTGCCGGCAAGGCTGTATTTTAACTCTTGCGACTAAAAAATGATTTTTTTCAATCAAGCATCAGAAATCACGACGAAAAAAGAACCGACTCCCTGAGCCCAAATATAGACAGGCTGCTGAAGTGTTGATTCGGGCGCTTAGTGGAAATCTAAAGCAAACATGCTGGTCGTTACGGCAATTTTAAGTGGAGCTTGCATCCTGCTGGCTTTTTTTTAAAAAAGGCCTGCTGGAAGCAGGCCCCACTTTACAAAGACTTAACAAACAGCTGCCCCGAAGGTGCCACTTTTTCCTTGCAGGGTCGCGGTAGAAGCATAGTAACTTACTGTTTCAATCCTGTAGAAAAAAACAAGAAAGTTTTTTAACCATAGAAAGAGCAATGATGCCCAAGATCCTTATTTTTCATTCTTCAGCCTTGGGCCTTAAATCTTTACCCTGAAAAAGTGCGGTTCTCGTTCCAACTCAAAAATCTTTGTTAAAAATTGGTTGTGAGCACAGCCCGGATTAGTGCCGGTCAAGCTCAAATTAGCCATTCTTAATATTTGACATAAAATCATAAAATAGGATATTATAGGTAAATATGGTAAAGGACCTCTATTATACATTAATTATCAAACCAATTCTTTATCTCAGGAGGTAGGTTGATCATGTTTACGAAAAAAATTTTTATTGCCCTGGCTGTCATTACCATGATGGCTGTGTCTGCTCCTCAGGCCAAAGCCAAACAGGACATCCTCTTTGGTGGTGCTTCCATAGTGGGAGTATATTATCAGGTAGCTCTCCAGATCAGTAACATCATGAACAGACACCAAGGCAGTGATTACAACTACATTGGCCGCCCAACCGGTGGCTCAGTGTTCAACATCAATGCTCTGGAACGAGGTGCTTTTGATTTTGGTGTTGCGCAGTCCGACCGCAACTGGCAGGCCTATAATGGAGCAGCTGAATGGGATGGCAAGCCCATCAAGTCACTGCGCAGTGTATTCAGCATGCATCCTGAAACAGTAATGCTCGTGGCAAGACAGGATAGCAACATCAACAAGGTTGAAGACATTAAGGGCAAGAGAGTGAATATCGGCAACCCTGGTTCTGGACAGCGCGGCAATGCAATGGACGTACTGCGCATTTACGGCATTGATCCGGGTTCTGATTTCAGGGCTGAAGGCCTTCAGCATCATGAAGCAGCCAGAGCTCTGGTTGACCGCAATATTGACGCTTTCTTCTACACCATTGGCAACCCCAGCGCTGCCATTGAAGAACCCGCAACTTCAGTTGACATAAACATGGTTCACATCAATTCCCCTGGCATCAAAGAAATGGTCGCTGAAAGACCATATTACATCATGACCAGCATTCCGGGCGGTACTTACAGAGGCATTGACGAAGACATCGAAACCTATGCTGTGACTGCCACAGTTGTAACCAATGAAAACGTTCCTGACCAGGTTGTTTACGATATGGTCAAAACTGTATTCGAAAACTTGGACGAACTTAAAGGCTCTCACGCAGCTTTTCGTAATCTCAATGTAGAAGAAATGCTCCAGGGTCTGTCTGCACCACTTCACCCAGGTGCTGAAAAGTATTATAAAGAACAAGGCTGGATGTAGCTTATACTGCAACCGGTGTCCGATAACCGGACACCGGTTTTTTTAATATTAACAGTGTGAAAAAGTCCTTATCAGGCAGGCTGTTAAGGGCAAAATCAAAATTCATTTCATAGGCAGGTCCGACTGTTTTATACTTGAATTTACACGATACATTTTACTGTTGATGATTCAGGGGAATAAATTCTGGCTGACTGCAGGAAAACTGCTCCCAAATCCTGAGTCCCACCTCTAAAGTAATGTTCAGGTGCATGATTTTCATATAATAACTCTTCACTGGATAAATCATCCCATCATGACAATTCACATTATACTCAGAGATACCCATGCAAGAAAAATTAGATAAACAAGACAGCACTGAGCCGGAAAGCATAGTTGACAAAGATGATTCCGTAAAAAAAGCAGCCCAGGACCTGGTGGTAATGACCGAGGCCGGGGCAAGAAACCCCCGAAGTGTTGTAGCCAGATATATAATTGTTGCTATCTGTCTGGCCTGGTCCGGTTTCCAGCTTATGATCGCATTCGACCCTATCAATTCCCAGATTGCCCGTGCCTGGCATCTGGCATTTGCCATGACTCTGGCCTTTCTGGCATTTCCTGCCTACAAACAGGAATCCAAGCCAATATGGGTTAACTGGACCCACAAAGTAATCCCCATTCTTTCCCGTCGGACCATAAGAAAGTACATTCCCGTCTATGACTGGATATTCGCAATTCTTGGTGCCGCCTCAGCCCTATATATATGGTGGGACTATGAAAACCTGATTTATCGTCAGGGAATGCCCAACCAGACTGACATTATTATGGGGGTCTTGCTTATTATTCTTCTTCTGGAAGCAGCCAGGAGGACCCTGGGGCCGGCTTTGACCATTCTGGCCGCTCTTTTTCTGGCCTATAACTTTGTCGGACCATATCTGCCTGCTATGCTCAGACATCGCGGACTGCCTCTGGACTTCATTATCAGCGACATGTATCTGACCACAACAGGTATATTTGGAGTACCTCTTGGTGTTTCCACCAGTTTTGTATTTTTGTTCGTACTTTTCGGCTCTCTACTTGATAAGGCCGGTGGAGGAAAATATTTCATTGATGTGGCCTTTTCCGCCCTTGGCACTTACCGCGGGGGGCCTGCCAAGGCTGCGGTCATGGCTTCGGGACTTACCGGCATTGTTTCCGGCTCCTCCATTGCCAATACAGTTACTACCGGCACATTCACCATCCCTTTGATGAAAAAAGTAGGGTTTCCCGCTCACAAGGCAGGGGCTGTGGAAGTGGCATCATCTGTTAATGGGCAGCTAATGCCGCCCATCATGGGTGCAGCAGCATTCATCATGGCTGAAATTATCGGCATACCCTACTTAGACGTTGTCAGGGCAGCCCTTTTTCCTGCTCTGATTTCTTATCTGGCGCTTTTGTATGTTGTGCATATTGAAGCATTAAAAATGGGTGTCAAGGCCATTCCTCGCCTTGACCTCCCGAAATTCTGGAAGACCACCCTGAGAGGTTGTCACTTTCTAATACCCCTTGCCATTCTGATAATCTACCTCGTGGTCCTCAGACGATCCCCTGTTGCTTCTGCTCTTTTTGCAGTGCAGAGCCTGATGATCATAATGATTATCCAGCGCCCAATGATCGCTTTTATTTCTCTGGGGTATCACCGCAGACTCGGGACCCTGGATCCCAACCTCAATCTCAAGCGCTTTATTCTTCATGCCTTTTTTGAAGGTCTCAAAGATCTCTGGGAAGGCTTGATTGCTGGAGCCAGAAATATGATTTCCGTAGGAATAGCTACTGCTACTGCGGGAATAATTGTTGGTGTAGTAACTATTACGGGTCTGGTTAGCAGGTTTGTCAATATCATTGATATTGTTTCCATGGGTAATGTTACACTGATGCTGGTTTTTACAGCCATGACCAGCCTCATCCTGGGCATGGGCATGCCCACTACAGCCAACTACATTATCATGGCCACGCTGACGGCCCCGGTCATCCTCACTCTCGGTGCTGACGCCGGACTGATACTCCCAATTATCGCCATCCATCTATTTGTTTTTTATTTTGGAATTATGGCAGATGTTACTCCTCCAGTTGGCCTGGCCTCTTACGCTGGAGCTGCAATTTCCAGATCTGATCCAATAAAAACTGGTGTTCAGGCTTTTTATTACAGCCTGAGAATAATGATTCTTCCCTTTATCTTTTTGTTTAACACGGAACTGCTCATGATAAGCGGGGTAACAGCAGACGGGCATGCCATCTGGATAGATAACTATCTCCACATCAGCTGGATTTTCTTTTCAGGGCTCATAGCCATGTTTGCTTTTGCTTCTGCGCTGCAGGGCTTTCTTGTGACCAAATGTTCATGGTTTACACGCCTCATTTTATTGGTTAGTTGTTTGACCGTTTTCAGGCCAGGTATATTAGAGTCATATGTTTTTATGGGGCGAATAGGTTTACAGATAATCGGTGTGGCAGTCTTTTTCTCGATATTCTTTATTCAGAAATATAATTATAATAGAAGAAAGCATCTATTACAGAAAAGTTAGAACCGGAGGCAAACTAAATGTTTAAACACATCCTGATTCCCATTGACCTGCAAGAGGAAGATGAACGTCCGCGTACCCTGGCCCTTCACAAGGCTATTGAGCTTTGCCGGGTTTATGATGCCCAGCTGCATGTGCTCACAGTTGTACCTGATGTAGGCATGCCCATCGTAGGTTATTACTTTCCAACAGAAACAGAAGATAAAATTGTTCAAGAATCGGAACGTTTTCTTCATGAACTTATCAATCTGCACATCCCTGATGACATTGAGGTTCAACACCTGGTTGCCCAGGGAACAGTTTACAAACGCATTCTTAAAATGGCGGACAAAGTAAATGCAGACTTGATCATCATGCCCGCCCAGCAAATGAAACTGCAGGATTACCTCATAGGCTCCAACGCTTCAAGGGTAGTTCGCTATTCCAAATGCTCAGTACTTGTGGTAAGATCAGACTTTGATGATAGTTTTGTATGCATAAGTTGCGAAAAGTAAGCAACTTGAGAATTGAAAGTTATTTGTGAATTATTCCTGAAACAATGTCAAAAAATAAATTAAAGTTGAACCGCTATGGCGCTAAGGACTCAAAGCCAAAGACAGTGTAGAGGGTATTTTTTTGAAAACCGGCATTGTTTTCCAAAAAATCTGCCTTTTTGGTTAAATTTCCCATTTAACTAAGCGGGTTTAACTGGATTCCCCGGCAAATGAAAACTTCTTTCTTACTTTGCGTACTTTGCCTGCCCGGTTAAACAACGCTGAAAGCGTTCCTGCGCAGCAGGGTTTAACTTGGAGTTTAGAGTTCGCCCGGTTGAATAGGCCTACAGTCTCATGCAAAGCCTTATTCAACCGGGCAAATCTTATAACGGACGGTTAAAATATCTATTTTGAGATTCCACGAGAAACTCGAGTTAGTAACTTGCTGTTTCAATCCTGTAGAAAAAACAAGAAAGTTTTTTCACCTTGAAATAGCAATGACGCCCAAGCTCCTTATTCTTCAGCCTTCAATCTTCAGTCTTCAGTCTGAAAAGTACGGTTATCGCCCCAACTTAACGGTCCTTGTTTAAATTGGGTTGTGGGCACAGCACTCATTAATTTATATTTCCAGTAGATATATTTGGTGTAAAGTGATGCAAGGTTATGTCTGCACCTGAAAAACCTGCTGGATTTAAAGCCCTTAAATCATAGGGAAGCATGTAATCTGCTGCAGCCAGTGTCAGGCCATCTGCTGTCCTTAATACCTTGGTATGGACATAGACCTGGTTATACACCACTGAATAAGTACCTACAAGAATAGCATTGGCCTTATTGTCCCTGGCGAGCTCTGTCAGTTTTCTGGATAAGGCAAACTCCCCTTCTTTTTCCCTGACGAGAAGGCTCTCAGTTCTCAAGCGCATATCTACAACCTCATAGCCGCATTGAGTCAGTCGTGTACCTATCTGGTGTGGAATAATTCTTCCCAGAGTGCTCGTTTCTGAGAGATTATCTAAGTTGACAAATGAAGTAAGCAGAAATCTGGTGTCCTCAGGCACCCTCCCAGCCATTATGCTTATGAGACTCGTGCCCGCTGCATAGTTAGGGGTAATTATTTCAGCCTGGCGGGACGGAATATTTTGCCCTCTGTCCGGAACCATTCCGGCAATGGAAGAGCAGCCAGCTATGGTTAGAACCAAAATGAGCACAGCGAAATAACTCATTCCCAACGAACACCTGCCTGCCAAATTTTTTTTTGCAGGCTTTGACAGTGACTTGTCCATCAGCCATCCTCCGCTTTTGAGATATATATTTTTTTTAGAATAAGTATCTTGATAAAATAAACTTTATTAACCAGGCTGTAGTTAGACACATTGACACCCTAATCAACATGCTCATTCTTACACCCTTATCTAATTGCACATTTCAGGCCATTTGAGGCGCTGTCCCAGCTGGAGCATCCCAAATCAAAACCAGCAGCAGAAATATGGCTTTACCCCCTGCGAGAATTCGGTTTGCACAAATATGCATAAAAACACATTTTTTAGTACATGTTTAGCGCTTCCAAGTAACTACAATTATTTTGCTAATAAAATCAGACGTTTATAATTTTTACAATTTTTATAATTTTTTCATATGATTGATTCTCAATTTCCTGAAAAGTTCCATCAAAGATGGGAGCTTTGCGCCTGGCACAGGGACTGTCCCTCGCTGTGTAAATTTTTTCATTTAAGCAATTTTTTCCAGGAACCAATGCAGCATAAATCTTTTTTATAGTACCTCGCGGGGACTGTCCCAATTTCCAAATATGGGACTTTTCTTCAAGGTGGAGGCGGCTTCCAGCCGCCTGGAATTACATAGCCTGCAGGATGCAGGCTCCACTTTAAAGACAGTTACTCACAGGTTCGGTCCCGGGCCGCCCGGGTGAAGAGCTTACAAGTAACTACAATCGTATATGCAATAAATTCAAAGCATTACGGTTTTACCATACAGATTGCTTTGGTCGCTTAGGCTCCCTCGTAGGTGACAGGTTTTCAGATACCATTTTTACAATTAGCCTAAACATATTCAAGATATGACCGAATAAAACAATATTGACACCTTTTTTATGAAGCCAATATCGCTTCATCATTTTTTTTACACCGCAGGAGTTCGGTCTTTGGAGACTGGTTACGTATCTTTGATTTTTTTGATCTGTACAATCACTTTTCAAGTCGTATAACTTTCTGTAGTCAGTCCTGACAGGAAAACTGATTTTTCTTAGTTTTACTGCAGGTTACTTGTTATGTTATAGTTTAGACTTTGGATATGGCACAGGAACAAAATCTTCCGGGACCAACTTATTCCATAACCGACACATTATGGACATCAATATTACTCAAGTCGGTCCAGGAATGAGTGTTCTCTGCATACTAAAAAAAATATACTATCCTTTTTTAAAAAAATCGTTCTCACCTGGAGGTGACAATGTCTTTAAAGAGCACAATCATACTGATTATTTGCATTTTTTTTATAGCTGGTTGTGTTGGTTCGCATAGGGGGTATGAGGCACGGATTTCTCAACCGGTTGCTTCGCAGGTTCCGGTTCCAGCTGCTTATCCCTTGAGCACCCAGAATAAAATGCAGGCCATGCATCACTGGAGATTGCTTGCAGAGGATGTAGCATGTCGAATTTCTGAATTCCTCGACATAAGTGTGTTCGAGCGACACCACCCCATTTATGTATCACCCGCAGGAACAACCCCTTTTGAAAAAGCATTTTATGATCTTTTAATCACCAAACTTGTTGAGAGAGGAGCGCAGGTATCAAGACACAGTCGCGAGGCCATGGTTCTTTCATTTGACCTGCAAATGGTCAGGCACAGCAGAGGCAGGACCGTCAGAACACAATCTGGTGTTTATCAATCACTGGCCCCGGGAATGTATGTCCAAAGGCAGTCTCCGGAGACAACCACGCTGGAAGGCCTGCGCCAGGCTGAACTGCATGTAGCTCGTTCACAGATAAATGTTGACTCTGGAATATATACCCATCATCTGCCAAATATTGAAGTAATGGTTACGACATCTTTAACAAGAAATGACAACTACATGATCCGTGACTCATCTATTTACTATATAAACGATGCCGACTGGAGCAACTACAAACAAAATGTCATGTACCAGGATCCTTCGGTAGTTAATTACAGACTCGTTGATCAATAGGATAAGGAGAGGCCATGAAAAAATTTTGTTTTTCGTTATTTTTTGTTCTGATTTTCTACGCAGGACAAGCTCCGGTTTATGCCTGGTCACCGGTTGCCCACCATGGCTTTACGAGAGTGGAGGGTTTTCCTGCGATAGCATATCAGGCAGCTGATGCTCTCGAATACAACCTGAGTGCAGATATAAGCAGAACTTTGCCCATACTGTTTTCAAGTTTTGTGAATTTAAATGACTTTAACTCAACTTCCACGCTGGGAAGAATTTTAGGTGAGCACATTGGTTCAAGGTTTTCCCAGCACGGTTATAATGTAATAGAACTGAGACTCAGAAAGAACTCACTTCATATTAGTGAAAAAACAGGTGAGTTTGCCATGTCAAGAAACATGAATCTTATCAGAGATTCCTGGAACGCACAGGCAGTTATATCCGGATATTACCACATAGTACATGACAGAGCTATTGTTTCAGTCAGGCTGGTTAGCACTATTGATAATTCCATACTGTCTTCACACGACTTTTCCTTTAAGCTTAACAGATATTTAATGGACATGGTTGAGACTGAGACACTGGTCGCAACTGTAGATAAGAAAGAAGAGGAAGCCAGGGTTCCTCCAGGCCCCATATCAACAGGAAGAATTGAACTTAGTATTTCCAGAAGTACTGATGCCAAAATCATCCAGACCAGACTTGCAGAACTGGATCTTTATCTGGACAGAATAGACGGCATTTGGGGAAGAAACTCCAAAATAGCCCTGGAAAGATTCAAGTCAAGACATCAGCTTGCCAGGCCTGACAGGTGGGACATGCCTACTCAGCTTAAACTATTTCAGGGAACCGGGCAATAAAAACACACTAATTTTTACCAAAAAGTGAGCCATTCGGGCTTCAATAAACATGATTTTTTCAAAAATGATATCCAAGGAAGAAACATGAAAGCAGCAAATCATATGATATCTCCAATTCTGTTTGTGCTCATAGCAATCCTTCTCATGGCAGGTTGCGGCGGTGGAAGTTACTGTCAATATGACCCATTAAGATCTGAAGGCTATTTACAGCCTGTTCACATCAGAGGCATTGGCAACAGAGTTATTGAACCGGGAACCCCCTTTGCATGTCCATCATTTAGAACAGAGCCACGTTCATTACCATATAATGTGCGTTACTATGAAATGGTTCCAAGATCGTGCTATCACTACTACGGCTACAGATCATGCGGGTCTTGCTACCCAAGGTAAAACATGTTGCGAGGAGCATTGTCGGTAGCTGATAGCATAGCAATATAGCGGCTTTGTTTAAGCAGTAGGGGGAATGGCTCTTTTGCCGCCGGACAGTCTGCCTGTTATGGTTTGAGGTCGGCAAAGGAGCCTGTCCCTGGTGGCCGAGGCGATAATTTGTGCAAAGTATCGCTGTAGTGGCAGCATTCTTAACAATGCACCTTAAATTGTACCAATATGCCTGACTCTAAAAATTTGACATTAAAATGACACATTGGGTATGTATGCTTTATTGACTTTGCGAAAGCAGATAATCACAAAGCCAGGAGGTGTACATGTCGCAGAAAAACATTTTATTTCTTTGCACCGGTAATTCATGCAGGAGTCAGATGGCTGAAGCCTGGACCAACCATTTACATCCTGAAAAATATAAAGCATATTCAGCCGGAGTCATGAAAACCAGGGTTGACCCCAAAGCAATCAAGGTTATGGCCCAGGCAGGTCTGGACTTATCAGGCCAATATTCCAAGCTTATAGACGAAATCCAGGATATCACCTTTGATTATATCATCACGCTATGCGGTCACGCCCAAGAAAACTGCCCTTTTTTTCCAGGACCCGCCAAAGTTATTCACCAGGGTTTTGACGACCCACCTTCCCTGGCCTTGAAAGAACCTGACGAAAAAAGCGCCTTACAACATTACCTGAGAGTCAGGGATGAAATCAGGCAGTTTGTCCAGAATCTACCTTCAGTTTTAGATCATTAAAAGGATTGTTCAATCAGACAATTGTACAGGGCAGAACACCACACTTTTTTAGGGCAATTTGTCATAACAATAATACGGTTCTATCAAAAACGGGACACTTATATTTTTGCAAAGCGTACCCTGACCTCAACTTATAAGCAAACATCACAGGCCAGCATTTTGAAAAGCTACTTTTCAATGTGCACAGACTGGATTTCTGCCGGAAAACTTTCCTGTTTTTTTTGACAGGCAATCTGCAGTATGAAACTTGTCTCGCTTAACTTATCAAAATGCGCACATGTTTGAGTTCTTATCTTCTTGAAAATGCTACACAGTTGAAAATTGCCGGCATATTGCAGAATATGCGGTCAAAGTATCACTTGCATTGAACAGTTAATTTTAAGGAAATCGAGATATGGAAAAAAAACAGCGTAAATACAATCAAGCCATGAGTATCTCCCAAACTGCTGATTTTTTAAGGAAAATGGCTGATGGTCTGGAGCAAGGTTTTCTGAACTTTGAAAGTGAAACCTTTCAATGGGATGATATCAGCAAAATCAAACTGACATTTAAAAATCATGAAAGCCTGGTTTTGGTCAAAACAAAACTCAAAGGAGAACCTGGTGCTGACATAGAGGTCGAATTGCGTGATTCCGATAAAAGCACTACTGAAGAATATCTGGATGAACTGGATGAACTGGGTGAGTTAGATGAAAATGATGAAAACAGCCTTCAAGTGGAAAATGCGGAACCGGAAATATCATATAAAAAACTCAAAAAAAGGATGAAGAAATCGTTTAAAGCCATTCATGTTGATCTGAAAAACGGTAATATGCCACAGGATCAGGAGATGGAAAGATTCCTCGAAGATTGTACGTTAATGACGAATTATACCGGTTACGGAGATGAATATTATCCTGTTTTCAATGAGGCTGCAGAACAAATGCGCAAGGCCTGGCAGGCTAACTATTTAAATGATCTGACTACAGCCTTTCAGGACATGGTAAAAATCATGAAAGTATGTCACGATCGCTATAAATGAGCTGGCGCTTCTAAGTAACTACAATCGTTTTGTTAATAAAATCAGATATTTACAGTTTTCACATTTTGACGATTTTTGCTCATGATTGATGCACATTTGCCAGAAAAGTTCCGTCAAAGATGAGAGCTTTGCGCCTGGCACAGCTTCCTGCCCGGAGGCTTACAGCCCAGAGGGGGACTGTCCCTCGCTGTGTAAATTTTATCATTAAGGCAAATTTCTACCATGAACCTATGCAACATCAATCTTTTTTATAGTACCTCGCGGGGACTGTCCCAATTTCCAAATATGGGACTGTTCTTCAAGGTGGAGGCGGCTTCCAGCCGCCTGGAATTAAATAGCCTGCAGGATGCAGGCTCCACTTTAAAGACAGTTACTCACAAGTTCGGTCCCGGTCCGCCCGGGTGAGGAGCTTCTAAGCAACTACAACAGTATTGGAAATAAATACAGGTACTTATCCATTAAAAATATATTATCTCAACCAATCAGGAAAGACTTATGCCTAAACAAGCTCAAACAATGTCACTAATAAAATCTGAAGACAAGAACAAACTTTTTGACCCGGAAAAGGTCAGCAAAGAAATTACTGATGATGACCTTAAAGCTTTCCATGAAATAACCAATCTGGAAATAAGCTCCCAACAGGCAGACAGAATTACTACACCCTACGAGGTATTGCTAAGACAAAAGAAAGTTCTGGCAGTACACTGGCATCCAGAATATATACCCATGGACCTCATTAGACAGCGCATCCAAAATACCTTTCCCAACAGGGATGAAGAACTGATTATCCCTACCCAGCATAATCAGATAATGTCTTATGATGGTGAGTATTCCGGGGTGGAGGTAGATTGTTATTCCAGTGGCTTTAAGCGCAAGGTACAGCTGCTGCTGCATTTTAAAAGCAGTAAGCTGGAAAATGCTGATGTTCTTAAGTCTATGCTGGCGCACACCTTTGAATACAGATCAAGCCAGTTATTCGACCTAATGGACACATTGATTGAACCCAAGTGGGATGATTATCGCCAGCTCGCTGCCGAAGGAACCGGGGTAGGAGAAAATGTTATCAGATTTGCCATGATTCAGACTCATAAGCTGCGCACACTACTTGAGCAGCATGAGCACTCAATCAGTAGAGAGGTCTTAAAAAATAAAATCGTACGCAATTTTCTTGATGCACAAAGGCATCTATATCCTGAAAACTTTATTAACAGAGTACAGGTTTTTGTAAAATCTGTAAAAAAGGTCGTTAAGGCCAACTTCAGCCTGACATACTTTTACCGTACATCTGAAATCATTGAGGAGGCGCGGGGAATTGGCGGCGGCATTATTGTTCCTCATCCGGAACAGTTCTGGCCTATCCTGCTATGTGATTATGATATAGACGGCTACGAAGTCTGGAACCCTCAGTCTCAGGAGTACACTGATTTTCTAATCAATGTCATTAATCGTCAAAATAAGTCCAGATCTGCGTCTACCAAAAAGCTTCTTCTTTTTATGGGTGATGACACACATATGTCTGAGAAAATCAAAGACAGCACCCAAATCGAGGCTTCAAAATTTTATCGTGACATAGGTGTCCAGCCTGCCTGGGACGATCTGTCCATCAGGAAATCCCTGATAGTTGGCAGCTTCAGCCGTAAAAAAATGATTGATGAATACAGAGAACGTCTTGAAGGACAACTATCACTTTAAATCCCTTCAATTAAACAGACCAGTGTAAGGATTCACCATGAACACAGATAAAAAATTTGCATTATCATCCATTCAGGACTCAGAAACAATTTGCAAATACCTGGACGAAGTAAAAGAAGGTTTTCAGAAAGGAAACATACAATTCTCATACCAGGGAAATAGCGTGAAGCTCACACCCCATGGACTGGTAAAATTTGAAATAAAGGCCAGGCATAAGGAAGGACAGGTCAAGCTTACCTTGCGTTTCCGCTGGGAAGAGAATGAAGAAAAAAGATTCATGCTTTCATCTGATGAGCAAACCAGGCTCATGTCTCAGGACGAATAAATGAAGTACTTTAAAGAATTAGAAGACAAAATTCACTTTATGGTCCTTGAGGTTACCAGACAGCTCGAGAATACCCAGAAAATAATCCACGACCCCAAATCAGAGCTGGTGGACAAGGTAAAATCCCGTGATGACCATATTGACAATTACAAATCTATCATAGAAAATATGTGTTTTTCCAGAATTCATGGCCATGAAAATCTGCATAAACAGCGCATTGATTTTATAAGAGCTGTCAACATCATCAGCAACAATCTTGAAAGAATAAGTGACTACGCTGTTAATATCGTTGTGCAGCTCGGCTATCTTGAGTCTCAGGACATCTTGAAAGACTATAAATTCAAACCTTACTTTCAGCAACTGCTGGTTGCTCTGGAAAGCCTGACCAACGCCCTTTTCAAAAAAGACCTGAACCTTGCTCTGAAAATCTGCAAGGCAGAGTTTATTATTGATAAGCTTTATAAAAACAACTTTGACACCATAATTCAAGAGTTAGACTACGACAAAAACAAGCATGACCTTGTAACCTGCCTTTTTATCTACCGCTACTTAGAAAGGATGGGCGATGCTCTGCTGAACATCGGAGAAGCCATAATTTTTTCCGTATTTGGAGAAAAACTCAAGATCCATCAGTACCAGGCCCTTAAGGAAAGTTTAGACTCCATAAATTATAATATCCACATTGACGAAGTTGATTTTGAATCCATCTGGGAATCAAGATCAGGCTGCAGAATCGGAAAAATTATTGACCCCGGGATCAGAGAAGGCCGAGGTGTATTGTTCAAGGAAGGAAAGATTAACAAAATTGCAAGGGAAAAGCAGAATATCGAGACCTGGTCCAGCATTTTTCCCAGCCTGGTTCCCAAGATTTTCAGCTACAATCAAGTCAAGGACAATGCCTCAATGCTGCTGGAATTTCTGCAGGGTTGCTCTTTTCAGGAAACACTAACTTTACATGACCCTGAGATTCAGGACAATTCCTTTTTCCTGCTCAAAGAAACACTGTCTTTGATCTGGGAAAAAACCATGCAGAATGAATCAGTAAACGCAAAGTTCATTGCCCAGCTTGTATCCAGAATTGATGATGTGCTCATGATTCATCCAGAGTTTGACTTTTCTGAAGCAAGAATAGGTTCTCTCAAGACCCCTTCACTCAATACATTTATTGAAATGCTGACAGAAATCGAAAACAGCATCGAGGCTCCTTTTTCAGTTTTTATTCACGGAGATTTCAATGCAAATAATATCATCTACAACCAAAAAAATCAGCAAATATATTTTATAGACCTGCACAGATCCTGTCACAACGATTATGTTCAAGACGTCTCTGTTTTTCTGGTATCCAATTTCCGGCAACCAAACTTCGAGCCGCAGTTCAGGTCCCTTAGTAATAAGCTCAATGATGATTTTTATACTTTTGCTGCTGAATTTGCCGCTGAAAACAATGATCAGCTCTTTGATACAAGACTGGCTCTCGGACTTATCCGATCATTTTTCACCTCTACCAGGTTTGAACTTAACCGCGAGTTCGCAGGCAGCATGTATCAGCGCGCCCTTTATCTTGCTGAAAAACTGATCGCACACCAGGGAAGCGCGTGGGAAGATTTTCACTTCCCCAAAGATGTTTTTAAATATCAAAATTTTTGAGGCAAACTTTTCCCACAACCCGGCAACAATTATCCTTGACCGGTATTTGGGACAGTCTCGCAGACAAAATGACAATAACTTCTAATCAAACTGCTAAAGTGAGGCCCCAAGTGCCTGTCCCCTGATGCCCATTAAACGGTCCAAACTATTACAAACTCATAATGAGGAAGTAAATTATGCATAATCTCAAAATAGCTGTCATAGGTAATCCAGGTAGCTGGTCGACTGAGGTGCTGGCTGATGCTCTGGAAAAGAAAACAGGCTATAAATGTGTTGTGGAAATGTCACAGGTAACCATGGACTTCGACAGCAGATCACTTTTTCAAGGTGAGGTTGATCTGGCCTCATTGGATGCTCTGGTTATTAAAAAAATAGGACCTGTTTACTCCCCTGACATGTTTAACAGGCTGGAAATCCTGCGCTTTTTCTGTAAAATCGGTATCCCTGTCTACTCCCGCCCAGAGAGAATTATGGCTGCCATTAACAGACTCAGTTGTACTGTTACTCTGCAAAAAGGGGATATTCCCATGCCTCCAACCGTAATTACAGAGAATATCAACCAGGCAGTCAAGGCTGTTAAAAAATTTGGAAAAGCTGTATTCAAGCCCTTATATTCCAGCAAAGCCCGGGGGATGCTTGTTGTGGAAGACCATGATAACTGCCGTTCTGAAATTGAAAACTTTCAAGCCTCGGGCAATACCACCATGTATATCCAGAAAATGATAGATATACCTGGCAAAGACCTCGGAGTTGCATTTCTTGGAGGAAAATACCTTGGCACGTATGCAAGACGACAAGGCGAATCCTGGAACACCTGTACTTCCAGCGGAGGAAAATACGAACCTTATGAACCATCTCAGGAAATAATTGAGCTTGCTCAAAAGGCTCAGTCACTTTTTGATCTGGATTTCACCTGTGTGGATGTTGTGGAGACTGATCAGGGCCCGATGGTTTTTGAGGTTTCGGCATTTGGAGGTTTCAGAGGGCTGATTAATGCCTGCAGCATTGACGCTGCAGCCCTATATAGTGAATATGTCATTAACGACTTAAGCTCATAGTCTGCTGGGCAAGGTTATGCTGAAAATCAGACTTTCCCGGGCTGTATCAATTCCTGACAAGCTGAAGATGGCCAGGTACCGCAAGGTACCCGAGCTGGGACCAAAGATTCTTTTCTTCAGCGGCGGAACTGCTCTTAATCCCCTTAGCAGGGCACTTGTAGAATATACCCACAATTCCACCCATATAGTAACTCCCTTTGATTCAGGGGGCAGTTCTGCCAAGCTTCGCAAGGCTTTCAAAATGCTGGCAGTGGGTGACATGCGCAGTCGTCTTATGGCTTTGGCCGATCAGAGTGTGAAGGGAAATCCTGAGATCTTCAGCCTGTTTGCCTACCGACTGCCCCAGGATAAAGATGATTACGAACTGAAGAATATATTAAATCTCATGGCTGCAGGGCGACACAAGCTTGTTAATAACATACCTGACCCTTTGCGCAGAATCATCCGCAATCACCTTGCTCTGTTTATTGAAAAAATGCCGGAAAATTTTGACCTTAAAGGTGCAAGTATTGGCAATCTGATTCTGGCATCAGGTTACTTTGCCAACGATAGACATATCGATCCCGTCATTTTTATTTTTTCCAAGCTTGCCGAGGTCAGAGGAACTGTGCGTCCTGTCATGAACAGTATGCTTCACCTGATCTCTCTTCTGGATGATGGATCAACTGTCAGAGGGCAGCATATGCTCACAGGCAAAGAAAATGCTCCCATAAAATCAAGAGTAAAGGAAGTTTATCTCAGCAAAAACTTAGACAATCCTGCTCCTTTCAATCCAGCCATCCGCAATAAGATTAAAAAGCTTATACTTGACGCTGAGCTTATCTGCTATCCCATGGGCAGCTTTTATTCCAGCATCATTGCCAATATTCTGCCGAGAGGAGTCGGCGAAGCAATTGCAGAAAATCTTTGCCCTAAAATATATATTCCCAATACTGCCCACGATCCGGAACAATTTGGCACATCACTGCATCAGCGTGTTGAAATACTGCTGCAATATCTCAGGCAAAGCTCCAACAATCTCTATCCTGACTCAAAACTACTGGATATGGTTCTCATCGACCGAAACCATTCATTATACCAGGGCGGAATTGATCCTGAATATATTAAAAGACTTGGAGTGGATGTTCTTGAAACCAACCTTTGCATAGATCACAAAAATCCTCGATTGGACAACCAGCTTTTGATGGAATGTCTTCTCTCCATGGTATAAATTCCCATAACCACCAAACCAAAGCACCGAGATATCCTGACGGGCTTCGCTGCCTTCTAAGTAACTGGAGTCGTTTTGCCAATAAAATCAGACGTTTACAATTTTCATATTTTGACGATTTTTGCTTTGATTAATGCATATTTGCCTGAAAAGTTCCGTCAAAGATGGGAGCTTTGCGTCTGGCACAGCTTCCTGCCCGGAGGCTTACAGCCCGGAGGGGGACTGTCCCTCGCTGTGTAAATTTTTCCATTGAAGCAAATTACTTCCAGGAACCAATGCAGCATCAATCTTTTTTATAGTACCTCGCGGGGACTGTCCCAGTTTTCAGAAAAGTGACAGACTCGTAAAGTTACTCACACGTTCGGTCCCGGGCGGCCCAGGTGAGGAGCTTCTAAGTAACTACAATCGTATGTGCAATAAAATCAGGTTATTATGGTTTTACCATACAGATTGCTTCGGTCGCTTAGACTCCCTCGTGGGTGACAGGTTTTCAGCAACTAAATCCATGACAGCTCAGGTGTCATTGCGAGCGAGTCTTCGAGCGCGGCAATCCCAAACGCGTTAAGGCTATTTCAAGTTACTCACAGGCTCGGTCCCAAGCCGCCCGGGTGAGGAGCTTCTTTAAAATTGTACCCATTGAATATCCGAAAGCCGGGGCTATCTTTAAACAGCCGCAGACAAGATATCTTAACTCCCCAAAAAAAGGGCCGCACATGGCGGCCCTTTTAAGTGAGAGTAAGCAGGAGATCAATTATGTTATCTCTTCATTTGAATAAGTACATTCAACATCTGATCGGTAGTGGTTATAGTTTTGGAGTTAGCCTGGAATCCTTTCTCAGTTGTAATCATTTTAACAAATTCTGTAGCAAGGTCAACATTGGACATTTCTAATGAATTACCCGCTATAGACCCAAAACTTCCGCTATTAGCCAAACCTGTGAGAGCATCACCAGAACTTCTGGTTTCACTGAAAAGATTTGATCCCTCCCGGCGTAACCCCCACTTATTATTAAAGTCAGCAAGAGTTAAAGCATAAAGCTCAAGAACTTGACCATTGGAATACCTTCCTGTAAGCACACCATCACGATCTATCTCAACATTTTGCAATTGCCCTGGTCCATAACCGTCCTGACTCTGCTGCACTGTGCTTGAAGGCGCACTGTAGCTTGTAGAAGAAAGGGCACCACTTATCCAAGCCTGATCCTGGGCTCCGTTATTATTCTTTATCCCAAAATTCAACTCAACAAGTTGCACTTCGTCAAGACCAGTAACTGGATCAACAGCACCCAAAAAACTCAATCCCATCAGGGGATATCCATTTTGTGAATAGCCATCAGGATTATCCAAATCATCAAATGATGGAACTGTTTGTCCAGGACCTGGAGTAAAATTTTCTAAGTCTCTCATGGCCATCATCTCTCCTGCTGCGTTAAAAACTGCACGGCCCTGCATTACTATACCCTGATTTTGAGCACCAGGAACCGGTCCCCAAGGCCTCTGATCATCTTCTGGAGGAACAGTTACAATAAATTCATGCACCTGATAACCATTGGGAAGGGGTGGGTTTTGACTAGCAAGCCAATTTGTTTCATCATCAGAGTCCATCCTGTCAAAGTATGTAGTCAGGGTATGGGCACCTCCATTTTCATCATATACTTTCATGGAGGTCTGATGAATATACAGCGCAGGATCGATAGGCGGATCCTGAGTTGCATCCCAAGCATCGAAAATTTCAGCTCCAGCACCTGTAGCACTCGGAGCGCTTGAATCCAGATTTACAATCTTGGTAACCCTGCTTGTTTCCTCAGGAGGAGACTGGAAGTTTTCCAGTTGAATGTTTTGCGGCACTCCCTGAATCTGTACCTGTTGCCCCTGTGTAGCAGTTACACCTGGCTGAATAGTTTGCGGCCTTATTTCCCATCCTTGAACAACATTGCCACTTGGATCAACCAGGAAACCTTCTTTATCAAACCTGAAATTTCCTGCCCTAGTGTAGTAGTTTTCTTCGCTTCCTTTTGGACTTACCACAAAAAAACCATCACCACCAATTGATACATCAGTTGCCTCACTTGTTGTTTCCAAAGCCCCTTGTTGAAAATCAGCAAAGACAGCCGCGGTATTTGTCCCCCTTCCCACTTGCCCAACACCACTCGATGTATTGATGTCCTGACTCATAAAATCTTCAAAATGCATTCTTGACCCTTTATAGCCAACCGTACTAACATTAGCTATGTTATTGCCAATAACACCCATTTTCGCACCATGTGCTTGCAGCCCGCTTACCCCTGTATAAAGAGAAGATGACAAACTCATAATTGCCTCCTGTAATTTATTCTTCTTTTTGAGATTCTGCTGACCTTGATTCAACCACTTCACTTACCTGGGCAAAGTTGATTACCCTGCCGTCAGCAAGGCGAAGATAAGACTGCCCATTCATACTTTGAACACCAGAAACTCTTCCCGATACACTCGTATTAACCATAACTGGCTCGCCGTTAAAACCTTCAGCACCTATAGTTACCTTATAGTTACCATCAGGTACTTCTCTACCACTGTAATCTTTCCCGTCCCAGTTAAACTCATATTCTCCAGCCTGCCTGGCCTGCATTTCTACAGTTCTGACCATATTACCGTGTGAATCAAAAATATTGAAATACATCTTAGCAGCTGTATCGTCCATATTGTAATAAAGTGTTGAAATCGTGTTTGCATCCTTACTTACTTGATCGCCTTCAGCCATAACTTCCTTGCCGATAAATCCTACTGCACCAACCATATCCTGCTGAACGCTGTTTTCTTTTATGGCTTTAACTTCTTCAGAAATATTTGTCAGCTGCTCCAGGCTGGAAAACTGAGCCAACTGGGCCACAAATTCCTTGTCATCCATGGGATTGAGAGGATCCTGATTTTCAAGCTGAGTGATTAGGAGTCTTAAAAACTCCTCTTTACCCAGTTGACCATGATTCTCTGCACTGGGTATTTTTTCAGCTTCTCGTTCTCTGTCCCAATCCCCTATCATTCCTGGTGCGCCTGATGTATACATTTCATTCTCCTTAAAGGTGGTGTTTTTATCAAATCAAGTATGAGCAAGCTGCAAAAGTTTTATGTTCTTACTTCAGTCTTCCGCCTTCAACCTTTCACAGTTCACGCAAAAATATCCAAACCCGGACCATCTCTGCTTTCCATGTTAAGTACTGCAGCAGATATTTTTTCATCATCTGATTTTCCTGTCATATCAAGTCCTCTCATCCTGGCAATTCTAATAGCCTCACGCATCCTTTCTCTTGCCTTATTATGCTCTTCGTGGCCTTGCCAGTTCTGCCCGTTATTTTCCTGTGTCTGAACCTGAACTTCTATCTTGTTGACCCTTAGTCCCTGCTGCTCCAGAGTTGCCTTCAATCTTGCCAGGTTTTCACTGACCATCTGGGCTACCTCGGGACTACTGGGTTTAATCAAGGCCCGCACTTCCTGGTTATGCACTTGCAAGACAAGGCCCACTCTACCAAGATTTGGTGGATCTAACTGTAAATTCAGCTGTGTACGGCCATCTTTCAACTTTCTGAGCATTCCATTTTGCACCTGGTCCAGAATCTGACGGGAAATAAATTCCCTGTGCTGAGCCTGAGCTTTACTTCTAACAGCATCCGAACTTCCACGAACTCCGGTGTCACCCATTACTGCATTTCTTGCATCTGAAGAATCTATTGTTCTTATTCTACTGATAAAATCTTTCCAGGGATCATCCTTTTCATTATCGGATTTATCGTTTACAGAGTCCCTCGCCCTTACGCTTTCCTGGAGCTTATCAAAAAGGGACTGCTCATTATGCCGGTTGCCTGATCCCTGGCTATCTTCATCTGGCTTGTGAGATCCATTACCGGAAGCCTCATCAAACTTAGCGTTGTTTTCCAGCCTGGATTTCAAAAAAGACAGTTCTTTCTTTTTATTGCTATCGGAAGAAGACTGACCCTCTTCTTTCAGGGCCAGCCTGGCAATATCTCTTAATAGAGCTTCAACTCCGTTAGCTTTTGCACTTTCTTCCCCAGCCTGAAGCATTCGGGCCAACAAATAATTTTCTCTTGCTGCCCCTGCTTCTTTCTTGAGCAGATTCATGAGATTGGACAAGTCGTTGCCTGAAAGCTCCCGCCCAATAAAAGGGGAAAATTTTTCCATCTTGCCTGCTTCAATACCCAGAGCCTTGAGCAGACTTGCCGCCTGATTTTCCGTCAGTTGCAGTTTTTGATCTGGAGCCATATTATCCAATCGTTTGCTGATAGCTTCCCAAACCTGGGCATGCCTGCCCTGCTGGAGCAAATTCACAAGCTCCTGACTTTCCTTGCTGTTAAACCCCATGGCAGAAAAAACACTTAGCAGATCTGTTTTTTCACCTGGAGAAAGTTTGATATTTTTCGATAAACCTTCAAGTTCAAGCATGGATAATACATCCGACCACTTAAGATCGCCCTGACTATACCTCTCCTCAAGAGCTTTAATCTGCTCACCATCAAAACCGTGTTCAACCAAAAGTTTTTTCAAGGCCTGGAAGTCATCCTTGCTAAGTTTATCACTTAACATTTCAGACATGTCATTTTTGCTACTTTGCAAATGTTTGCTGACTTCTTCCCAGCTTAAGCCATGTTGATCAAACTTATCCTGAAGCTTTGAAATCAAATCCTGGGAATAGCCATTTTCTAAAAGGTGTTGTTTTAGTGATAGAAATTCTTTTTCGCTCAGTCTTTTGGTTTTGTTGTAATATTCACTGCCATGAATATTGAACCTTACAAGACTCTTAAAAGTATCAAACTCATCCCCCATACCAAGCTCTTGCTTGAGCTCATTCCAAGTCAGGCCGTCCTTCTCATATCTTGCCTCAAGCTTCTCTATCTTTTCAGGAGGATATCCGTTTTCTTCCAAGACATCTCTAACAGCGGCAAATTCTTCTTCAGTCAATTGCTTATTTTGCGATTGAGAGTTATCCTGAATTCGCTCAGGTGCTCTTACCTTACTGTCTGCTGGACGATTGTTTTGATTATCCTGAATTTGTTCCCTGGGCGGAGTGTGAACCGCCTGCTCAAAGATATTCTTAAAATCTTCATTCCAGGTCCCAAAATCAGGCCTGTCCCGCGGTCCGGCTTCAAGATAAGGATCAAACATGGAAAACAAATTGTTGGTAGGAAAATTTTGCATGGTATGTACTCCTCTGCTTCATATATATCAATTAGCGTTCCAAAAAAGTTTAATCCTGCAATATAAATGGAACAGTGTCGTTAAGAGGGAATGATGACTCATTTCAGGCTGAAGGCTGAAGATTCAGATCAGTAGCCACTGCCATTGTCAATGGCTAAGGTATCTTGTTCTTTATTGAGAATTGAAGGGGCAGTCTAATGGAGATGGCGGAGTCGTTTTACAGTGAACAATTCAGCGCGTTTCAAGAAATCCCAGCAGGGTTTCAAGCATACGGGTGGAAGCGGCAAGAGATGATGAAGAATAATCCTGATTCTGCCACATGATATGGACAAAACCTGCAAAAGGACGAAAATATGGAGGGGATTGGCGCCAGAAAGAATGATCAGGGATCTGTCCTTTCTGGATAAGTTTTTTCAGTTGAGCAAGAAATAACAGCGTACACTTGAGAAGTTTGTCATGAACAAATGGATAGTGCGTCACCATCAACCTGACCTTTTCCCTCACCTGTGACTTACTGCCAAGACTTGCACTATAAAGCCAGTAACTCTGCCAGAACTCACCAAGATAAAAAGATACAGTTTGTTTTAAGCGGCAGGGATTCAGATTATAAAGACCTTTGCTGCGCGAAGTTTTAAATATATTAACTGCCTTGAACCCGGTTAGTTCAGCATCTTCAAGAGAGCCGTGCATCATTTTTTCCATGATCAGTATAACCTGCCTGATCTTGAATGAATCTGCGCATAGCAAGTCTTTCTGGATACATTCCCAGCATCCTGTACAGCTGATGCTGGAACGAATGATTGCGTGACCTGGCTGATAAGGACCTGTTTCCCACGGGTTAACCGGACCAAGAGAAAGATTCAGGGTTTTCAGGCCGCACCACGCGCTCAAATGCATGGGACCGGTATCCGGCGTTATCAGGAGCTCCAAAGTGCTGAAAACAGAAGCAAGCTGGCTTAGACTCAGCTTACCGGTAAGATTTAGCAGTTTCACAGGGCTGAGTTTGACAATATCTCTGGCCTGTTTTTTATCTCCTGGACCACCAATGAGAATGGGCTGATAATTTCTTCTGATAAGCTCTTTGGCCAAAAGAGCATAAAAATAAGGGCCAGGTCGCTTGTTTTCCTGGCTTGCACCCACAAAAAGTCCAATTTTCCTGGTGCCTGAAGCTCCTCCCGGCTTCTGCCAGACAGTTTTACCCAGAACCTTGCAATCTATTACATCCAGAGCATTGAGTTCTGCCCAGTGAAAACGGTTATATCTGTTATTCTGGACAATACTTGAACGATAAAGCTGCCATTGGCCCTGTATCCTTAAGTTATCACTTTCATCCCTGTAAGGCCCCACGATCTCCCTGGCCTCAACTTTGCCAGCCAGCCAGGCAGCTTCCTTGCGATGACTGAGATTGATGACCATGTCATACTTATGCTTCAGCGCGTGTCCATGACTTTCCCATGGAATATAAAGCACTCTCGGTGACAGATCCACCAACCCCTGATAAAACTTCTGTTCTGCAATTACATGAATGGTTCTCTGCGGATATATCCTGCTCAACCATGAAAAAAGGGGAAATGATAATATCAAATCCCCCATACGCTGCATCTGCAAAATAAGAATGGGTTTAGCCATAAACTTTTTTCATGGTTTCGCACAACTCAAGCAGACGATGATCGTAAGTGTGCTGCTGAAGAATTCTGTTCCTGGCTTTATGGGATATTGCATCACATTTTCCAGGATTTTTGAGGTAATATGTGACAATCTCCTTAATCTCTTCTTCTTCCCGGTAAAAAACCACCTCTGAACCCGGATCAAAGAGATTTTCCATCTGCTTGCGATAGTCAGTAATTAAAAAAGCTCCACAGGCTGGGACATCAAACACCCTTTGATTAACCGCCCCTTTCATTTGTGCACTGGTGGTGTTGAAATTAATCCGGGCATAGGGATAAAATCCTGGAAGATCATCATAGTAGTTGAATTCTGGATGATAAGTCCAATCCTGGCTATGGTCAAAACATTCCAGCCACCCGTCATCACCGGCAATAAAAGGATTAAAGTCCAGAATCTGTTTTACACATGCATTGCGGTAGATCCTGGTGGCTTCCCAGGTAACCAGGGTCTCAAAGTCAAGTTTGGACTCAATGCTGGGCAAAGCGTCAAAAACTTCACGCAATTCAAAAAACTTTTCTTCCAGCAGAGGATAAACCAGATGATGATCAGAATTAACAAACTCCCAGGCAACCTGCTGGTAGCTCTTTGACAACAATCCTCTGTCATCAGCCCTCCTGACCTTTTCCAGCCTGGCCTCCACCTTGTGGACCATGGAATTACCAACAAAAGATACATCTCTGGTTTGACTTTTAAAGCCAGACAGACTCTGCCCCGGAGCAAAACGAATGCAGTCTGTAGCCAGCGGCAGGTAAAATACCTTGTCAAATCCTTTATCTTGCAAACTTTTTAAGTTGTCGGAATCCCATGTAAATATTGTACAGTATGGACTGTTCAGGTTTTCATATAAATAAAGAATCAAATGTGGATTATCAACAAACCAGGAAGCCAGGGGAAGTTCCATCCTGCTTAAAAGGTCCATGAGCACACCTTCGCGGTCAATGCCAAGATGGTTAATGGTAAACACAAAGTCAGGCCTAAATTCAATAACAGCTTTCAAGATGTCTTGAATGAAATCCTCGCAGCCCATTTCCTGGTTTTTCAGACTCAGAAAGTGATGAGGAATGTCTAAGCGCTGGCATGCAGCCATGACTTCACCCATCAAAAAGTAATTAGTAGTAATAAGTAAAAGCCTGGGCTTGTCATTCTTAAATCTGGGATACCTGGTTCTGGACCAGAAATCATACTGGCGACCAGTCTTGAGGGTATCAGCTATCAATTTATAGTAGTCACGATCAATACGCAGATAGGATGGAATAACTATGGGCAGGAAAATTTTGCCGTTATTCTCCCATTGCCAGGCGGTTAAACGGGAGATGGCGTCTTGAGCATTAGATGACTGAATCAGAAGAATTCTTTCATCATTCAGAACGTCATGGCTTGCAAAGGCAGAAATGACGGCCTGTTCTTTGTCAACAAAAGCAACAGGACCTGAAGTATTATCTAAGATAAGCTCAATAAAAGCTCTAGGACCAGTACCAATAACAACCGGCAGGCTGTCAGGATTATTTTGCAGCAGGTTAATGGTATTTTCACAAAAACGAGATGCAAAGCGCCCCATCAGGTCAAATTCACGCTCGTCCAGCCTGACTTTGAGGTCAAAACCCAGGCTGTCGTCCGGCCTGATGGAAACTTGAAGCAAACTATGTGTACTCATGTACTGATTTATAACACTACAGCGACATATTGTGTAAATTATTGCCTGATCCACCGGGGACAGGCACTTTTGCCGACCTCAAACCGCAAAACAACTGGATAATCCGGCGGCAAAAGAGCCAGTCTCCTTCCAACTTGAATAAAGTGTCGCTGCAGTGATAACGCATTATTTGTAATAGTTTAATAACTTACTGCTTCAATCCTGCAGCAAAAAAAAGATTATTTTTGGGCACTGACAAGACCAATAAGGTCCAACAACTTAGATCTTCAGCCTTCAGCCTGAAAATTACAGCCAACCTCAAAACTCAACAATACTTGCTTCATTTGGGTTGCTGGAAAGGCTCTCACTAACCTTTTTAAATGTGATGATATCCGCAACTGTCAGGGTTTTTAGCCTTATACATGGCTTTATCTGCCTGCTGTATAATATCTTCAGCACATTTACCGTCATCAGGATAAACACTGATCCCTATGCTGACTCCAATAACACAACCCTCGGCAATCTCAAAAGGTCTTGCAAGATCACAAGAAATCTTGTCAGATACAGATATGGCATCATCTACAGATTTAATCTCCGGAAGCACCACTACAAACTCGTCTCCGCCAAACCTGGCTACAGTGTCTGAAGCCCTGACAATTTTTGTTATTCTGCTTGCCACTTCCTGGAGCAACAAATCACCTACTCTATGTCCGAACTGATCATTTATCTTTTTAAAACCATTGAGATCCATAAACAATATGCCGAGCTTTTTACTGTATCTGTCTGCAAGGGCCATGTTCTGGGTCAATCTCTCCTGCAGAAGATTCCTGTTGGCTAATCCGGTCAACTCATCATGCATGGCCATGTGCCTGATCTTTTCCTGCATCATGCGCTGATCTGTTATATCTACCCCCGTACTAAGCACAAACTCAGGGCGGCCAATTTCATCGTAAACCAGAGAATTAGACCATGAGATAAGCCTTTGCTCTCCGTCTCTGGCAATCCAGTAAGCCTCATGTTCTTCGGGCATATCCAGCATATCTTGCATGAAGTAAGATGCTATAGTTTTCTGCTCATTAATAGAAATCAGAAAGTCCAGCATTTTTTTGCCTTCAATTTCTCGAGAATCATAGCCTGTAAGCTCTTCGCAGGCACGATTAAATATTATTATGCGGGCTTCTTTATCAAGCAGAACAATAAGAACTCTGGCCGAATCTAAAAGCAGGGAAATAAACCTCTTTTCTTTGCGCAGACGCTTTTCAATTTCCTTTCTTTTTTTAAGCTCATCCACTACCTGGTCTTTCACCTTGCGATACTCAACTATCCTGGTGTTGAGTTCAGTAACATCCTGAATAGTGATAAGAGCCAGATGCTGCCCCTTCATTTCAGGTAACGTTAAAGCCGTGACAGTCGTATTATGAAGTCTGACCTGGCCACTGCTGGTCTTCATTTCAATGAAGTTTCTATGTAAATGCGAAGAAAATATAGCTGGCGGTCCACCTTCAAATATGGTGCTGATTCTCCTGATAAATTTAGGTTTATCCGCCTCAGGAAATCTTTTAAGCAAATTATCTCCAACAATATCACTTTCATGAATGCCTGACCAATCCCTCATGACCTTGTTCCAGAAAAGAACCTCATAATTGCTATTTAATACAAAAATGCCCAGAGGCAGTCGGTTCAATATCCAGAATTGATTATTGGTTTCTTCAATTTTAAGCATTTTTAAGCACAATTAATAGCTTGAGAGTTAAAAGTTATCAGGTCACACTACAGCGACACTTTTTTAAGCTGGAAGGAGAATGGCTCTTTTGCCGCAGGATAGTCTGCCTTTTTTATGGTTTGAGGCCGGCAAAAGCCAGACTCCCGTGCTACATCCAGGGGTCTAAACTTTTACGTTATCAGTTAATTGTTATTAGTTGAAGAAAAAAATCATTATGATTTCGGGCACTTATGACTTGAAGGCGTTTAAATATCTAAAATTATGAAAGGCACCATAAAGCCAGGGTGCTGCACGATAAATTTTGACTGTCCAGTTAATGAGCCTGGTTTTGCTGACCGAAAATTCAGGCTGGCCAATGATGGCTATAGGCTGAATCTTAAACAGGCTGATATTCGCAATATCTATAAGGAATTAAGAACATTATCAATGGCTTCTGTAAGACTTTTCATTGAATCAATACCAAAAAACAGTAAAATATCCCCAGCTATGGCATGTTCTTCCACAACAAAGTGAGTTCTTGCAAGAATTATGGCAAATTCACCTTCAACGTGATTGAGGTTGAATATTTCATTTATGTCGGATTCAAACATAAAGTCCGGAATTGAGTAATCCAGATTAAGCTTCAAAAAATTTGAAAAGTGTCCCATGACTGCATTTAAAACAATATTGCCGATCTCTGTCAGTGCCTCCCCGCGCATGGCATCTAAGTCCATATCCTCAATATTGGATTCTTCAGGCACCAGAAGGTTCACCAGATTGACCGCGCTCTCCGGAGGAAACAATAAAGCTGCCTGCCCGGGAACAGCACCCTCAAACCTCAAGATAACGCTTGCAAGTGATGACCTGGCAAGAAATGCCAGTTCATTCATCACCCTGTCCTGACTGACGATTTTCAACTCGGGTACGCTCAAATCAACATGAGTGTCAAGAATGCTGTTTAGAGAACTTGCTGCTTGCCCTACCCCGATATTCACCACTTCGGTCAACACATCTTTGTGTACATCGCTTAATTGCATCTCACCAATCCTTCTTTATGAGCCTAATACTGATTTTAAAACACTGGAGATTTTGTTTTCATCTACAGGCTTATAAACAATTTGCCTGACCCCGTCTTCCTCACATCTCTGCCTGGTAGTTTCCTGCACATCTGCCGTAACTACCACTACAGGTACAGTACTGTGCTTGCTTTTAAGCACCTTGAGGACCTGAAAACCATTAATATCAGGCATTAGCAGATCCAAAAAAACAAGATCAGGCTGCTTGGCTTCAATCAACCTCAAAGCTTCTCTGCCAGAATCGGCTTCCATAACTTCATGTCCAGCATTACTTACAATACGCTTTATGATTGTCCTTTGAAAGGCTGAATCTTCAACTATTAGTATCTTTGCCATACTTTTTCGTCTCCTTAATATTTAATCCTTATAACAATGATCAGGCCCGGGAAATACGCTGTCTCTAACCTCAGCTGAATAGCTTGAAACAGCTTTTTTGATTTCAGTTGCAAGATTTGCATATGTTTTAACAAATTTAGGTCTGAACCCCTCTGTGATTCCAAGAATATCATTTATAACCAGTACCTGACCGTCACAATGCGGACCTGCACCGATGCCAATAGTTGGAATGCGTAGCCGGGACGTGATTTTTTCAGCAAGTGACGGAGGTACCGCCTCAAGCACAATGCTGAAACAACCTGCCTTTTCAAGCTCCAACGCCTGGGACAAAAGAAGATCTCCAGCCTTGCCTCTTCCCTGAACCTTGTAACCACCCATAACTGCGATTTGTTGGGGATTAAGCCCAAGATGTCCCATGACTGGAATGCCGGTCTGGACCATGGATTCAATCTGAGGCAAAATCACTGATCCCCCCTCAACCTTGACAGCTCCTGCACCAGCCTCCTTGAGAAAACGACCGGCATTGAACACCGCTTTACCAACACTTGTCTGGTAAGACATAAACGGCATGTCAGCTACCACTAAGGCATTGGAAGTTCCACGCACAACTGCCTTGGTATGATGTAGCATATCCCGCATATCCACAGGCAAGGTATCAGCATATCCCAAGGTAACCATGCCCAGGGAATCCCCCACCAGAATGATGTCAATATTACATTGATCAACAAGTCTGGCCATGGTATAGTCGTAGGCAGTTACCACTGTTATCTTGCTGATATTTTTTGATTTCATTATTTTTGGCACAGTTATTTCATTCATAACACTATACTGTTAGTCATAGTTGGAGAGTTAAAAAGTTATCGGTTAATTGTTATTAGGTATCTGTTTAGCGCTTTTAAGGAAAGCAGGGGACAGGCACTCCGGGACCCACTTGAACATCATTTTGTGCTTAAAATATCTCATTTTTTGGGACAAGTGGGTCCCGGAAGAGCCAGTCCCCATGCCACATGCAAAGCGCTAAACAGATACGTTATTAGTTATTAGTTATTAGTTGAAGAAAAAGTTAACATAAGTTCAAATAGTCAGGCTTTGAGAAGTTATTCATATGCTCGGTCCAGTTCGCAACGGACTGAGACGATTACCAATAACAATGAACCGATAACTGATAGCTGATAATTTTACATTTTTAAAAAACGGAAAAAATCATGGATAATAGTAATCTTCCGGTCAGCATCAACCATTCGCCCAGTAATGTCAAAAAACATTTTCTGATTATTGGAGCAATTTTACTGATAGCATTTGCAGGCGGTTTTGTGAGCAAACAGATGTCTCCTCC
Source organism: Desulfonatronovibrio magnus (assembly GCF_000934755.1). Taxonomy (NCBI): domain Bacteria; kingdom Pseudomonadati; phylum Thermodesulfobacteriota; class Desulfovibrionia; order Desulfovibrionales; family Desulfonatronovibrionaceae; genus Desulfonatronovibrio; species Desulfonatronovibrio magnus. The sequence goes on from NZ_KN882175.1 coordinate 182,196, forward strand.
ACCACATGCGGAAAATCAGGAAACTGCTTACAACCATAATATAAAGCTAGCTCAGGATGATACGAGTCACTCAACAGATGAACAGCCTGCCATGCAAAGCCCTCCTTCTTCCTCTGCCATCTTCACAGAAATAACCGGAATAGTCGAGTACATTTCACCTGGTCTGGTTGAAACAGGTAGCGTGCAGAAAGGAGAACTGCTGATCAAGCTAAACACCCGACAGTATATTATTGCGCGCCAACAGGCAATTATTGATGCTTCGCAATTAGAGAGCAGACTGGCGCACTTGGAAAGACGGGCTCTTGCTGAACGTCAGGAATGGTATAGATTTCAGACAAGAAGATACTTTGAACCCGACCCCATGACTCAGTATGAACCAGCGCTGTCACAATTACGGCATGACCTGGCCAGAATTTATTCGCATATAGAACAATTGGATTATCATCTAACCAGATCAGAAGTGCATGCCCCGTTTAATGCAGAAGTGATGGAGATTAAAACTGGCATTGGCCAGCGGGTGGATCCATACCAGCCTTTTGCCGTTATCAGAGAACGCGTCTCCTGAAGATAGTGTTCCGTCGCACAGGTGTTCTGAGTGACACTATCCTGACTATAATAGAGGACTGAATATCTTGACCACTCCTTCAACCATTCTTTTTGGAAGAGGCCGTCTCAACCAGGCCTCAGGTCTTATGGCAGTAGCATGCCCTTTGTAGCAATTCTGCAGCATTCTGAGATTGTAAATAAATTCCGGTTCAAAAATAAAGGTAACCAGTTCAATATTAAGATAAAAAGATCGAATATCAAAATTGGCGGAACCCACCATTGCCATATCATCATCCACTGTCATTATTTTGCTATGAAGCATACCTTCGTTGAACAGGTACACATTACATCCATTCCTGAGAGCCACACCGCAATAATAGGCGCTTGCCTGGTCCACCAGAAGGTGATCGCTGCGATCAGGTACAATGATATCTACCCTTACTCCCCTTGCTGAAGCAAGCCGCAGAGCTGTTATCAAACCTTCACTGGGAATAAAGTATGGAGAGGCAATGGATATTCTGGTTCTTGCAGACTGAATCGATTGGATCAATATATCCTGGAACCCTTCTGTTGGCTGGTCTGGACCGGTGGGCACCACCTGTATAGCGGCACTTCCGTCTCTCGAAGCACCTGGATAAAGATCTGGAAAATCAAGAACCTGATCTGTTTCATAATACCAGTCTTCTACAAATACAGCCTGAAGCTGCCTCGCTGAAGGACCTTTAATCCTGACCATTACATCATGCCATTCTCCGGCCTTTTTATGACCAAAGTCAGAATTTACTATATTTTGTGATCCTGTGTATCCAGTCTGTCCATCGATAATAGCCAGCTTACGGTGATTCCTGATATCCAGTCTGGAAAGCCTGAGTCTTAATGGATTGGCGGGTAAGGCTGGATAGACCTCTACTCCCTTGCTGCTCATCCATCGCCCAAGTTGAGAAAACATTCCTCTCGAGCCGACAGCATCTGCCAGAACCCGACATTCTACACCTCTTTTTCTGGCATCAACCAAGGCTTGTGCTACTTTTTTCCCAGTTTCATCATTTCTGAATATATAAAACAGGAGGTGGACATGAGAACAGGCCTTGCTGATATCCAGCACAAGATGTTCAATAAAATCATCAGTATTAGCAATAAGCAATACCTGGTTTCCGCCAAGCAATGGAAGACCACCGTGTCTCTCGGCCAGATTAACAAGCACCCGGTAATCATCATTCACCTGGCAGCCAAGATAATTGGGACATTCGAGATATTGAGAATTAATCCTGTGAAAATCCTGATGACTTTTAAGTCTGCGACTGAGCCGAGGCCTGCTCAAACCATACTCACCCACCAGCAGATACATGATAAGTCCGAACCAGGGAGCCAGAAAAATAACTGCCACCCAGGCCAGGCTTGTGGTGGGGTCATCCTTACGCATTCCAATAACAGGAATCATACAGATTCTGATAACCCAGCCACCCAGTATCCAGAATAATGAATCAAAAATCATATTTTGTCTGATGAGGTATAATTTATGTTTTCCAAGCTTGAAATAACGACTCAGACGATAAATAGTTGGTTTTTAATCCATAAACAAGTGATTTCTTAACCTCTCCAAGGGCAAATTCTGCCAGAATCCAATGCAGCATCAATGTTATAAATTATTCCTCGCGGGGATTGTCCCAATTTCCGTAGAAGTTGCTCACCTGGGGGCCTGAGACCAAAACTGTGAGTAAGTTAAAATAGCCTTACCCCTCGTTCCCAGGCTCCAGCCTGGGGAAGTTTAGTTATTGAGGCTCCAGCCCTTCTTCAAAGTGTGGCTGGAGACACAAAAAAGAGGTATTCCCAGGCTGGAGCTTTGGAACAAGAAAAAACCTGGATTCCGGCTTTCGCCGGAATGACGGTAAAGAGTAAAAACTTGCTTTAACCGTCACCCCGGACTTGATCCGGGGTCCAGTTTTTTTTAAAGTTACTTGTAAGCTCCTCACGCGGGCGGCCCGAGACCGAACTTGTGAGTAACTTGAAATAGCCTTAACGCGTTAGAGATTGCCCGCTCGAAGACTCGCTCGCAATGACACCTGAGCTGTCAGGGATGTAGTTGCGCAAAACCTGTCACCCACGAGGGAGCCTGAGCGACCGAAGCAATCTGTATGGTAAAACCATAATATTCTGAATTTATTACTAATTTGGTTTTAGTTACTTGTAAGCTCCTCACCTGGGCGGACCAGGACCAAACGTGTGAGTAACTTTACGAGTCTGTCACTTTTCTGGAAATTGGGACAGTCCCCGCGAGGTACTTTAAAAAAGATTGATGCTGCATTGGTTCCTGGAAGAAATTTGCTTAAATGATAAAATTTACACAGCGAGGGACAGTCCCGGTGCCAGGCGTAAAGCTCTCATCTTTGACGGAACTTTTCTGGTAATTGAGAATCAATCATATGTAAAAATCTTAAAATTGTGAAAATTATAAACGTCTGATTTTGTTGGTAATTTGGTTTTAGTTACTTAGAAGGGACTGGCAGTCCAGTTATATTTTTCAACTATATGAAACTTATTGAAAAAACTCCAAGAGAACCAGTCCCCATCAACAAATAAAGAAGATATGCCTTATGCTGAAATCAGCTATCAAGGGCCTCAATGATACTCTGTGCTACTTTACGGCCAGACATAAGCATTCCGCCAAATATCGGCCCCATGCGAAATGATCCGAATGTGGCATTGGCAGACATGCCGCAGACATAAACCCCTGGAAAAGCCTCTTTTGTATTTTCCAGGGTGCTTTGCTCTGCTTTTTCCGCCCACATGGACTTTTCGCCTTCAAGAGCCCCGGATGGGGTATGAAGCTGGGCGTCAATCTTTCTTTGAATCACCTGCATGACCTCTACAGGATGACCTGTTGACTCAACCATATACTTTGTTCTAACAGTCAATGGATCCACATGCAGCCCTGCACTGTCCACCGCAGACCAGTTAATAACCAGCCCTGTTACCCGATTCTCTCTAATCATAACATCTTCAACTGATACCAGATTAAAAAAGTTTGCTCCAGCCTGGCAGGCCTTAGAGCCAATGGTGCAGACCGCCTCAACTGAATCAGCAGTAAAGTATCCCTGCTCGTACTGCTTTGATCTTACACCAAGTTCATCTAGAATGTTTTTGGCCTCTTCCTGAATAACAATCTCATTAAACATCATGCCGCCACCCCACATTCCACCTCCAATGGATAACTTTCGCTCAAAAACAGCTGTTTTCTTACCTGCCTTAGCCAGGTAATAGGCTGCAACCATTCCTGAAGGGCCTGCCCCGCAAATGGCCACGTCCAACTCCAGACAATCCACAAGCTTTTTGGTGTAAGTGTCAATAATTGCTTTGGAAATCACAATCTCATCAAGTGCCATTTCATCCTCCAACAGTTAATTTTTAACCAAAAAAAAGGGCTGTCTTCCCCAATGGAAAACAGCCCTGAAAAATCATGATTCGGTAATATATCAACCTGCATCATTATCTATGAATCAGTGCCACTTTCCTACGCCGGTATTAACCGGATCAGGTTCCAGGGGTCTTCCGGCAAATCCGGAATCTCAGGAAAAAACCTCCCCCAGTGACTAAACTACATGCCCCTTAAAGCGGGCGAATTAAAAGAACTTAAGAGTATCTGATGAAACCCCAAGTGTGGAGAGCAGATACAACTTAATCAATCAAGTCAATTATTTTTACAAAGAAAGAAGCTGACAGTCCTGCTGCTTCAGCTTTGATTTGCTTATCAGTTAAATCATCAACAGATAATTTAAGTAACACTCTACCATCTTCGTCAGTAGTAATCAACCCCTTATCCAAAAGGTCGCCATCAATATAAAAAAATACAGGCACGCCGACAACCGAAGTACCATCTTCACCTGACATTATAACCTGAACAGCATCTTCTAAGTGCTCCATTCGAATTGATGAGACTATGTAAGAAGTACCTCCAACTTGATCTGATGTAGTTGTTATGGATCTCGTGAGTGTTGTCCTCACAACATCAAGAGTAGCACTTACAGTTCCAGAAGAAGCAGTTACCCTTGCGGTATTTACTTCAGGTGGCAGAGTAAAGCTGACTTCAACTACTCCGTTTTGATTTGTAGTAGCTGAGCTTTCAATCTCTCCGGCAGTAATAACAAAATCAAGCTCAGCATCAGGCACAGGCATATCAAGAGCATTCAAAGCAGTTGCCCTTATGTCCCATCCAAACTGCTCCAGCCTGATGCGACTCACGCCGTAGCCAACTGTAATGGTGACAGTAGCTCTGGCTCCACTGGCAAAAGATACTTCAACAACATCAATCCCAGGCTCTGATCCGGCAATATATATGGCGCGAGCCTCATCATTGCCATCAAGGCGCTCATCAATCACATCCAAGTAGGCACCGGAATTGTTGGTTCGAAATGAGAAATTTACAGCCTCAGGAAAATCAGGGGGAAAATCATATTGAGCACTGGCCACCAGCTCAGTTCTTGCTGAAGGTAAAAGTACTGTAGATTCTGCTGTCAAAGAAACAGAAGTTACCGGGTGTCCGACAGTTATGGTGACAATAGCTTTAGCGCCACTCTCAAAAGAAACCTCAACAACATCGATACCCGGGTTGTCTCCAGCAATGTAAACCGCTCTGGCTTGCAGGTTTCCATCCAAACGCCTGTCTATGACGTCAAGACTGGCTCCTGAGTTGTTTGTCCTGAATGAAAATTTTACTCTATCCCAATAAGGATCACTTTCAGGCAGTGCCTGCACTTCAGTAGCGATAAGCATGGCCCTTTCACCTGGAGCAAGCTGAGTTCTGTCAGCTTCCAAAGAAACTGCAGTGACAGAACTGCCGCCTCCGCCACAAGACATTAGCATCAAGCCAAATATAACTATCGTAACAAAGCCAAAATAATACCTGGACATCAGTTATCTCCTGAGAATTAATTTAAAGATATCAATCAATTATTTAAGAGTTTTAAGCATTTGTAAACAAATATGTTTAGACAATCAAATTCCAACTAAATCAGAAGCCTGATTCTCTGGCGTGTGGTATCCAACTATCCTCAAGACCAAGGTCATGAATTACATCCTCAATCTGTGGTGCATAGTAATACAATCTTCCCCCTTTGGAACCAAGATAAGCATCTGAGTCCGGGTAATATCTAATATACCAGCCATCTGTTTGTTGAACATGCAAGTTGGACAGTGGCAAAAGAGCGGGATAAACAGACTCCAGCCAGTTCATTATCCTCACACCTGGCTGAGGCGACTGGTAATAACCTGTCATATTTGATGGGGGGGCGCCCCTGTGAATAGAAACAGCCTTATTGCCAGGTGGCACCCAACCTGGAACAGGCTTAAATTCAACAGTATAAGTACCTTCGGGAAATCCTTTCTCCAAATCTCCACTATGAAGCCAAACATCTGTACCAACCCTTCTCCATCTCGCTCCAAGAAAAGCAGCCGGAGCAGGCTCTATGAACACCCTTAAAGATCCTGTTTCAGTTGAAATCACATACCTCGCAGATTGGAAAGTGGTTGATCCTGCAGTAATTCTGACTGTAATATTTTCAGGTTTAATCCAGCCTGGTATGGCATTAAACTCCATGGTATAAATTCCAGGCCTGAGTCCAAAAATTGTAACCAAATCTTCATCGTACCAACCGCTTGGAAACTTTTCCAAGTCAGGAACGATGCCTGCCAGCCTCCACCCAGCGCCTGCCTCTCTTGCTTCAAGCGGCTCAAGAAAAACCTGTAAGTCCCCACCCTGCTGGTAAGTTACAGATAATACTATGGTCTCATCACCAATAATCGTCACAATCTGATTAGCAGGCCTTAACCATCCTGGAACCCTTGCAAACTCAATTACATGTTCACCTGCTTCAATATCTAATATCGTATCTCCACTACCGTACCATTGATCTGTACCAGTTATTCTCCATTGAGCTCCGGCATCCCTTGCTTCAAGGGGATTAATAATGACAGTAAGCCCTCCTGTTTGCTGAACATAGGTCACATTTAACCTTGCTGTCTCATCGCCCCGGATAGTTACATTTCTGGTTGGGGGGCTATCCCACCCATCTATATCCATGAATTCAACCTGATAGTCACCGGCAAGGAGGTTCGTTTCAGTATAACCACTTTCATTCCAATCAAGCTCGCCCACTCTTCTCCATTGGGCACCAGCATCTCTTACTGCCTCAGGTCCAATTGTTACCTGCAAGTTACCTGTCTGAGCAAAAGAGTTATCAGGCAACATAAAACCGTAAAACAAAAAAAGAACCGCCAGAATAAATGACAATGAAGATATTTTCATATTACTGCTCATCTTGAAATTTAAGATTAAAAGGTTACCCTTGTTTTAATGAGTTGAACTTTTTGATTATTTTTACTATTCAGCCAGTCTTGCAGAGTCCTGACGCCTGGTATGAATATACAGACAAAAACTCTATCAACTATAAAATTGACGTAACTGTTCACAACATTGGCAATAAGACTATTAAAGCAACCTGGATTCCGGCTTTCGCCGGAATGACGGAAAAGGGCAACTACCTGCTTAACCGTCACCCCGGACTTGATCCGGGGTCCATGTCTTTTTATTTGACCTTGCTGAACAGTTACAAATTGACTTTCCCAGGCAACAGTGCCAAATATTTATCGAAATCGCAAACAAAAAATCAGCAGAAAAATTCATTAATGCTTAATATCAGGCTCTCACCCGGCAAAAAACTAATCCTTGATAACGCAACTGTAGAGGACGCTTCAGTAGAGAAGTTTTCCCTGGCCTTTGCCCGTGACTGGCGTGAGGGGATGTTCATGCTTGGCGTGAGAAAGGAACAAACCATATGGTCTGCTTCAGCGCGCTACTGGGCGGAGATTGCAACCCAGTATCTCACAAAACTCTGTCATCTGCCACCTTCTCATACCGACTATCATATTTCCACTCCTGAAAATGAGCAGCTTATATCATGGGCTGAAAAAGCCCCTCCCATGCAGGGGGGAGAGTATTTATCCCCTGATGCTCTGGCACATATCTGGAAAGAGCTTGGCAATTGGGGCACCCAGGCCATTAAATCATGCAACGGGCTGGAAAACTTTCTGGATAAGTATGCCCCTCATTGGAACAAGGTGGGCAGAGTTACATTTCATCTTGCGGAAAACAAAAGCAGCACCGAGCTTCCATTTGCATTCATGGCCAGCTTTTCCACTGGTATTGGTTCATCCGGACAGGTCAAGCATCTGCCTCTCGGCAAAGCTCTGGAACTTTATGCAGGCACAAAAAACAAGCCAGCCCTTATCAGACTTCTGGAGCCGGTCAGCAAGGCTTCCAAGCTTTGCAACTGGGTTAAAGACATGGTTGAAAACGCCAGTATTTACCGACCCATGGCCTGGTCTGCTAACCAGGCCTACAGGATGCTCAAATCAGTAGACAGTTTAGAACAAAGCGGACTTATGGTTCGCCTGCCTGACTGGTGGAAAAAACGCCCCAGACCAACTGTCAATGCAGTCATAGGAGAAACAAAAAAAGGCATGTTTGGCATTGATGCCATGCTGGACTTTCGGGTGAAAGCAGCCCTTGGAGACCAGAATCTTTCCATGGAGGAACTCGAGGAGCTTATGTCGGGCGATTCCGGTCTTATTTTGTTCAAGGGTCAATGGGTGGAAGTTGACAAGGAGCGCCTGCAACAGGCCTTAGATCACTGGAAAGACCTGGAAAAATCATCAACAGGCGGGGAAATATCATTTATTGAAGGCATGAGACTGCTGGCCGGCACAGGACCAAACCTGGCCCATGATGATGCAGACATGGAAGAAGATGTCTGGTCCAGAACCATTGCCGGACAGGGTTTGAAGGAAACCCTGTCCAGGTTGCGCAGTCCTGCACTTCTTTCGGAAAAACTTAGCATCAATGACATTAAAGCAGAGCTTAGACCTTACCAGCTTGAAGGAACAGCCTGGCTCAATTTTCTTACTGAGCTCGGGCTTGGAGCATGCCTGGCCGATGATATGGGCCTGGGTAAAACCCTGCAAGTCCTGGCCATGCTTGGTCATCAATCCGCCTTGGGTCATAATGAACCATCCCTGCTCATTGTGCCCGCTTCCCTGCTTGGAAACTGGCGTTCCGAAGCTCAAAAATTTGCTCCTGGGCTCAAGTTGCTCTTTTATCATCCTTCAGAAATCAGCAAAAAAGATATGCAGGATGTGGAGAAAAAGCCTGAAGTGTGTCTAAAGGGATACCACCTCATGGTCACAACCTATGCCATGGCATCGCGAAGTCCATGGCTCAAAGATTTCAAGTGGCGGGTTGTCATTCTTGATGAGGCCCAAGCCATAAAGAACCATGGCACCAAACAGACCAAATCCGTTAAAAAGATACCGGCCATGGCCAGAATCGCCCTGACCGGAACACCCATTGAAAATCGTCTCGGAGATCTGTGGTCACTTTTTGACTTTCTTAACCCCGGACTTCTGGGCAACGCCAAACAGTTTCAAAGATTTGTCAAATCTCTTGAGGAAGGAAACTCCAAATCATTTGGACCACTTCGCAAACTGGTCAGTCCTTATATCTTAAGACGCCTGAAAACTGACAAATCAATTATTTCGGATCTGCCTGACAAGAGTGAAACAGTGCAGTACTGCACCCTGACCAAAGAGCAGGTCAAACATTATTCCAATGCTGTCAAGACGATGGAGAAGACCCTTAAGGACAAAGAATTTTCAGACCCCATGGTCAGGCGCGGCATTGTCCTTCAGACTTTGATGCGACTCAAGCAGATCTGCAACCATCCAGGTCAGTTTCTTGGAGATGGGGACTACAGCCCGGAAAAAAGCGGAAAGTTTTCCAGGATCGCTGAAATTTGCCGGGAACTGGCCCAGCGTCAGGAAAAAGTATTGATCTTCACCCAGTTTAGAGAAATAATCTCCCACCTTTCAGAACATCTTGAGGAAATTTTTCAAAGACCAGGGCTTCAATTACATGGAGGCACTTCCATCAAAAAACGAAAGTCCATAGTCCAGGACTTTCAAAAAGATGAAGGCCCGCCTTTTTTTATTTTATCCCTCAAGGCAGGTGGTACTGGTTTAAACCTGACTGCAGCATCACACGTTATCCATTTTGACCGCTGGTGGAACCCTGCGGTTGAAAACCAGGCTACTGATCGAAGTTTTCGTATTGGTCAGAAAAAAAATGTACTGGTCCACAAGTTTGTGGTGTCAGGAACCATTGAAGAAAAAATTCATAAACTGATGAATGAGAAAAAAGAGCTGGCTGATACCATGCTTTCAGGTGCAGAAGAGATTAAGCTCACTGAACTGTCAGACAATGAACTTCTGGATCTGGTACAATTGGACATTTCCAAGGCTTCAATGGCTTGATTTGAGAGTTCAGTGTTATCAGTTAATTGTTAATAGTAGAAGAAATAATGATCATTATTTCAAGTGGTTAGGCCACATGCATGTCTGGGCAGCTAAATTTGAGAAAGGTGCACTGAATTCAAGGTATTGCACGATAACTTTTGGATGTTTAGAGGTTAAATTTCAGTTAAAAAATCATAAAGGGAGTATTTAATGTCACGCTGGGGGTTTGCGCCTTATGTGCCGGTGGCCCAAAGAAAGGCCAAGGCCAAAAAGGAAATGGAAAAATTGCGCAAGAAAGGAATGGATATCTGCCCTGTGGACATTGAAGGCAGAACAATAGCCAAAAGCTTTTGGGGAAAAGGGTGGTGTGAACACCTTGAATCCTTTTCTGACTATTCCAACCGCCTGCCCCGAGGCAGAACTTACGCCCGAAATGGTTCAGTATGTCATCTTGGCATAGAACCTGGAACCATAGAAGCCATGGTCAGTGGAACAAAAATTTATAAAGTCAGAATTTCCATCAAAAAACTCAATGTCAAAAAATGGAAGCTCATTAAAAGCAAATGCTTCGGTCAAGTCGGATCCATGCTTGAACTGCTTCAGGGCAAATTCTCAAAAGAGGTCATGATCATAGTCTCTCATCAGCAAAATGGCCTTTTTCCCCTGCCTGATGAAATATCGTTGTCGTGCAGCTGTCCTGACTGGGCAGTAATGTGCAAACATGTGGCAGCAACACTTTACGGCGTGGGCAACCGTCTGGATAATGAACCTGAGCTTTTATTCAACCTGCGTGGAGTCGATGCTTCAGAGCTCATTAATGACAATCTGACCATACCTGATCCTGCCTCCCAGGCTGCGCAGAACACCCTGCACGAAGACAGCCTGGGCGATATATTTGGCATTGATCTTGATGATGCACCATTACCCTCTGATACTGGAAAAAAGCAAAATAAAAACACAAAGAAAAAAACCAGCCAACCAGCCAGCACAGGTAAAAAACAGGCTGCTGAAAAAAGTATTATGCAGTCTAAACCCCAAAAACCATCTGCCGGCAAAAAGGTTTCCAAAAAGTTCAAGCCAACAGGACCTAATATCAAAAAACTGCGCCTTGCATGTGAATTGTCCGTACCCAAATTTGCCGCCCAGGTTGGAGTGTCTCCTGCAAGCATTTACCGATGGGAAAAAACCAGTGGTGAGTGCTCTATTCTAGACAGCTCTCTCAAACAACTGGAAAAAATGCATGCTACGGTTATTTAAAGGCTGAAGGCTGAAGGAAGAAGGCGGAAGGCGGAAGGAAGAGGGCGGAAGGGTAAACTATTTAAGGCTTTCAGCTGTGATTCACCAACTCAAAACCCAGCAGTTTAATGTCTACACTTAATCATACCAGATGCCGCAAATGCGGAACATGCTGCCGCAGCAACAGTCCAGTGCTGCATATTCAGGATCTGCAACTCATCAAAAAAGGTATTCTTTCAGGAAAGCAGCTCATGGTGCTGCGCAAAGGTGAGCCTGCCATGGACAACATCCAGGGGCGTCTGGTTTTATTAAAGTGCGAGCTTATCAAAATCAGGGGCAAAAACCCAAACTTATGGCACTGTCTGCTTCATGATCAGTCCACTAATTTGTGCACCATTCATGAGTCCCGCCCTGCACAATGCCAGGCGCTCAAGTGCTGGGACTCAGAGCAAATTAGAACAACATACCAGGACCAAACCATGAGCCGCAGCCATCTCTTCTCTTCTGGATCAGCCATGGAAGACATTATTCGAATGCATGAAGAAACCTGTCCGGTAGATACGTTTGTAAAGTTTACACAACAGGCATTAAAGGATGATTCTCATGCCATTGGTGAATTAGACACGATGATACAAAGAGATGAAAATATCAGAAAAGCATTCCAGGAAAAAACAGGAGCCAGCCAGGAACTTACCGAATACTATCTTGGCCGGTCATTTCTAAGCCTTAAGGATTGGGTTATTAAATTTATCAGATCATCTTGATTCAGTTGCCGGCCAGCACCTCTTCAGCCCGGTCCAGTGACATTGCAGACAGCATACGTCCGGCCTCAGCCAGGGCCAGCATCGATTCTCTTGAGTAGCCGTCAACCTCTATTCTTCTATAAACCCATTGAACTTCATAAACATAGTCATAACCTGCCTCACGCATATCTGTAGAGGCTACAGCTGATACAATATTTTCCCTGATCTCTTCTCTTTCCGCAATCAGTGAATTAATTTTCCGCCCCAGTCTGTCTCTTTCTTCATTGCCTGCGTCATCTTCCATTTGCCAGTATTCAAAATAGGCTTGTTGCAGTTCATTGACTTTACGTAAATAATCCCGAGTATAAATGATAGTAGGATCATGAACAGAATTTTCAAATACCCGGGAAAGGTATGAAAGACGTTGAGCCAAAAGCCTGAAAAGATCGGCAGACTCTGTTCTGCGCAGCTTTCTCTCTTCAACATCCTGCTCAACAGTTATGATCTTAGTTTTGTTCTTTGTCAGCTCCTCGACCCTGTCCAAAAGCCTTGGACCAAAATAAGCACTCAGAGCACTGATCACACCAGGCTGCAAAAGCTTGGCAAAAACCTGCTGCCTTGCTACAGGAAGGTCTTCTTCAGTTACCTCAAAATCTGACAGATCTGTGGCAAAGTGCATATTGACCTGATTAAGGGAAAGCAGGAGCTGCGACTGTCCGCCTGCACCAGGCAAGTAACTGGCAAAAATAATTTCAGCAAGGGAATTGACCGCCTGCTGGCCGATGAATTCTTCTAATGGTGTTTCTTCCTGATCTTGATGATCTTCTATCAAATCCTCGAGAACAACATCAATGACCTCAGGCTGTTGCTGCTCTTCTTCAGCCTGTCTGGCTTCCATACGGGCTGCAAAATCAATACGTCTGGTTTCTTCAACCCTGTCTGAGTCTTCATGCTGTTTCTGACTGCCGGACTGATAAACAAACCAGCCGGCAGCCCCGGCCAGACCAAGAACTCCGACAACAATCAAAATAATGGTTATTTTTGGCATTCTTCAGCCCTCAATAGTCTATCTTTAGGGTTAAATTTTGTAATTCTGCATCTGTTTACTTCTGCCAGTTTACAGGCAGCCGCACCTTGCTGCCGGCTTTATTCTGATAGATCAGATGCCCATGTTCCAGTCCATACAAATACAAATCCCTGGTTACTGCAACATCCTGAATACAATACTCAATGATTTTGTCCATCTTGCCCTCTTTCCACCATTTAAGAGCCATCAGCCCGTCAGCACTTTTGCCGGCCTTGAGAGTGTGCATTGCCAGATGGTTCAGAGATAAACGGTGCCCCAGTCTTTTTTCGATATGAATCAGGATATCCAGGGTAGGCAAAGAAAAAAAATCGAATTTGGACTGGCCTCTGAGAACTCTGTAATCAAATCGAATCAGGTTGAATCCCACCACACAGTCAAAAGTGCTTAAATATTCACCCAGTTCGTTACTTTGATCCTGCAAAAAGGTTCGAAACTCTCTGGAAATGGAATCATAAACTACAGCACAACTGACACCCATGAGATGAGTGTTGCCCCACCCTCCAACCTCCTGGGCAGATAGCCTTGTTTCAATATCCAGGACCGCAAAAGATGTTTGTGCATCTGTATTGTGCAGAGTTTTGGACTGAGTCTTTTCTTGAGGTGCACAGGCTTCAATTCTTGTAAGAGCACCTGTCCTGGAGCCAGCAATCTTTGCCAGCATGGTCATGGCCGCTGTCTTGTCGAGAGGTCTGTTGCCGGAACCGCATTTGGGAGAATGAACACAGGCGGGACAGCCGTTTTCACAGGAACATAACGACATAATGGACATGGCTTTGTCAAGCAGCTTGTCAATGAGTACAAAGGCCTGGGAACTAAGGCCTATCCCCCCGGGTATTCCATCATAAACAAATACAGCACCCTGCCCAAGCTGTTCATGTGCCGGTGTTGAAATACCTCCAAGATCATTGCGGTCTGTGAGAATAATCATGGGCATGGTACCGATTATACAATGCTCTAAAGCATGAATCCCACCCATGAAATGCATCATCTGGGACTCAATTGTCTGCTTAAGCTGTTTGTCAATGGTCAGCCAGAACCCCTGTGTTTCAAAGATTATGGGTGGCAAGTCCAAAGGTACAGTACTTAGCCTGGTCTGGCCGCGGACCAGCCTTTTTTCATAGGCCACTACTTCTTCTGTTACCTTAAGTCTCCCCCAGCTTACATATCCTGCACTGGTGGTTTTGGTTTCATAAGTTTCGATAATTTCTGTGACCTTTCTCGTGAGTGACTTGGTGTAGTATTTTAGGTTTACTTCTGACACAAAAACTGAAAATGTCTCAATGCTCAGCTCCTGAACCTGAAAAGTTTTGCCCATATGCAGATAAACTGCCCCGGGATGGGTGTCGTGAAACACTCTTGACTGATCTATATCTCCCAGGTGCTCGCCTGTCAGTTTGTCAAATATACCATACTTTTGTCCGGAACCTCTCAGGTCAACATCCTTATGAGGATATTGTTCTTTAGTGTAGTAATAATCCATACTGTTTGCCTGAATAAGCACCCCACTTTCTTGCAGCTTTTCCACACATGATTTCACCTTTTCATTCAAAAAATCTTCATTGCCTCGCAAAGGCAGTTCAGAAGCTGCACAAACAATATGCCTGGCCATAATATTACTATTGTAAGGATTGATGACCGCGCTCTCCGGCTCCATAGCAAAAAATTCCTCAGGATGGCGCAAGAAATACTGATCCAGAGCATCTTCATGGCCAATGAGCACAACCGCGCTGTCTTTGCCGCTGCGGCCAACCCGGCCTGCTCTCTGCCATGAAGCCATGATGGAACCAGGATAACCAACGAGCAGACAGACATCGAGATGTCCTATGTCTATGCCCAGCTCTAAAGCGCTGGTGGAGACCACAGCAAGCAGATCGCCGGAAGCAAGCCTGGCCTCTATATCTCTTCTTTGTTCAGGTAAAAAGCCTGCACGATAAGCACTGATTTTATCTTTATACTCTCCTGCTTTCTCAGCGCTCCATAGTGCAATAAGCTCGGTCATCTTCCTGGACTGGGTATAAACTATGGTTCTCAGTCCCTTCTGCAAGGCCTGATGCAAAAGCTTGATGGTGGCGGCAGCAGCTCCCTGAGTCAAAGGGTCAACCATCATAAAGTGTTTTTTGCCATGGGGGGCACTGCTGCGTCTGATACTTCGGGATTTAATCCCGGTCAGGGCGGCAGCCAGTTCATCCGGGTTTCGGATGGTAGCGGAACTGAAAATAAAAATGGGCGATTGTCCGTAATGAGAGCAAATACGTCTTAAACGCCTGAACACCCAGGCCATGTTGGAGCCCATTACTCCTCTGTAAGTATGTACTTCATCGACTATAATATACTTAAGGCATGATAAAAAGTGGCTCCAGCCGCGGTGATAGGGCAAAAAGGAGCGGTGCAGCATATCAGGATTGGTCAGAATGATATTGGGCGGATCCTGTCTGATAACTCTGCGTAGATTATGGTCAGTATCTCCATCATATATTGCGCTTGAAAACTTGAGTTGGCCGTCTGCAATCCCGGCCATATTGTTCAGGGTCAGATGCTGATCCTGAGTCAAAGCCTTGAGAGGGAAAAGATACATTGCCCGGGTATCAGGGTCGCTTATAATAGATTCCAGAACAGGAAGATTGTAAATCAGAGACTTACCACTGGCAGTGGGAGTGGATACTACAACACTCCTGCCGGACTTGACAGTTTCCACAGCTTTTGACTGATGAGCATAAAGCCTGTCTATTCCGGCCTTGTAAAGAGTGTCCTGCAATACTGGTGATATATGGGATGCTTGATGAAATTCACCTGCTTTTGGAGGCACTGTCCTGTGACAGACAACATTCATACCAAGTTCCTCCTTAGATGAGACCTCCCTGATAAACTCTTCAACCGGTGCTTTCAAAACTTCATCCCTGATTAAAATGTAGAGCTGTCAATACAGCGACATTTCGTGTTGATTATTGCCTCGGCCACCGGGGACAGCTACTTTTTCCGGTCTTAAACCGCAAAATAACCGGACTATCCGGCGGCAAAAGAGCCAGTCCCCTTCTAACTTTACATGAGATGTCGCTGTATTACTATTTACCTTGAATATTATACTTCTTAAGCTTGTACTGAAGTAGACTTTTAGAAATATTTAACAATTCTGCTGCTTTTACCTGTACAAAATTACTTCTGACAAGAGCCCTTCTGATGAGTGCAGCTTCAATTTTTTCCAGAGTTGAGGACAGCTCTAGACTGATGGGCAAAAGATCAACCGCGCTTTTGAACTGAGCCTCCTCATCTTTTATTTCACTGGGCAGATCTTCCACTCCAATAAGATCTTTGGCTGAAAGAACAACACACCTTTCCACAACATTTTCAAGCTGCCGGACATTGCCAGGCCATTCATAGGCGCTTAGATACTCCAGTGCATCAGGCGTAAATTTTTTCTGAACTTGCTCTCCTTCTTTTGACAATTTGGCCATAAAATGCGCCACCAGCAGCGGAATATCTTCTCTTCTCTCTCTTAAAGGGGGAATGTTGATATTAACCACATTGAGACGGTAGTATAAATCTTCCCTGAAAGTGCCCTTCTCCACAGCCTCCTTCAGGTTTTTATTGGTTGCAGCCACCAGTCGGATGTCCACGGAAATATTTTTACTTCCCCCAACACGCTCAAATGACTTTTCCTGCAGCACTCTAAGCAGCTTCACCTGAAGATCTGAAGATAGCTCTCCAATTTCATCCAGAAAAAGAGTTCCACCGTGAGCCAGCTCGAAACGACCCTTTTTCATGGCTGTTGCTCCGGTAAATGATCCTTTTTCATGGCCAAAAATCTCGCTTTCCAGAACACCAGGATTCAAAGACATGCAGTTGACAGAAATAAAGGGGCCGTCCTTGCGCGGAGAGCTGTAATGAATAGCTTTGGCAACAAGCTCCTTTCCAGTTCCGGATTCGCCTGTAACCAGAACAGTGGCCCTGCTTGGGGAAACCTTGGAAACCATCTGCAGAAGATCACGAACAGGCTTGCTTCTTCCCACCAGCTTATGCGGACCGTGCTGTTCAGCAAGGGTCTGACGTAATAGCTTAATTTCCTGTTCTGATTTAGAAAGCATTACCGCTTTTTTTACGGACAACATCAACTCATCATTGGAAAAAGGCTTGGATATATAATCAAACGCTCCGCATTTCATGGCTTCAACTGCCGCGTCAATGCTGCCGTAAGCAGTCATGATAAGTACAGGAATATGGGGATAGTTTTTTTGAATATGTTCCAGTATGTCCTGACCGGTAAGACCGGGCATCTTCATATCTGTAATGACAACATCTACTTCGGACTCATCCAGATATCCCAGGGCCATTTCCGGATCATTCAAAGCTGTAACGCTGTAACCCTCTTCTTCAAGAATAGTCTCAAGAATCAGGAGGTAGTTTTTTTCGTCATCAACAACTAAAATCTGACTGCTCATATAATTTTCATTCCTGGTCTCATGCAGGCTGTGCCCACAACCAAGTTATCTGTTATCTGTTATTTGTTATTTGTTATTAGTTGCAGACTTTCAGCAGTAAGTTACCAAGGTGCATGTTCGCCCCGTATGAAGGTCAATGTTCAGCGTCCCAAAAAAGGTTATTTTTTAAGTCTCAATGCCTTTTGCTGGGAAATAAACTCTGACCTCTGCTCCGCCCTGCTTTTGATTGCCTAAGACCAGCTCTGCTCCATGGTTTTTCAGTACATTTCCGGCAATGGCCAACCCCAGACCGGTCCCTGTATCCTTGGTAGTATAAAATGGTTCAAGATACTTGTCCATCATGGACAGCTCAAAGCCCGGACCAGTATCTGCTACAGTAACTACAGGCCTGTCCGTCCCGGTTATGGTCACATGAATACTTCCTCCTTCAGGCACTGCCTGAATGGAATTGATCAAAATATTGTAAAAAGCCCTGTAAATCAGGTCTTTATCTCCTGCAATAAATACGTGCTCAGGAAGTTCGTACTTGAGCTCAATATTATGTTTCTCCGCCTCAGTCTCAAGAAATGAGAAAACCTCTTGCCAGACCTTGACCAGATCAACTTGAAACATCTTAGGTTGTTTGGGCCTGGCATAATCCAGAAAATCATTGACTATTTGACTGAGCCTTTTGGTCTCATCAAAAATTGCAGCAAGAAGTCTGGTATTGGGCGAACCTTCTTTCTTGGCCCTGCGGTAAAGAATTTCACTGCTGCTTCTGATAATTCCAAGGGGATTCCTGATTTCATGAGCAATACTGGCCACCATCCTGCCCATGCTCGCCAATTTTTCATTCTGGTTCAACTCTTTTTCCAATCTTTGTTTTTCTGTAATGCGCCGGGCCAGAACTTTGTCCGTACGCAATATGATCATGTAAAGCAGGAAAAAAAGTATCAGTGAACTGGTAATGGAGCTGATAATGGTCAACCATTGAAATCGAATAACTTTCTGATAATCAACGGTAATATCCTGAGTGAACTCTAAAATACCCATAATAGTTTCCTCCCGGATGCCCAGAGTTCTTTCAGCCCTTAAAGGATATACAGTCTTCAGAATAATTGATTGAGGCTCCATAGTTATCTGAAACATGGCCTTCCAATTGGAAATATTTCTTTTAAGTTTGAAGTTGTAACTGCCCTTTTCAAGAGCAGCCATTATTTCTGATCCCGCAATTTCCGTTTCACCCACCAGTTCTTTATCAGTAGAGTATGACACACTACCCTCGTTATCATAAATATTAACTTCCATAACATGAAAACTATGGGTAGTGGAGGCAATAACCTGTTCAAGACGCTCATACTGAACTGGCTGGCGCAATTCTATTCTGCCGAAACCCAGCACAGTCGGCAGAGTAAACCTCTGATATATCTGATGGTTTAGATTTTCTGCCAGCAAAAGCGCAAACTCGTGATTTTTCCCGATCATGGTTTCCCTGGCATAATTGGCTATAAATGCCGACAAAGCCAGACTCGAAGCCAGAATAAGAACCAGAGAACTCCAGGAGAGAAACTTTACAAGCTGAAATGGACGGGCCGGATCAGGCCGAAAAAGATGCTTGAGCAAATTCGGTTTTCCTCCTGGATTAATTGAGAGTTCAAGATTCCTGGTTCATTGGGGTTCATTTTTATTGCTTTTTACCCCCCCTCGTTCCCGGGGTGGAGCCTGGGAACGTCTTGTTCTTGCGGCTCCAGCTGCTTCTTTGAAATGTGGCTTAAGCCACAAAAAAAGAGGTAATAGCCTTAACACGTTAGAGATTGCCGCGCTCGAAGACTCGCTCGCAATGACACCTGAGCTGTCAGGGATGTAGTTGCTGAAAAACTGTTACCCGCGAGGGAGCCTGAGTGACCGAAGCAATCTGTATGGTAAAAGCATAACGCTTTGATTTTATTGACAAAACGATTGCAGTTACTTGTAAGCTCCTCACCCGGGCGGACCAGGACCGAACGTGTGAGTAACTTTACGAGTCTGTCACTTTTCTGAAAATTGGGACAGTCCCCGCGAGGTACTATAAAAAAGATTGATACTGCATTGGTTCCTGGAAAAAATTTGCTTAAATGAAAAAATTTACACAGCGAGGGACAGTCCCTGTGCCAGGCGCAAAGCTCCCATCTTTGACGGAACTTTTCTGGCAAATGTGCATCAAACATAAGCAAAAATCGTGAAAATGTGAAAAATATAACCGTCTGATTTTATTTGCAAAACGATTATAGTTACTTGTAAGCTACTCACCCCTTAAGGCTTTTTAAGTAATTGCCGATTTTATGCAGGCAGCCCTTCAGGACCTTCTCGTCAACAGCATAGGAAATCCTGATACATCTGTCATCACCGAAAGCCTCACCTGGAACAAGGGCAATTTTTTCTTCTTCAAGAATCTTTTGGCATAAAATGGAAGAGTTGCTTACTTCCTGGTTATAAAAAGAATCAACACGTGGGAAAACATAAAATGCGCCATCAGGCTTTGGACAATAAGCCTCTTCCCAGGAATTGATGATATCTAAGGTCATGTCTCTTCTTGGAGCGAATGCGGTCTTCATTTCCTTCACAAATTCAAAAGAGCCGGTCAGGGCGGCCAGGGCTCCGCGCTGAGCAAAAGAGCAGATATTGGAGGTAGACTGACTTTGAATTCTGGTCATGGACTTAATCAGATCAATATGAGCCAGTGTATAGCCCACCCTCCATCCAGTCATGGCAAAGGTTTTGGACAGTCCATTTACCACCGCAACTTTTTCCTTGTTTTCCTGCCAGAAAGCACATAAGGATGCCGGTTTGGCAGGTTCATACACCAGTTGATCATATATTTCGTCGCAGATTATGAAAATATTTTTAGACGCTGCCCAGTTTGCCAGATCATTAAGCTGCTCCTGGGAATAATGACAACCAGTGGGATTTGATGGAGTATTCAAAATCAGCACTCTGGTATTATTTGTGACTTTTTTCTCAAGACTTTCAGCCGTTACAAGGAAATTTGCCTCTGGCTCTGTCGGTACAATCACTGGCACTCCCTGGGCAAGCTGAACCAGGGCCGGATAACTCACCCAGTAGGGACCAGGAATAAGCACCTCGTGACCGGGGTCAACCATGGCCTGCAAAATATTATAAAGGCATTGTTTTCCACCATTGGATACCATGACTTCGTCAAAACGGCATTCAATGGCATAATTTTTGGCAAAATAAGCAGCAACAGCCTGACGCAGTTCTGGAATGCCCGGAACAGCAGTATACCTTGTAAAACCTTCATCAAGGGCTGATTTGGCTGCTTGAATAATATGCGCAGGAGTAGCAAAATCAGGCTCTCCAACTGCCAGGCTGACCACTTTTTCCCCGTTTGCCCTGAGCTCTTGAGCCTTGGCATTAATAGCCAGAGTGGCTGAGGGTTTAATACTGGAAATTCTTTGGCTAAAAATCATAAGTTGACCCCCACGTTAAAAAATTTTAAATATTGTCAATAGGTTACAATCTCAATTCATGAATCATTGAAAGGTTTCATCTGGTAACAGTCAGTAATCTTATTATAACTTTCAGATAAGGTAAAACATAAAAAAAGAGCATTACACGTTTCTAAAAAAGCAAGCAAGGCTGCCCTGTCTCGTTTGCAGGAGCGTTAATGCCATTCATAAAAATGCACATTTATATTGGAGGTTTTTTATTGTGAAAATATTAAAAGCCAGCAACATGAAACGCTGCATAGGCTGCTATTCATGTTCCCTGGCCTGCGCACGCAACATCCACAAGTCTCTTTCGTGGAAAAGGTCAGGAATAAGAATTCATTCTTCTGGAGGTATAAGTACAGGTTATGAAGCTACCGTTTGTCTGGCCTGCGATCCGCCCCCATGCGCACCAGTATGTCCCACTGAAGCTCTTCGACCCAAAAAAGGTGGGGGAGTCATTCTGAAGAAAAGTCTTTGCATCAGCTGTTCAGAGTGCGCAACTGCCTGCCCTGTTGACGCAATTTATTTTGATCCTGATAATCAGATGCCTGTATTTTGCATTCATTGCGGACGCTGCGTTCCTTTTTGTCCGCATGATTGTTTAGAAATGGTCGGATCCGCTAAGGAGGTCCCAGATGAATAAGCCTTTCAGGGTGCTTGTTGTCAATTTGACGCAACAAAAATCCAAAGTTGAATTTTTTGACACCAGGAAACAATGGCTTGGCGGCAGCGGACTGGCTGCCGGTCTTTTCGAGAATTATGCTGATTTTGATCAGGATCCGTTTCACCCCAGCCAGCCTGTTATTTTTGCCATAGGTCCTCTAACTGGACTATTTCCTTTGATGAGTAAAACCATTATGAGCTTTATGTCTCCATACAATGGGCAATACGCTGAATCACATGGAGGTGGCCGTTCAGCTCTGGCCTTGAGATTTGCAGGGTATGACGCTCTGGTTATTACTGGAAAGGCCCAACGCCTTACCTGTCTTGGTTTCGGATCCAAGGAAATCAATATCCAGGATGTTCACTTTCTCAAAGGACTGGATATATTCAAAACCGGCAAGGTTCTGCGCACGCTCAAACCCAGAAACCCTGGTCACCGCAGTATATTACGCATAGGTCCAGCAGGCGAAAATCTTATCAGCTATGCCTGTGTAAATGTTGATACTTACAGGCATTTCGGGCGAATGGGTGGTGGCGCGGCCATGGGAGCCAAAAACCTCAAAGGTATTATTATTTCAGGTGACTCAAGCCTTGAATTGCCTTCAGACACGTTGAAGGAATACAATAAAGTCTATCAAAGCATCTACAAAACAATCACTGAGAGCGGTGCAGTAAAAAAATATCATAACCTTGGCACACCTGAAAATCTTATTCCCCTTAATGAATTAAAGGCACTGCCCTGGAGGAACCTGCAAAGCACCCATGATCCGGAAATTGAAGGAATTTCCGGTGAGACCTTCGCCCAGGATCTTTTACTGCGCCAGGTCGCATGCGCAGGATGTCCTGTTGGGTGCATTCACATTGGGCTCTTAAGGGAAAGATTCGGCGACGAACATGAATATCTGTACCGCCAGGTTTCTTATGATTATGAGCCCATATTTGGAGTCGGCTCCATGCTTGGGGTCACTACAGCTTCAGGAGTACTGACTTTACTTGAAGAAGTTGAAAAACTCGGATTAGACGCCATAAGTGCCGGAGTAGCCCTGGCCTGGGCCACAGAGGCTCTGGAAAAAGGCATCGTTACTACAGAACAGACCATAGCTGAGCTTGCTTTTGGCGATGTTCACGCTTATGTTGAAGCACTTGCCTGTCTTTCGGGAAAAATTAATGATTTTTACCTGCACTTGGGCAAAGGGGCCTTAAACGCGGCCTATGTCTATGGTGGTGAAGATTTTGCCTGCGTGTTGGGACAGGAAATGGCTGGCTATGCCACTGGTGAAAACTACTATGTCAGTCAGGCACTGGGTTTCAGGCACTCTCACCTTGACACTGGAGCCTACAGCTTTGACCAGGAGGAGCAGGCCAGGGACATGGAAGTTGCTATTAAATACATGCAGGACCAGGAATATTACAGAATACTCATGTGCTCTGCTGCAGGCTGTCTTTTTGGAAGAAAGGCCTACCCCAGAGAAGTTTTCATAAAGGCCTTGAAATCCATAGGCCTTGAATACTCTGAAGAGGAGCTTGACGCTACAATACTGTCGATTCAGGCTCATCGCTGGGCCATAAAGTTCAGGACAGGCTTTAAACCCGAGGAGATTAAAATTCCCAAAAGATTCAGTGAAGTGGAAACATGGAAAGGAAAAACCGATACTGATTACATGATGAAGTTAAAAGAAAAATATCAGGAAGTATTGCGAGAGGTGGCTGCCAGGCATAAGTTTCAGGAAAAGTAAACCTGCTGACTGTTCACCATGCTTTTTGGATGATCTGTAACAGTTTAGCCTTTTTTGAGAATACAGGGGACAGGCACTCAGGGGCCGGTTGAGCATCAACAAATGTTATTTTTGTTTGAGACAAGCTGGTCCCGAAAGATCCAGTCCCCGGTGCCATAAGCAAAGCTCTAATCTGATACAATAATTTGAGGAAAAACAAAATGCAGGACATAATTTTAAAAATTATGAAACAAAACGACCTGGCTGTTCTAACTACCAGCACTGAAAATCAGCCACATTGCTCACTCATGGCTTTTATTTGTGACGATAAAGGACATAACATCTTTATGTTGACCCAGAAAGATTCAAGTAAGTTCAGAAACATATCAGCCAACCCCAAAGTGGCTGTTATGATTGATACAAGAACACAAAGCCCTGATAGATCATCCATAAAGGCATTAACTGTCAAAGGCACTTGCAGCCCTGCTCAATCCATTGATCAAGACACCCTGAAAGAACAGCTCCTCAAACAACATCCACAATTGCAGGGGCTGGCTGCTCAGCGAGATGCCATTATTTTACAAATTAAAGCAGAGTCGTTTCTGCTGTTGGACGGGGTTAGCGATGCCTACTTCATGGAATGCAATTGTTAAGTGCTCTTGATGCGCTATAACAGCTCAGACTTTTGCACGCTGCGCAATGACTGGCTTTCGGTCCCGACCCCCCCGGGTAAGGAGCTTCATTATAATCAGCCGTCACTATTTACTCTGCACTAAGCCTTGTCGTAGCCATCAGCACGCTGGTTTGAATGTTCACTTAGCTCTTAATATATCTTTCTTTTGTTAAAACTGGATCCCAAAACATTAAATGTATTTTCCACAATAAAAATGGCATTGTCATCATGGGAAAACACTGTCTGTTCCAAACGTTTGAGCATGATATTATTGGTTATGGCCATGATTACATCCTTGTCATGACCGGTATATGCACCTCTGCTTTTAATAAAAGTAGCCCCCATTTTCAGATGATCCATCATCTCCTGGGCAATATCCTTGTTTTTTTCTGATATAATCAAGACCAGCTTCCGCTGGTTGAATGAGGCCATGGTGTATTCCAGCACAATGGACATAATAAAAACCAGAATCAGGGATGCTATGACCAGATCAATATCAAGAACAAGCAGGCTGAAAGAAAACAAAAAGAAATTAAATAAAAAGTAAAGTTTTCCAATCCCGAAATTATATTTCTGATTGAGCATTATAGCGATAACGTCCAAGCCGCCGTTAGATCCGAAAGTTCGCAGTACTATACCACATCCTACTCCACAGACTGCTCCGGCTGCTATGGCTGCATAAAGCTGATCCTTGATACCGAAATTTAGACTAATCAACTCATAAGCAATGGTAGCAACCACCATGGCGTAAAGACTGTAATAAAAAAATCGTTTGCTTACATACATCCAGCCTAAAGCAAACAAGGGAATATTTAATAAAAAATATATCAATCCAGCAGATAATATTGGATTGAAATAATAAAACAGCAATCCAAGGCCAAAGACTCCTCCTGGAATAAAGTTATGGTGTACAGCTATCCCTTTTAAACCTACAGCAAAAATTACAGAACCAAAAGTGATCAGCAGCACGTTCCACCAAATTGCATAAGTAAACTGCTCAATTTTTTTTGGCATAACTGGCTTACCATCCTGTTTTTTTATATTTTAGCGAAATAATGGATTCTACGTCACCATGCTTTAGGCGCTTAGTGGAAATTTCAGACCAACATGCTGGTCGTTACGGCAATTTTAAGTGTAGCCCGCATCCTGCCGACTGTTTTTGAGGGAGCATTACGCGTTTCTGAACCTGGCCTGATGGAAGCAGGCCCCACTTTACAAAGGCTTAGCAAACAGCTGCCCCGAAGGGGCCTCTTTTTCCGTGCAGGGCCCCGCAAAAAGCTTAGTTGTAACGTTTCAATCCTGTAGAAAATAACAAGAAAGAATTTTAACCTTGAAAGAGCAATGATGTCCAGGCTCCTAATTCTTCAGCCTTCAGCCTAAAAAGTGCGGTTATCGCCCCAACTTAACGATCCATGTTTAAATTGGGTTGTGGTTCACAGCCCGCACTACACAGACAAGCAATAACAGTGTCCATTGATTCAAGCATCATCACATCGCAGAGAGCGCTTTACCTTCACTCCATTACTCGGTCAAGAGAAAATGATACTGTGGCTTTATAAAAAGTTTATCCCTTTTTTAAGTTAAGCATATACTGACAAACTCATACTTAACACTGATGCTTTCAGACAGGAGAAGGTATTATGAAAATCATAACCACACATTACAATACTGACTTTGATGCCCTGGCTTCCATGGTAGCTGCCTCTTTTCTATACCCAGACCATACACGGGTTATGCCCACTCAAGCATGCCCCATGGTCAGGGAATTTTTAACCGTGCACTGGGACATGCTCAGACTTGTATCCAGAAAAAATATTGATTTATCAGAGCTGACACACCTTGTGGTCACTGATACTTCAAGCTGGCAACGCCTGGATAAAATGCAGGAATTGGCCGAAAATAAAAATCTGCAGATAGAAATATGGGATCATCATATGGGTCAGTCAGGCATAAAAGCTGGAAGCATGCGCAAGGAAGAAACAGGAGCAGCGGTCACTATTGTGCTGGAAGAAATCCAGAAAAAAGACCTGGCCTTTTCCCCTGTGCATGCAACTCTTTTTTTACTTGGCATCTATGAGGATACTGGATCATTGTCATTTCCCGGAACAACCCACAGGGATGCACGCATGGCCGCCTTTATGCTGGAAAATGGCGCTGATCTGAATGTGGTATCAGCATATTTGGAAGCTTCATTGGACAGTAGACACCTTGAACTATTCAGCAGGATGCTGGCTGATTCAGACATTGTAACAGCAGGCAGCCTGCGTATAGGCATATGCACTCAGCAAGTGGATAAAGGTCTGAACATGCTTCCTTCAGTGGTCAATAAATTTAAGGATATCAAGGGTCTGGACGCTGCATTCGGCATATTTCCCATGAATGCCGGCAAAACAGCTGTCATCGGACGCGGAAGTGCAAGAGCACTGGATATAGGCGCATTAATGCGCAAACTAGGAGGCGGGGGACATCCAGGGGCAGGTTCAGCCATTCTCAAAACTGAAATCCAGCAGGCTCGCGAGGAATTGACTGAAATCATCAGCAGCACAGAGATTATTGAGCTGAAAGTAAGGCAGCTCACGACTCAAACTAACAGTGTTTTGTATTCATCTGATACTCTGGAAAAGGCTGCTCAGGTCCTTAATGAATCAGGTCGGTCAACAATTCCAGTGATTGATGAAAATTCGATACTTTTGGGCATGATAAATAAAAAACCCATAGACAAGATTAAAAACCAGAAGCAGTGGCAGCAGCCAGTGACCTCCATGCTTAACAGAAACTTTCAGGCGGTAAGTCCTGATCAATCTGTCAGACAAGCCCTTGAAATCATGGCTGGATCTGATGCAGGTTTTCTGCCGGTGATTGAAGACTCAGTCCTGACCGGAGAAATTACCAGGTCTTCCATAATACTCTATATGTATGAATTTTGAGTCTGTTCAACCCTTTACATATGCTTAGATAAAATACCAGCTGTCCTCTTTAACATTTTTTTGCTTCCCAGGGGCAAGCGTGAAAGAGCACTGGAGTGTTGGAACATCCATTCTTGTGTCATATGCAAAGGGTCGAACCAAAATTATGAATTCAGAATCTGCCTGGCTTTGTCATCCAGGGCGTCTGTAATAAATGTAATCCCTGTCTCTTTTTCAGTCTCTCTGTTGCCAGCGGCGAGATCGTTTCTTGATATCTCTGACAAAGTAAACTTTCTGGTTCCGGCCAGAAACTGCTGCAATCCGGCTTTGAGCTTGTCAGCCATAGTCCAGAAAGCTATGGCCCCATATGGAATATTTTTTAATTCAGCAGAGCCAATTTTCTTGCGAACATCATAATAGCCAGCAAAAAGTTCGTCAGCCTGCTTGCCAATATCACTGACAGTTTTGGGCAGCTTTTCCCAGTTCCCACCAACTTTATCCCTATTTTTCGGGTTCAGCACTCCCTCAATATTTGAACCAAGAAAACCTGGGATCATCAAGGCCCTTCCCATGCAGACAATCTTGGAGAAAGGCGCACCCAATGCCATGGCTTTAAAAATGTGATCTTCCCGGGCAAAGCCTCCTGCAAATGACAGATCAGGCACATTCTGCCCCTTTTCCTGAAGCATTGAAGCATACTGATAAGCTTTGGAATGCAGCAGAATGGAAGGAACACCCCATGATTCCATCATATTCCAGGGGCTCATTCCAGTGCCTCCTCCAGCGCCGTCAATGGTAAGTAAATCAATTTCGTTTTCACCGGCAAGTTTAATGGCCATGGCCAGTGCCTCCATGCCATAAGCACCTGTCTTTAAAGTAACGCCTTTAAAACCAAGGCTTCTGATATGATCAACAGTTGCCTTGAAGTTTTCTCTGACTTGATCGAACTCTGACAGATCAGTATAGCCCAGCCGGCTGTGCCTGGCAAAAGATTTGATGGATCCATGATTGAATGCTTCCTGAACCTCTTCCAGTTCAGGATCAGGATCAACAATATATCCTCTGTTTTTCAAGAACATGGCCTGCTCAAGATCAAAAACCTCAATTTCACCCCCAATATCTTTGGCCCCCTGACCCCATTTGAGTTCAACCAGCACCTTGTCGCCATATTTTTCTGACAGATATTCCGCTACCTTGTTCCTTGAATCTTCAACATTAAGCTGCACCAGTACAGCTCCATAGCCATCATTGTAACGCAGGTAAGTGTCAATCCTTCTATCCAGTTCTGGGGCCGAAATAATTTTTCCATCAAACATGACGGATTTGGAGTCAACTCCCACTACATTTTCGCCAATAACAATAGGCACTCCAACTAATGAACAGCCAATGGCAAAAGAATCCCAATATGTTTCAGCAATCTTTGTTGAACCCAAAGCTCCAGTCATAATGGGCATCTTAGCTTTAACAATTTTGTGATTTCCAAATGAGGTCTCTACGTTCACATCCGGAAAAGCACAGTTGTCAGGATCATGAGTTTTTCCTTCAGCCAGACCAAGAGAACCATAATTATACCCCTGAATTCGCAGAGAGTTATAAGAAACACCTACATGAGTGATATTATCACTGCCTGCTGTCACTTTTCCATAGCTTCTTGGATATAAAATTTCCCTGCCCCTGAGACTTGACAGCCAGACTTCACACTTACCAGCACAATCAGCACGGCATAGTGTGCAAAGTCCTGATTCAGCAGGATTCCCCCTGTTCACTGTTCCCAATACATCATTGCTTTTAGAAATTTTCACCCTTCCCTCCTGTTTGCATTATTGATAAAAATTACCAGATCCAGTTTCCATTGTCTGTTGAATCATATTCCACAAGTCATACAAGTAACTACAATCGAATATCCAATAAATTTAGAATATTATGGCTTTGCCATACAGATTGCTTCGGTCGCTTAGGCACCTTCGTGGGTGACAGATTTTGAGCAACTACATCTGTAACACCTCATGTGTCATTGCGAGCGAGTCTTCGAGCGCGGCAATCTCTAACGTGCTAAGGATATTTTCCTCTTTTTTTGTGGCTCCAGCCAGTTTTTGAAGAAGCGGCTGGAGCCGCAAGAACTAAACGTCCCCAGGCTGGAGCCTGGGAACGAGGTGTATAAGTTACTCACAGGTTCGGCCCCGGGCCGCCCGGGTGAAGAGCTTCTAACTATAAACTACAACATTTTTGTAGAATAGGGAAACATTGTGATAAATTTCTTTTTTTGATTAGCTAAACACTTTCAGAAAACTGCATTTTAGAGCAATGATTGCAATATGGGCTTTTTTGAAGACCTGGATGCAGGTATTTTTTCGATTGTGTATCTTCTGCTGGAATTCAGTCTGATTATAGACTTTTCACCAAAGGCTGGATTAGAAACAAATGAAGATTCATTTATTTTGAATACTGGCAAATCAAGGCTTGACAATTCAGGCAGGACTGAACTTTTTTCTGAACATGCACGTATAGTCTGCTATACAAAAACCTTCATCTTAACTGCTTAATGTTATGAAGCTCCCATAAGCTGATATGCTACTAATATCTCTCTTCTATCTAAAACTTTCTGTGTTTCCTGGTTCAGTTTGTATCGTTGTGGCTGATGCCTGGTCAATATAGATATTAGACATTTTTGGCATATGAGAATTAATCATATTGATTTTTTAAAAAATCTGTGCAATATTAGTTAGAGAGATAAATTTGTGTCACAAAGCCTACTTTCCAGATAAGTTTTCAGCTTAACCCACATGCCGCTACACATGAAAAACGCTAATCCTATTCAATTTTTTGAGTTCTTCCAGATATGCTCTTCAATTTTTATTAATCATTGTTTATGGCGAGTCTGTTTTAGACAAGAGCATGTAAGTTTTTTGAGCAATCATTTTAAGCACTGTTAAGTTGAGGTGTTAATGCTTGAAATCAGATTTGAACTTGGCGCTCAAATCCATCTGCCAGTAAATTCGAGGATACCGGCATATAAACTGAGAGACAAGCTGCGTTTTTATGATAATCACTTCTGGTTTTTTCAGGAGTCTGTTACGACCTTGGAAGATATTTATGAAAACAAAATCGACGTACTGATTAACAACAGATTTGTTAATGAATTTGCGCTCAGTGATCTGAGGCTTCCCCCATTGGTTGGACAAAAAATGGGTCAAGTTAAGGTGTAGGCCACTGGTTTTTTTCAAGGGCAGGAACCCCCATGGGGGTTCCTGGGATCGCATCAGTTAATTCGTTCTTTGTCAAATAAATATGCATGCTCTGGAGTCCTTTTCCCCAAGGAATCATGCGGACGTTCCTGATTATAAAAGAGAAAATAATTCTTCAAATTTTCGAAGGCACCTCGGCCATCACTGTAATTCTTGAGGTAGACCTCTTCGTATTTTACTGATCGCCAAAGACGTTCGATAAATATGTTGTCCTGGAAGCGACCTCGCCCATCCATGCTGATATTGATCTGGGCATCTTTTAGTCTGTCTGTATGTTTAGGGCTTGTAAACTGAGATCCCTGGTCAGTATTAAAAATATCCGGCTTGCTAATGCTCAGGGCTTCCTCAAGAGCCTCGAGGCAAAAGTAGACATCCAGAGAGTTTGACAGACGCCAGGATAAAACATAGCGGCTGAACCAGTCCATGATGGCCACCAGGTACAGAAATCCTTTATCCATTCTGATATAGGTTATGTCAGCTGCCCAAACCTGATCAGCTCGGTTGATATCCAGATTACGCAACAGATACGGATATACATTATGTTCCGGATGTGGACGACTGGTGTGGGGTCCGGGCACTACGGCCATGATGCCCATCTTGCGCATCAGTCGCTCTACACGCTTGTGATTGACCAGCTCTCCCTGACTGCGTAACCAGTCAGTCATTCTGGGGCTGCCGTAAAACGGACGCCTTGTGTACTGTTCGTCAATCATCCGCATCAGGAGCTCATTGTAACTGTTGTCACGACACTGTTGATAATAATAAGAAGATCTGGGCAGTCCCAGAAGTTCACATTGCCTGCTAACAGGGATGAAACTGTTGTCAGGCTCAATAGCATGGCGCATATACTTAACCGAGCAGGCCAGATTTTTTTTTAAGCCAGTCAAGTTCCACCTTGAGCTGGCCTATTTGCTGGTATAGCTGGGCTTCTATCTCCTCTTTTTCCTTGGTTCTTTTTTTGTGAGAACCATCGAAGAGTTCTGGAGTATTTTCAATGAGCTGCTTCTTCCATTTGGAAATTTGATTTGGATGAACTTTGTACAGGCTGGCCAGCTCAGCCAAGGTCTTTTCTCCCTTGTATGCCTGCAGGGCTACCTGGGCTTTGAAAGAAGCGCTGTGATTTTTTCGTTTGGACATTTTCCCTCCCGATTCCGGACTTGTGGATGTTCATAAAATCCACCTTAACTCCTTGTCCAGTTTTTGGGAGGAACTTCAATCATAACATGAACTTTTCCGGACACCGAGAGGCATATGCAAATTGCATAGTGATTGGACTTGTCTGGGAAAGGGGTTGCGGATGCTATATTTGGAAAAATGCAGTGACTTTTAGTATCAATAAGTTTAAGGTTTCGTATCAGAAGATCACCTTTCAGAACCTGACCCTTATAATTGTTGACACTCTGACTTATGACAATCAACAACCAGATGAGTATATAAATAATCGGGTACAATATACAGACTCGATTTATGTTTTGAAATAAGTGCTTATGAACTTTACCAATAGAAAGCTTGGCAATTTTAGGATCGCTAAACTTCTTTCTGAGTATGTACGTAGGCTGAAACACTTTTAAGAGAGCTGGAAGCCCGTGGACACCACGATATTCACGACATAACCCTTATGGCATTGAAAACTGGTATGCACTTTTCTGAAATTGCAAAGCTTGCCTGGGAGAACATTGACCTGTCAAACCTGATCATTATTATAAATGACTCAAAGAGTGGCGAGGTTAGCAAAACCTCACTCCCTGATAAAAGTCACCTCAAAGGCCTTGCAGGGGCGGTATTGCTGCAGGCGGTTGGCAAAGGTGAAGTGGTCATTCATATCATAGCGCTGGAATATATCTAAGCCCCGGTCCAGGCTGATTTTCCAGCCGTGGTCAGTAACTATGTGCCTGGCATGTATAGAACCGGCAGCATTAAAGTTCCAGGTGAAACTTATCCCTATTGAATCTGCTGACTCCTTGATCTGGTCCAGAAACTGTTTCTGCTGATCCGGCTTTTGATCATCTTCTGAGGTGATAAGATGGACATTGCTTTCCTCTTCCTTGAGCTTGATTCTGGCCAGGGACTCAAGAAATTCCATAAAATTGCGGATCTGAAAAAATGCCCTGATATACGGATCTGTTACTGTAATCTTGCTTGCACCCTTAAGATAGGGGCCAAAAAGCCCTTCATAGGAAATGCCTCGCTGATTTTCCTGGATAACTATGTGCTGCTCAGTAAGTTCCTGCTGGGGAGCCGTATCCTCTTGTGCTGACAGATCAGCAGGATCCCCTGAATCTTCAGGCTGCTCACTGACATCGTTTTCACTCAGGGTGCGGTGATAGTATTTTGGATACTCACGTTCTTCCAGGGTTTTGACTGAATATTTCTTGTTGCTTTCATCTGTATAGCTGAAATTAACCCTGGCGTAAGTGGAGTCAATGCGCATGAGCTGGTCTTTGACCCGCTTGCGGCCCTCAACAGCAAAGTCCAGGATTTCCCGAATTTCTTCAGGAGTTGCCTGGCCATGAGGAAAAATAATCTTCATCAGCCCGGAAAAAGTCTTGTTAATAGCGTCTCTATCCCTGGTGGCTATATCAGACGACAGAGTATAAAGTTGTTTATATCTGTCTGAATAGTCATGGTTGCGCATGGCTCTCAAGATTTCAGCAAGATAATCTACCACGAATCCATAGCCGTCAGAAAACATCTCACCTCTGATTATGTCCACCTCCCAGCCGGGGATATAAAAATGAATCCGGTCCAGAAAAGCTGAATCATGATATTTTTCAGGCAGATCACAAAACAGGGCTTCGTGCTTGAGCATATAGGGAACAGTATGACTGGTATTGCCCACAAAGGTCATGGATGCTTCAGCTCCCAGAGTTTCCACACCTCTGGAGAAGGATTTATTGGCCATGTAGTTCTTCAAAATGTCAACAAGGGCCTTGTTCACCTGTTTCTGCTTCCCGGCAAATTCATCAAAAGCCACTACATCCCAATAGCCTACCAGGCCGATTTTGCCGCTTTGATTGTTGACAAAAAGCTTGGCCACAGTGACTTCACCCCCTGAGATAAGTATGCCATGAGGTGAAAACTCAGAATATATATGAGATTTGCCTGTCCCTTTGGGGCCAAGCTCAATAAGATTGTAATTTCGTTCGCAAAAAGGAATGAGACGAACCAGCTGGGTCAGCTTGCTGCGGCGCCCAAACATTTCAGGATTAAAACCAATGCTTTTCACAAGCAGGTCAATCCATTCCCGGGTGGTAAAATCCTTTCTTGTTTCTATATAATTGTCATAATCAAAATTGGATAGTTGAATGGGCTTGAGACTTGATAAAATCCACGGAGAGATCCTCTGATCTTCGGTAAACACATATTCTACATCAGCTATGCACCATACCCCACTGACCAGAAGCTTGGGATGACTCTTAACAGTCCCGGAATCAACCAGAACCTTTTTGATACCCAGATTAGAGAATTGAGCCTCATAGTTATCTGTCTTATCATTCAGGTCCACGCTGATCTTATCTATAACCTTGTGCCGTCCCTTTTCCTTGATTGTCGAACGGATAAGTCCTGCTTCGTTGCGATGGACATAATGTCTGGACAGAATTTCCCTGACCGTATCAATACCGGACTGAATGCTGGCTTCGTCATCAGTGGCGCAGTACTGACCAAGCAGATATTCCAGAACATAAGTCGGCACAATGGCGTTGCCCTTGACTGTCTTGACCAGATCTTTGCGGACTACAAGACCTGCAAAAAGCTGACTGATTTTTTTATCCAGTTCCATCATAGTTAGTGCCTGTTCCCTGCTTTTCGATTGAAAAGGGATAAATTGTGTAACTGTTCACTATATTGGCAGCCTCTGCCCAATTTGGTTTTCTTTTGTTGCAAACTCCCGGCTTGAGCCCGTAAGCCAAAATCATTATGTTTTCCAATAGCCGGGAGACAGTGTTTTCGCCATGCTTTTGGCTAACGGGCTCAAGGCGGGTCAAACAAGCAACAATGCGAAAAGCCAAACAGGCCAGAGGCTTGATCCAATAAAAAAATGTGTTGAGCAATTACTAAATTGTCATGAAAATACAGATCATCAAAAATCAAAATCGCTGGTAAATGATCTTCTCAGTATGTATCTGAGGGACTTATAGTCTTTGTAATGACTGGTTCCAGAAACTTTTTCCAAAAGCTTGAGTATCACTTCCTGATTGTTAAACTGATCAGCCTTGCTGGTCAGCAGGAAGCGAACCTTTAGTTCCCGATCTCTTGGATTATCC
This sequence comes from Desulfonatronovibrio magnus, assembly GCF_000934755.1. Lineage (NCBI taxonomy): Bacteria > Pseudomonadati > Thermodesulfobacteriota > Desulfovibrionia > Desulfovibrionales > Desulfonatronovibrionaceae > Desulfonatronovibrio > Desulfonatronovibrio magnus. The sequence continues at coordinate 216,520 of NZ_KN882175.1, forward strand.
GAGACAATATCAAATGAAAGATCATGAGAATCGGAAATGAGTTCGCATTCAAGGGTATATATACCCGCCCTGAGATTTCTGGGCCGGACTTTGTCACTTACCGGATTTTCCTGATAAAAGCCCACTGCAAGCTGTCCAGAAGTAATGATATTCCCGGCTCCGGCAAGAATATTCACACTTACTGCGGAAATATTGCTTTTACGCTTTTTGTTCACCTTGAGGACAGGCACAACAACTTCCTGCAGGGCTGCACCACCGTGCACAAATCTGCTTCCAGAACCTCTTAAGCGCAGCCGGTTAATGGATCTGGGTATCTGTATCTCCACATCCCCATCAAGCTTCAACAAGGATGATGTAAACTTGTGCAGCCCAGGAGCATCCTTTAGACCTTTACCCAGCACAAATCTTCTGTCCCTGAAAAATATTTCATCACCGCAGGCAGCACTTCCTGAAAAATCACTCTCCTCAATGGGCCGGTCCTGATAGATAAAGCCATGGTCGGCAGTTATGATCAGATTGCTGGCGTTGGCTCCTGTCATCTTTTTTATGAGCCTGATCATGTCCTCCAGGGTTTTTTCAACAGCCTCAAAAACCTGATCTTCTGACTCTCTCTTATCGCCTGCAGCATCTATCCGGTTATGATAAACATAAACAACATCATTTTCCCGGATCAGGATTCTGCAGTCATCACCCTTCATGGCCATAAATTCATCAGCCTTGAGTGCGGCGGCCCGCTTACCCCCCATCTTTGCCAGATGAAGGATTTTTGTTCTATTAACAAGCCCAACAGAACTTTGGCCATCAACCAGCACGGCAGAGGTCTCATTTTCAGCCAAGGCCAGTTTTCTGTGAGGCAGAAGGGCAGCCATACCCATCTGGGTATAGCTTGGGAGCATGGTCAGCATAGGTTCCAGCTCAGCTTCATAGCGGTCCTGCTGACGGATAAGGCTTAAAAGTTCTTCGCCTATTTCGTAGCGCAGGGCATCTGAGATGATTACACAGACCTTGAGATCTTTTTCCAGAAAAGGAACTTCCAGAAAGCGACGGAAAAATTCATCCTGGCGAAAATACGGCCTTGCCTCCCATTGAGAGGCAGCGTCAACATGAACTTGCCACTGATCATTCAGCTTGAGCAGGTAGCCATTGGAGTAAAAATTATCTATCTGTTCAGCCAAATCCTTCATTAATGATGCATGGCCTGGTGGTTTCAAGGCCCATAATATCTTCAAGTATTCTGTCCACATTTTTTCCATATGATTCAGCAGGCTTTTGTGCTGACATGCCTTCCTTATCAAGACTGAGCAGAAAAATATTTTCCGGTTTGACATGGGTCAGTACATGGGGTGAGTGAGTTGAAATAACAAACTGACAGTTGGGGAATGCTTCCGTTAGTCGGGGCACAATAAGGCGTTGCCATTTTGGATGAAGGTGCAGATCAATTTCGTCAATTAGGACGACTCCTTTTCCATGCAGAGGGTCGTCTAAGTTAGGGTTGGCTATGGCCATTCGTCTGGCCAGATCCCCAACCATGGCCATAAGGCATTTTTCACCGTCAGAAAGCTGATTGACAATAAGAGCCTGGCCATTTTTTTTGACTTCCATGCGCAAAGGGTTTCTTCTTACGGCAAGATCTGTAAGCTCAGGCATAAAAATACTCAGGGCCTTTCGTACTGATTCTAATTGACGATCTGGAAATGATAATTTGTTTGGTTCATTAAATACATCTTATATTTCAGGATGGCGTCGCATCTCATTTTCCAGGTCTTCCCTTTCTCTGAACCATTCAAAAAAGGTCCTGAAATTTACCCCGCCTGTGAGAGATTCTTCATAGGCTGCCAGGAGATTGAATTTATGTTTTGATCTGATTCTCAGAGGAATATCCAGTACTGCTCTGTTTACTGGGTAATAGACCATAATGGGCAAATCGGTATTTTCACTTTCCTCAGTTATACGATCTTGTATATGTTTAGTATGTTCATTTAGTTCATTAAAATCAGAACGCTTCTTCAACTTGGAATGTCCCTGACGAGACTTGACAATCTTCCATTTGATATCCTGGCTCTTATCGCTGCATGCAATATTCAAAGAGGCAACAGACTTGCCGTTCATTATATCGCTTTCAGTAATGGGGCGGCCTGATGATCCTGAGTGCTTGACCCGGTTCACAAACCAGGAAAGCATGATCGCAGCCGCATCCAGCACACTGGACTTACCCGAACCATTGACTCCCACAAAGACATTCAGCTGGTCATGAAAGTCCAGACTCAGGGACTCAGCGCCGCGAAAATTGGTCAAAAGCATATTTTTTATATTCATAAAAATGTCCTCTTAAGTTGACAGCCCAGGCACTTTTTTCAAGGCCTTGCCAAACTTGGGATAATTGACCTTAACCCCATCATCAAGGTCGATTTCAATCTTTTCAACTGCCAGGGGATAAAGAATCTTACGTTCGTAATCCTCAAGATCGTTTATGATCTTCTTGATTTTCTCAATTTCATTTATGGCTCTGGTTTTCTCACTTGATGAGGCATTGGTGCTGTTGCTCACACCCTTTAAGTGCTGTTTGCGGGAACTTAACTTGACCAGAAACTCGCGCAGATACTTGTTCAAAACAATACTTGCAGTATCAGGCTGATAGCGGTGCATGTAGATCAGGGCATTAAAACTGCCCTTGGGGCTGGAAAACATCCAGTAGATGGGCCTTTTTTTATAGCGCCGGACATGGTCGTTGTAAAAATCCTTAAGCAGATATTTACGCAGATTTTTGCCCAGAGCCTTTTCAATAAAGCGCAGATTGTCTTCAAAATTCTCCCGGCCAAAGGTGATTTTCAGAAATTCTTTGAACCTCTCTGCCAGGTCATCTGTGAACCAGTCACCATCAAGAATGGGAATGACATTTTCTTTGTCCGGGGCAAAGGTTGGCTCAGGAACCTGCTTCAGATAATCCTCAAAGGTTTCACCCTGATTGGCCAGAATAAGACCTGGCTTATCTAAGGAATATCGGCCGAACATGCAGCAAGTATAAGTCCTGTTTCTGCTGAGCTGCCAATAAATCTGCCAGTTCACTACTGATAATGGCAGGCAATATCTGATGCTGCGCCGTGATCAACTGAGCCTCCCGCATCATCCTGAAAAGTACCTGGCGCAATTTCAGCCTGGTTGCAGGCTTTATTCTGTCTAAGCTGTCATCCCATTCCGCTTTTGCATTAAAAAACATATCAAATTCTTCATGAGGAATATCCGGACGAAAGGTGATATAGCGTTCTCTCAAAATCTCAGTGGCAAATTCACGAATAAATTGATGGGCTCTGCAGACACCCACCCACAGCAGGTATCCTTTTTCCAGGTCAGAAGTATGTCTGAAATATTCAATTTCATTTGATGACAGGGTCTTGAGGCGGGAGCAAATCTGGCCGGATATTTTTTGTGAACTGGCTGACGAACGAAGCTGAAGAAGGTTCTGATCCATTACCTTTTTTCTTACCCTGTCCCAGTCAGGCAGGTCAGAATAAAGGTCAATAAACATGGAGGACTCAAATATAAAAAGCCCCCCAGTGGTAAATGACATGGAATATTTCTTTGGTGGCATTCTTCAGTTTTTAAGCTGTTATATGTTCATTTACAGAATTCTTAGACAGATCACAGAAAATTCTGAAAATCTACATACCTTTAGAGGGAAAAATAGGTGACCATTGCAGGATGATTTTTGTGTGCATTTTTTTATCGTAAAAATACGGGGAGAGAATGGGGAGAGATTGTCATGAAATAAAAAAGGGTTCAAGCTAAGTGCCTGAACCCTTTGAGTTTTTTTGGTGCCGAAGGGGGGACTCGAACCCCCACGGGCGTGGCCCACTACCCCCTCAAGATAGCGTGTCTACCAGTTCCACCACTTCGGCACTATTGGGAAAGTCGAAATAACGAATGCGGTTAATATAATGTCTTTCTGATTTTGTCCAGCATTTTTATTGAGTTGCTGGTGCGGAATTTTCCTCAGTTTCTATGGGAGTCTGCACTGGCAGAGACGGAGTCATTTCATCTCTTCTGGTCTCATCCAGAATAATCGAGCTTGGCTGAGTAGTATGCTTTTTGGCACTCATGTAGGTAAAGGTAAGAGAAGTGCAGAAAAAAACAGCAGCCACTCCTACAGTAAGCTTGGTCAGAATTCCTCCAGCTCCGCTGCTGCCGAACAGGCTGCCGCCGCCCCCGCCAAATATGACACCCATGCCCTGCTGCCCTGACTGCAATAGAACAAGAACAACCAGCGTGATGCAGGATATAATGTGAATTGTTATGATAAGAGTTTGCAAGAAACGCCTCCGTAAGGAAAATTAAAAAAAATGGATCAGTTCAGACCACTAAACAGATCCAAAAAAATACTTAAGCTGTGACAATCTTTGAAAAGGAATCAGCCTTCAAACTCGCACCTCCTACCAGCACACCATCTACATTGTCAAGAGAAATAATAGTAGCGCAATTATCAGGCTTTACACTGCCTCCATATAAAATCCGAATATCCTTGCCTTCTTGCTGGTTCGGTTCAAGCCAGGAGCGAATCAGATCGTGAGCCTGGGCAATGTCCTCAGGTCCGGCAGTTTCCCCCGTTCCAATGGCCCATACTGGTTCATAGGCAATAATAAAGTTTTCGGCCTTGACCTGTCCTGCCCTCGCAAGACCTTTTTCGAGCTGTCCAAGAAGAACCTGTTCAACCAATCCCTGCTTTCGCTCTTCAATGGTTTCTCCAATACATAATATGATCTTTAAATTACTATTAAGACCATATAATACCTTTTCAGCCAGAAAATCATCTCTCTCACCAAGGACATGCCTTCGTTCAGAGTGGCCGACCAGGGCAAAAGAGCAACCACAGTCAGTCAATTGCTGCGGGCTTATCTCGCCTGTATATGCACCCTCCTGCTCCGGATAAAAATTCTGGCCTCCAAGAAAATACCCAGTTTGTCCGGCAAGCATTTCACTTACACCGTAAAGAGCAGTAAAAGGGGGAATAAGCAAAACTTCCCGGTCGTCGGGTAATTTATCGCCTACTGCCACCACCAGCTCCCTTGCTGTGCGGCTGGCATCATCTCTGGTTTTGTACATTTTCCAGTTGGCAGCCATAATTTTTTTTAACATTTTATTTGAACTCCCATATCATACTCATTTAAAAATAATTCTGATCTTAATTTGAATCAGCGGTTTGCCAGGAGGGAGCATTACGCGTTTCTGAAAAGTCAATTGGGGACAGTCCCGAAGCCAGGGACAGTCCCCGTGCCAAGCCGTCGCAATCGGGTTTTAAGTCCATAATAGCTATGACATACAGCTCGAATTTATAGTTTTCAGAAACGCGTAATGCTCCCTGCCGGGATTGATCCCGAACAACTTAAAATAAATCTGTACCTGCTTTGGCCATATTCAGCAACTGCTCAACCTTTCTGCTGTAAAGCCTGGAACCCGGGCAATACTTTGCCTTCGAGAAATTCCATAAATGAACCTCCACCTGTAGAAATGAAGCTGAACTTTTCAGTTATGTTCATTTTATGTATCAAAGCATCAGTATCACCTCCGCCAACTATGGTTTCAGCAGGCAAATCACCCACCAGATCTGCAATATTGTAAGACCCTTGGGCAAAGGTTCTGTTTTCAAATGCTCCCATGGGGCCATTCCAGACGATGGTTCCAGCTTTGGTCAAAACTTCGGCAAATAAAGTGCATGAAGCCGGGCCGATATCTAAGGCCATTTTATCTGAAGGAATGTTTTGAAAAGGAACTACCTCTGCACCGTCCTGAATGTCCACACCATCACCAGCAATAAAGTCAACCGGCAGGTAAAAACCAACTTTTTTATCTCTGGCATTCTGCATTATGACCTGGGCTTCATCCAGTAAGTGATCTTCTACAAGAGATTTGCCTACATCATATCCCATAGCCTTTATGAAGGTATTGGCCATGGCACCTCCAATAATCATGGAGTTAACCTTATCCATGAGATTGTTCAGAACTCCAAGTTTGGAAGATACTTTTGCGCCTCCGGAAATTAATATAAACGGTCTGGCAGGGTCAACAATTCTGGACAGATACTCCCACTCCTTTTTCAGCAAAAGACCACCCATGCACTGCTCAAAATGATCGGTAATGCCTACTACAGAAGCATGTGCTCTGTGGGAAACTCCAAAAGCATCATTCACGTAGGCCTGGCCCAGTTTAGCCAGCTGCGCGGAAAATTCAGAATCATTTTTTTGTTCACCCTCATGGAACCGCAAGTTCTCCAGCATAAGGACCTGCCCGGGTTTCAAAGCTTGGGCCATGGCTTCTGTTTCAGAACCAATACAGTCTGGAGCCAGTGCAACATCTATTTCCAACAGTTCAGAAAGTCTTGCAGCAACAGGTTTCAATGAAAGATCCGGCACTATTTTTCCCTTGGGTTTGCCGAGATGCGAACAAATTATCAGAGAAGCGTTCTTTTCAAGAGCAAGCTTAAGAGTTGGAATGCTGGCCTTAATGCGATTGTCATCCTGAATTTCCTGGTTCTTGATGGGTACATTGTAATCGACCCTGATAAGAAGTTTTTTACCGCCAATATCTTCTGTATCAATAAATTTCATAATATCTCCATATGGTTGATGGTTCTTCATTAACTAATCAAACGGTTATCGTTACTGAAGGTTGTTAAACCATAAAGAATAAAATTTCAACACTGAGTCGACAGTGAATTAAAAAGATTTCGCCTCTTGCGCAAGTGGTTCAGGTTAAAAAAACGAGAAAGGGCGAACACAAGGTTCGCCCTTTTGAAAAAAACGCTATGATCAGGGACAGCTTTTATAAAAATATATAGCCGCATCTACTCCCAGGATCTTTTATCTTCAATACCAGATCCCTTCTCAAACATTTCGTGACCATCCTCCAGCACATGCACCTCGGCCCGTAACTTAATTTTTTCCTGAAAAGTTTTGGAAACCTTCAGGGTATCCGTATCTCTTGAGCAGCAAAGGTATAAACTTATTTTATCCTTTCCACCTGGGTTGGTGGTCACAATTTTCCATGTTTTGATATCAGGAAAAACTGAAAGAGCCTGTGCCACCTGTGCCGGATATACAAACTGTCCTTTGACCTTGACTGTATCATCCACTCTGCCCATAATACCCTGAAGACGCGGGCTTTTACGCCCACAGGGGCATGGATCTTCTGTAATTACAGACAAGTCGCCTGTAGCGAGACGTATGAGCGGATAGTCAGGATTAAATGGAGTAACCACAACCTCACCTGGTTGCCCCGGAGACAAAGGTTTTCTGGTCTCTGGATCACAAACTTCCACATGACACCTGCTTGAAAGATGCATGCCGGACTTCTCCGGACACTCATAGGCAATACAGCCCAGATCAGCAGTGCCATACCCCTGCCTGACCAGCATACCGAAACGTTCTTCAAGTTCGCTTCTGAGAGTCTCTGACAGCTTTTCTGCAGCTACAAAGGCCACTCTTAATTTAAAGTCCTTTTTTAAGTCCAGACCATTTTTTTCAGCCTTATCTGCGATAATCTTGAGAAAACTGGCCATACCAACAAATCCATTAACCCCAAGCCTGGTCATGACGTCAATCTGACCTTCAGTATTGCCTGGTCCGGCAGGAAAAACAGCGCATCCAATCTCATGCAAAGGCTCTTCCATCATCAACCCTGCAGGAGTGAAGTGATAGCTGAAGGTCATCTGTACAACATCCCTACTGCGAAAGCCTGCCGCATAAAATGCCTCAGCAAATCCCCAGAAATCCTTTTTTCTTGCCTCAGGATCCACAATAGGTCCGGGCGACATGAAAATATGGCGCAGTTCTCCTAAATCACAGGCCAGCAAACCACCCAAACGGCTGTCCTGAGTTTGCAGATGCACAAGGTCTTTCTTGGGCAGTACAGGAATTTTGTCCCAGTCACCCAGTCCTTTAATATCTTCAGCATTCAAGCCAGCCTTTTCAAGTCTTTGCCTGAAGGCAGGCGAATAGCTGCAGGCGTGATGCAGCAGTGTTTGAAGATTTTCCCAGACATGCCTCTGACGCTCAGAAGCGCTCTGAACTTCCTGATCATTGTAATAACCTGTTGATCTATCCTTATTCATGTAATCAATCCATTGGTTTGTAAAGGCTGTTATCCAAGCCAGCGTTTTCTACGTCTGTAATGCTTCACATCCCGGTAACTACGCTTTTCTCCAGTTTTGCCGATGCCGAGATAAAATTCCTGAACATCTGGATTTTCAAGCAGGCTCTTTGCCCTGCCATCCATAACTATCCGTCCGTTTTCCAGAATATAACCATGACTCGAAATACTCAGAGCAGCCCTGGCATTCTGCTCAACAAGCAAAATGGTTACTCCCTCTTCACTGTTTACTCTTTTGATAATCTCGAAAATCTCTTCCACAAGCAAAGGGGCAAGCCCAAGAGAAGGCTCATCAAGCAAAAGCAATTTAGGCTTAGCCATTAGTGCCCTGCCAATGGCCAGCATCTGCTGTTCCCCACCGGACAGATATCCGGCCAGCTGCTTTCTGCGCTCCTTAAGCCGGGGAAAATATTCATAGACCATTTCTTTTGATACGGAAAACTCACTCTTAGGGCGAATGAAACCCCCGCATTTGAGATTTTCTTCAACATTCAGGTCTTCAAATATTCTACGGCCCTCCATGACCTGGAAAATGCCGAGACGGACAATTTTTTCCGGCCATAATTTATGAATGGGCTGCTCATCATAAAATATGGATCCCTCGGTTATTTCGCCGTCTTCTGTTGCCAGCAGCCCGGAAATAGACTTAAGAGTTGTTGATTTGCCTGCGCCATTGGATCCCAGCAATGCTGTTATGGAACCCCTTTCCACCTTGATGGATAGTCCTTTAAGCACCAGGACAACATCATTGTAAACAACTTCAAGGTTCTCAACACTGAGTATGTTCAAACCTTATCTCCGTTGATGTTATTATAGTTAATACCGTCAAGCTCCAAAACTTGGAGCTCTATTTTTCTTCTGTCAAAAAAGATGCAATACGCGTTTCTGAAATAAATGAACTGTTTGTTTAGCTGAATCTGTTTAGCTATTGATGACACCTTAGCCCAGAGACAGGCTCTTCAGCATCTTCCAGCCTTCAGCCTTCAGCCTTCAGCCTTCAGTCTCCAGCCTTCAGCCTTCAGTCTCCAGCCTTCAGCCTTCAGTCTCCAGCCTTCAGCCTTCAGCCTTCAGTCTGCAGTCTTCAGCCCAGAAAAAACTATAAAGCTATTTCCCAAGCCAGTCATCACGTCTTTCAAGCTCTTCTTCAGCCAGTAGCTCCATACCATCCTGATGCAGACGATAAATATAAACCGACATATTAGGTCTGTGATCATCAGGATAAAAGCTGACTGCAGGGGTTAACCCCATAGGATCGAAGTCACGCAAAGTCCTTACTGCATCGCGAATGCCAGATCCGTTGAGCTCATCATTCTCCATAGCTATTCTGATGCCCTCTGCCATAACCAGCATGGAAGCAAATCCCCTTATATAATGAGTCATTTGAGGTCTGCCGCCTGTAATCTCCTCGATGACAGCCATTCCAGGAACATCTGCACCGTAAATTACTCCTGTCTGCAGACCAAGGTGCCCGTTTACAGAACTGCCGGCCAGCGACAGCAGCTGCTCATCACTACCCCAGATATTGGTGATGAAAACAGCATCCATATTAAGACGTTCAGCATCTTTCAGGATTACTGCTGTTGAAGAAATGGTCCCACCAACCCATACGTAATCAGGCTTGTTTCTATTTAGTCTGATAAGCTGTGTGGTAGCGTCCATATCCCCAAGGCCAACATTTTCTTCGCCCACTATCTCAAACCCAAGCTCCCGGGCATACTCACGCCCAGCAGGTATGGGAGCCAGACCATAGGGATGGTTTGGATAAACAAAAGCAAGCCTGGGAGCACGATCTTTGTCCCAGTTACGATGCAGATAGTTAAGTACTCCACGCAATTGAGTTGAATAGTCTGCAGCAATAAAAAAATTATACGGAGCAACATTGGGGTCAGTCAGATGGGCTGAGTAAGACGCGGAAAATGTCGGGATGCGGTCTCTTGCCACCTGACGAACAAGCGCTTCAGTGTCAGCTGTTCCCCAGCCCTGCAGGGCCACCATACCCTGGCTCTTGAATCTGTTATAGGCTGCCAGAGCCTGCTGCACATTGTAGGCATAATCCACCTGCATCAAATGAATCTTCTGACCATTAATACCGCCTTGATCATTAATGTATTTGACAGCATCCTTGACTCCATCGGCATAAGGCCTTCCAACATCAGAGGTTGCACCGCTGAGATCTGAAATCAGTCCAATTCTAATCTCTGCCTGAGCGACTCCTGAAAAACAGGCCATTATAGTTGCCAATAAGATAAACTGCATGAATCGTTTCATAACAACCCCCCATAGAAAAGTAAGATATTAATGAGCAAAAGGATGCAGCTTGAAGTATGATTTGGCAAGCTGCCATCGTCTGGCCAGTCCATCCGGTTCAAAAATAAGAAACAGAACCAGAATAAGGCCGAATATACCATCACGCATGGCAAGAAAATATGTGCTGATATTGGGAAAAAAGCCACTCAAATGATCTGCTATAAAGCTTAGCACTTCCGGAAGAAGAGTAATAAAAACAGCCCCGAATACACTGCCCAGTACGCTTCCCAGTCCTCCAATGATGATCATGGCCAGATAACTAATGGAAAGAGTTATTTCAAACTGTTCTGGAGTGATGTACATGGTATAGTGGGCCCACAGACCGCCGGCGATCCCTGCCAGGAAAGAACTTATGCCAAAGGCCTGCAGTTTGTAATAAAACAGATTTATACCTACTGATTCCGCAGAAAGATGAAAATCCCGAATAGCTACAAAAGCCCGGCCTGACTTGGTGCGCAGCACGTTTTTGACCATAATTACGGCCAGCACGGCAAAAGCAAGTGTAAGATAAAACATTTTAAGATCAGTATCAAAATCAAAGCCGAATATTACTGGTGTGTCTAAGCCCATACCAATGGCACCGCCTGTGACACTAGTCCAATGCATGAAAATATAGACAAGTATCAACTGAGCAGCGAGAGTAGCTATGGCCAGATAAATCCCTTTGAGACGCAGGGAAGGTATTCCAAATATCATCCCAACCATGGCTGTAATGCCGCCGGCCAGAATAAGGGCCGGCAGAAAAGGCATCCCACTCAGGGTGAGGACTCCGGAGGCATAGGCTCCTACTCCAATAAATGCCCCATGTCCGAGAGATATCTGGCCGCAGGAACCAGTTAGCAGATTCAGCGATACTGCTCCGATAACCGCAATGTTAATCAGGTTCAGCAGGGACACCTGATAGGAGCTGAGAAAAAAAGGTGATATCAGCAATACGATAAAGAAAATTGCCAGACTGCTTTTTTGGAATCCAGTATGAAAAACCTGACTTTCCCTTGCATAAGTTGTAAAAAAAAGACCGCATTTTCCCTGCATGACTAAACTCTCTCTATCTCATGTGTTCCGAACAAACCATAAGGCCTGATCATAAGAATTATAACCAGAACTACATAAGCTGCCACCTCCCGGAAACCGGCCAGACCAAAAAGTTGCTGGGCCAGACCGTCTGACACATTTTCAAGAATCCCAATAATCAGACCGCCGATGGCTGCACCGAGAAGACTGTCCAAACCGCCGAGAATAACTGCGGGAAACACTTTGAGTCCCAGGTGGCCAAGCTGGGGGTTTATTCCGTTAATGTTGCCAAGAATAATTCCGCCTATGCTGGAAACAACAGCTGCTATACACCAGGACATGGCAAAAATGTTTTTCACCCCTATACCCATGGACTGCGCTGCCTGCTGATCAAAAGCTGTAGCCCGCATGGCAATACCCATGGTTGAGTATTTGAAAAAAAATGAAAAAATTACAAACAAAACAACAGAGAGGCAAAATGCTGCAATGTAAACTGGAGCTACTGGCAACCCAAGAATCCAGACAGGTTCTGTTGGCAATACCTGTGGATAAACTCTGATGGAAGTCCCCCAGAAAAGCTGAATAACCGCCTTCAGCACCGTGGACAGGCCTACCGTAACCATGATTACACTGATAATTGGTTCGCCAATCATGGGCCTTAAAATTACTCTCTCAAGACACAAGCCGAGAATAACTGAAAATATCAAGGTCATAAAAAACGAAATAAGGAAGGGCAGGCCCAGCTGCACAGTCAATGCAAAACATACATATGCTCCAAACATAACCAGTTCGCCCTGAGCAAAGTTTACTACCTTTGTGGCCTTGTAAATAATGACAAAGCCAAGGGCAACAAGACTGTAAATACTCCCTATGACCAGACCATTTAATACCAGATGTAAATAATATTCCATAGTATATTCCAGATGATTACGGAGGTTTAAAGTTCATGTTTCAAATAAAATATAAAAAAAATAAAGAAGCAACCGCCTTATGTCAGGCAACATCCTTAATGGCAATGCTTCCTTTCATTTCCCGGGTACTTCCATCCTGATACTGAATTCTGGCCACCATATCCACCTTGCTCTTATCTGTGTACAGATTGTCTATCAGTTCCTGGTACCTTTCACCAACAACTTTTCGCCTTATCTTTCTGGTCCTGGTGAGTTCACCATCGTCGGCATCCAACTCCTTGAAAAGCAGTGCAAAACGTCTGATTCTGGTATTTTCCGGCAGGGTGGAGTTAATCTTTCTGACTTCTTCAGCAATCAGATTATATACTTCTTTTTTGGCGGCAAGATCCTGGTAAGTAGTGTAGGTAATTAGCTTGCTTTCACTCCATCTGCCGGTAATTTCTTCATCAATACAGATAATGGCTGCTATGTACTCTTTGCCTTTGCCCATGACCACAGCTTCTCTGATATAAGGCGAAAACTTGAGCTTGTTCTCCATGAATTGTGGAGAAAACTTAGTGCCGTCGGCCAGTTCCATGACATCTTTTAGTCTGTCAATAACCACCAGCTGCCCATTATCCTTAAAGTAACCCGCATCCCCGGAAAGCAGCCAGCCATCATCGGACAATGTTTCTGCTGTGGCTTTTTTATCCTTGTAATAACCCTGAAATACTGCATCAGACTTGGATAGAATCTCTCCTTCCTCGGAAATCTTTATCCGGGTCTCAGGAATTGGCTCACCTACAGTATCGAAATCAATATGGCCATCTCTATGAATGCAGGAAATGCCTGCAATTTCAGTCTGGCCATAAATCTGTTTAAGGTTGACTCCCATGGCATGAAAAAACTTGAAAGTATCAGGACCCAAAGCTGCACCGCCAGTTGTGGCAGAACGAATTTTTGAAAAACCAAGGCGATCTCTTAGAGATCGAAATAAAAAAAATTGTGACAAGGCATAGCGGGTTTTCAGACCCAGCCCTGGTTCTTTCCTGCCCAGCCTGCACTCAGCCATCTCAATGCCGATACCCATGCATGTATGATATATAAATCTTTTAAGCCGGGTAGTTTCCATAATGCGAACCTGAATTCTGGCTGCAAGGTTCTCCCAGACCCTGGGGGGAGAAAATATAATATGAGGGCCAATTTCACGGATATCATTCTGAACAGTTTCCTGTTCTTCAGGAAAATTAACACAAAAACCGTACAGCAATGAAGAAGCTACAGCCATCATCTGCTCCCCCATCCAGGCCAGGGGCAAAAAAGAAACAAATTCATCAGTCTGATGCTTGGGATCCACCTGGCCAAGGTTGTAGGCCATGGATAAAAGATTTTTATGGGAAAGCATGGCCAGTTTGGGACGCCCTGTCGTACCTGAAGTAGTGGCAATCAAACATACATCATCAGGGCTGACCTCACTTACCCATTTTTCAAAATCACCACTGCTCTCCTTGCCCTGCTGTCTTACATGGTCAAAGTGCATCAGACCAGGATGATCATACTGTGAAAGTCCCTTGGCATCATGAAAGACTATATACTCAAGATGAGATACTGTCTCTCGAAGAGACAGCATTTTATCAACCTGTTCCTGATCTTCAGCAATAACCAGCTTACACCCAGTGAGCTCAAATATGTATTCAATTTCCTGAGCCTGAACATCCTGATATACACCCAGTGAAATTCCTCCCAGGCTTTGGATAGCCAGTTCAGCCCACAACCATTCAGGTCTGTTATCTCCAATTAGAACAATTACATCGCCTTTGCCCAGTCCGAGTTTTTTTAAACCGGCAGCAAATTCAGCTGTAATTTCAAGATAATCCTGCCAGGAATAGGTCTGCCATATCCCCCATTCTTTTTCCCGCAAGGCTGTGACTGAGCTTAGCTTTCCGGCATTTTCCAGAAGAAGCCGTGGAAGAGTTGTATTGTGATCTGTCATACTATTTTATAATCTTGAAAGTTAAAGATTTAAGACTGAAGTACGATAAACTTGAGAGTTAAAAGCTCCTCACCCGGGCGGCCCGGGACCGAACCTGTGAGTAACTTGAAATAGCCTTAACGCGAGATTGCTTCGCTTCGCTCGCAACAAGGATTGCCGCGCTCGAAGACTCGCTCGCAATGACACCTGAGTTGTAAGGGATGTGGTTGCTGAAAACCTGTCACCCACGAGGGAGCCTAAGCGACCGAAGCAATCTGTATGGTAAAACCGTAATGCTCTGAATTTATTACATATACGTTTGTAGTTACTTGTAAGTGCTCTTAACCATTTGTATTCATTTACAATTATTCTACCTGTTCGTCATTCCGGCGAAAGCCGGAATCCAGTATTTTTTCAAATATAAAACTGGATGCAGGATCAAGTCCGGCATGACGGGGAAAACTTTTGACTGTCCAGTTATTAACCGAAAAAAAACAAAAAGATCAAAGCATCACCTTCCAAGGTAGGCTGCATTTTCTCCACCAAGATAGGCGGCAATAACGTCCGGATCAGACTGCACCTCTTCCGGAGTTCCCTCAGCCAGAACCTGACCGAAATCCAAAACCACAACCTTGCTGGAAATGTCCATAACCACCCCCATATCGTGCTCAACCAGCAAAACAGTGATTTTCCATTCTTCATTGATGTCAAGGATGTAGCGGGCCATTTCTTCAGTTTCTTCCAGGTTCATTCCAGCCATGGGTTCGTCCAGCAGGATAAGTCTGGGGTCAGCAGCCAGAGCACGGCCAAGCTCCACCCTCTTCTGTACACCATAAGGCAAACTTCCTGCTGTTTTATGCCTGTAAGACGAAAGTCCCAGAAAATCTATCACTTCTTCAATTCTTCTGCGGTGCTGGTCTTCCTCATTTCTGGCCCTGCCAAAATATAAGAGCGATGACAGTATTCCATATTTGATCTTACCGTGCCTGCCCACCATAAGGTTGTCCAGAACACTCATACCTTTAAAAAGAGCTATATTCTGAAAAGTTCTGGACATACCTGTTTTCACCCTGGAGTGGGCAGGCAACGCCAGAAGATCCATACCGTCCAGAACAATTGAACCACTGTCAGGATGATACCTGCCGCTTATACAGTTGAGCATACTGGTTTTACCGGCACCATTGGGGCCGATAAGGGAAACAATCTGCCCCTCTTCAACAGTAAAACCAACATCCATCAAGGCAGCAATGCCCTTAAAGGTTAATGTTATATCATTGACTTGCAAAAGAGCCATTCATTTAACTCCATTCCGACCTGAAATCTTCAGGCCCGACAACTTTATATCCAAGTTTAACCAGTTCTTTGACAATGGGTCCCTGATCTTCAGTCTGAACCCTGAAAACAACCATTCTGCTGCTCTTGTGAAAAAAAGTGGCAGTAGATATTATACTTATACCCATATTAAATATCAGTCCTGAAACTTCAGCTATGACCCCTTTGCGGTCCTCAATCTCGAACACTATCCTTGCCCCGCCCTGGGCGAGCCCCATCTCCTCCACGAGCACATCCAGCATTATATCCCGGTTAATGTATCCGACCAGCCTGTCTTTATAGTTCAAGACAGGCAAACCAGCCAGATTCAAGTCAAACATTACCTTGGCGGCAACCTCAATCTCTGCCTCTGGAAGAACTGATGGTACATCCTTTTTGATGATTTTTTCCACAGTCATCTTATTGAGCACATAGTTAAGCTCATGCCTGCTCAAGGTAGTTGCCGGAGAAGGGAGTGTTGCCTGCAAATCCTCTTTTTTGACCGCTCCCTTAAACATGCCATCATCGACCACCATAAGCATCCATAGATTGTGGTCTTTCATAATACGGTCCGCTTCCATCATCAGAGTCTTAGATGTGATGGTGGGAAAATCAGTCGACATTTTCAGTCCCACAAACATTTGATTATCCTCCTGACGTAACAAGAAAAAGTTAAGAAAAAAAACAAGTTATTTCATCGTTTGTTCCGTTAACGGCATATAGTCAAGGTGAGTGGAAATTGAGATGCACTTAAAACAAAAAGCTGAACTCTGCAGCGCAACATAAAAAAGCTTCACGTCTTGTCATGGTTTAGATTTTTGCGTGTGGGATGGGGCCTGGCTCTTCCGGGTCCCGCGTGAGCACCAGCAAAATTTTTATGTGTCATTTAATTAAGTACAAGACTCATGACCAGTGCGTCTTCATGGTTGTCGGGATAGTAATTTTTACGCCGTGCTTTTTCCTCAAAGCCAAGCTGCCTGTAGATTTTCAGAGCAGGTTCATTAGAGGGCCTGACTTCCAAAAAAATTTTCCTTGCTTTTCTTTGTCTGCATATGTTTAAAGTTTCCTGAACAAGCATCATTCCAAGGCCGGCCCCTCGTTCCTCAGGCATTACAGCGATGTTGATTATTTCAGCCTCCTCGTGAAGGTGAAAAAAAGATATATATCCCTTGACAGCATCACTGCGCAATACCATCAAAATGAAAAAATTACTTTTTTGAAGCAGGGCTTTGTATTGATCTAAGGTCCAGGGCTGCTTAAAGCAGGATTGCTCTATATGAACAATATCAATAAGATGGACATCATCCACAGGCCTTATTGTATAAATTGAGTTTTTCACTTGAAGTCTTTTTTAACGGTTGCCCGAGGGGAGTGTTCCAGTATACAAAACGAGACTGGCCCTTAATGTGCAAACTGCCTGCTGCAGCCTGCCTTCAAAAGACTGTATGACGCAGGCTCCACTTATCAAGGCAGTTACTCGCAAGTTTGGTACAGGTCCGCCGAATGGTACGGTTTTAAGGAAAACAGGTAGTCAATGGTCAAGCCAATTTTTTTCTCGGATCAAAATATGAATCAAAAGGTAAAATCTCACTCCGATACTTTAAAAGAAAACTACTTGGAAGTCATGGACTCTGCAGACAGACCCCTGGCTGTTTTGCCTGAGACAGAAATTCACAGGCAGGGTCTTTTGCACAGGTCAATTATTGCCCTGCTTTACGACAGACAATTCAGGCTATTGTTGAAGAAAAGAAGTCTTTTACAAGAACTTTACCCAGGTAGATGGGACTTATCCTCCACAGGTCATGTTCTCACAGGAGAGTCAACCATCTCAGCAGCACTCAGGCAAATGCATACAACTTTTAGTTTTCAGCCAAGAAAGCTGAAACTCATCACCACCCTTAAGGCTGATCTGAGTACAAATTTTGAATTTATCTCAATATTTGACGCTGGAAGAATATTATCGCCTCTGGAACTGAACACCAGGGAAGTTGAAGATATAGTTTATGTCACCAAACAGGACCTCAGGATGATGGTTCGGGAAAGCCCGGAAATTATCACTCCTGCTGTTGTGAGAATCTGGAGAAAAGATCTTCTCTTTCCAAAGTTGGTATGAAAATCTCACCTAACTCCCGACTTAACAATACTTCAATTGGATTCAGGGAAAAGCCCGCATTAGTAATTTACTCCTGAAACCCTGTCATAAAAAACAAGAAATTGTTATCAGTTAATAGTTAATTGTTGAAGAACAAAAGCCTGAATTCACTGCCTTACCCTGATAACAATTAACAGATAACAAACAACAGATAACTGGGTTGCGGGTAAAGCCCGCATTAGTTTATATAAACGTGTCTGTATTTCCTGGCATCGCTAAGAGTCAAACCAGCACCACGGACCACTGTGGTCAGAGGATCAGGGTCAATGTGCACTGCCACCTGGGTCTCAGTGGTAATAAGTTTGTCCAAACCTTTTAGTAACGCCCCTCCCCCGGCTAGCAGCAGACCGTTGTCAGCTATGTCGGATACAAGCTCCGGGGGTGTTTTTTCTAATGCTCTTCTCACAGCCTGGACTATGGCGTTAACCGGCTCCTGGATGCATTCCCTGATCTCACCGTCACTGACTGTAATGGTTTTGGGATTACCATTAACCATATTTTTCCCCATTACATTAAAAGTCAGGGTCTCTTCCATGGGGCTGGCCGTACCAATGGCTATCTTAACTTTTTCAGACATGTTTTCACCAATAAGCAATTTGTACTGATCCTGAATATAGCGCTGAATTGCTTCATTCATTTCATCTCCGGCAATACGCACAGACTCTGAATATCCGACAGCAGACAATAAAATGACAGCTACCTCTGTGGTACCCCCGCCAATATCCACTACAAGGTTTCCAAGAGGTTCTTCAATGGGCAGACCAGCACCAATAGCCGCACTCATAGGTTCTTCAACCAGACTGACTTCTCTTGCTCCGGACTGCATACCGGATTCTATAACCGCCCGCTTCTCAACCTGAGTGATGCCTGTGGGCACACAGATTACAATCCGAGGTTTGATTAGATTCATTCCTTTGATTACTTTCTTGATAAAAAAAGTAATCATAGCATTGGTAACCTCAAAATCAGCAATAACTCCGTCTTTCATGGGGCGGATAGCTACAATCTTCTGAGGAGTTCTGCCCAGAAACTCCTTGGCTTCACGGCCAACAGCCAGTACCCTTCCATCCCTTGAGTCAAGAGCCACAACCGAGGGCTCGTCAAGGACAATTCCATTTTTTGGAGTATACAACAAGGTATTGGCAGTACCAAGATCCATGGCCAGACTTTTACCCATAAGTCCAAACAATTTCTTAAAAAACATTTAACAGCCCCAGGTTAAAAAAATTAATAGTCGCCTCATAGTATCATTTTATGCGGCTTTTGAGGTACAGATTTTCCAGAAAAAGGGCCAGATAATCACCAACCATCTGGACAAACACGCGGGTCTCGTCATTGATATAAATTGAATCAGGATCTGAAAGCACCAGCACGCCCCTGGTCTTGCGATGAACAACAAGAGGCAGACAGATCACAGACTTAAAGTTCATCTGAGTAAATTCTTTACCAAAAAGATGCAAACCGGCAGGTCCATCCTGTTCCCCGGAAAAAACAGGTGTGCCATATTTGAACACCCAGCCTACCAACCCGGCATCAATATTAAACTTATGTACAGAAAAGTCCACTTGCGGCAAAAAATCTCCACCTGTTCCTTCAACAAAATAACCATGTCCCAGCTCATCTCGAGCGGCCATAAAACAATGCCTGAAGCCGGTGGCCTGAACCAGAACATCAAGCAGTTTTTCCAGAAAAACACGCCACCGTGGAAATTTGACCCTGAGATTAAGCACAAGGCTGAGATATCTGTAATAGTCAATGCTTTGTACGCTATGATCAGCACGACCGATGCCGGTCCTGACATCCTCAATGAGTTGCGCGAACTGGTGCAGAATTTTCTGATCCTTGTCACTGAAGGAATAGGTCTTTTTACTGTCTATGCAAAGCACCCCTGAAGCCCCGGGAAGCGATACCCCCATAAAAGCCTTAATCTTGGATTCACCTTCTGAAGGATAATACCCCAGACAGCCCACATTGCGGTCAAACTTGTTAATGAGTAAAGGCTTCTGGTTTCTGATGATCCAGCCTACAAGACCGGCCCCTGGCTTTATGGTTGTACCAGGGTTGATGCTGTCTCCCAGACTAAAGCTGGAGGCAAGTACATAATCATCCCTTTTGTCCTTCAAAAAAAGGACTGCCGAATAACCATCAAAAACGCTGCAGACCAGCCCTAAAATTCTGTCCAACCAGTTAGATCCATACATTTGTAAGCACTTTGGGTAATAGTTTAGCCATTTTAAGGTAAGCAGGAACCAGGCACTACCGGACCCGCTATAACAATAACCGATGTTTTGAACGGGGAGCATTACACGTTTCTGTAAAGTCAATTGGGGACAATCCCGAAGCCAGGGACAGTCCCCGAGTCAAGCTGTCACAATCGGGTTTTAACCCCAAAACAGCTATGACATACAACTTAGATTTAAAGTTTTCAGAAACGCGTAATGCTGCCTTTGAACGTGTCATTCATGAGGCAATGGGTCCCTGAAGAACCAGTCTCCGTGCCACATCCGAAAGTCTAAACTATTACCACTTTGGTAAAAAAGTATCATTTCAGCCCTGCTGCAGGGCAGATCCCGGACAAGCTTCATAAGCCTGATGTTTGCAGAAACATTTGCTTGCTCGCCTTGACAGGGTGTGACCGGCAGGTCACTGAAATCTTGATCAATAATACGCGCCTGCAGGTTATTATGCATTCTTGGTTCTTCTTTGACAATAGAATTCTATAGATCGATTATAAGTTCTTTCTTCTTCAGGAGTGAAATAGCAGGCAGGTATCTCGGAACGTTGACGATGGTAATGAAGGCACTCACAACACAACCCATGTCTCGGACATGAGGCATAAGTGCATGAACAGTGTGTAATGTTTACATCCGACTTTGGACACTTATCAATCTTCTGCATAATTTCATTCCTTTATGACAGTGTTACTTTTTAATTGATATTGTAAGAAAAAAAGGTTATATTTGAATGTTAGAAAATAAGTAACAAATTCACTCTTTGAATTTGGAGCAAGACCTGATTCTTTATAAGCTCCTCACCCTGGCGGCCCGGACCGAACATGCGAGTAACTGTCTTTAAAGTGGAGCCTGCATCCTGCAGGCTATTTATTTCCAGGCGGCTGGAAGCCGCCTTCACCGTGAAGAACAGTCCCATAATTGAAAATTGGGACAGTCCCCCGCGAGGTGCTATAAAAAAGATTGATACTGCATTGGTTCCTGGAAGAAATTTGCCTTAATGAAAAAATTTACACAGCGAGGGACATTCCCCCTCCGGGCTGTAAGCCTCCGGGCAGGAAGCTGTGCCAGACGCAAAGTTTCCATCTTATTACCAACACGATTCCAGTTACTTGTAAGTTACAGTCTTTAATAGACGGCTGATTATCTCCTTGATGACGGCAAAGACTGTGTAAACATAGGAAAATACATGAAAAAATGGTACGATTATTTTACTGAGTCACAGTCTTACGACTGGTCTGACAAAATGTTACCTGTTCCAAGGTTCAAAATCAATAATATATTCGGGCTTAAAAAGTACTTGGATCTAATTCATATTAAAATGTGTTTAATCAAGCCTTTTCTTGAAACAAAAAAATATCCCCTTGTAGAGGCTAGAGAGCTGTTGCCCTCATTTGAGTCTGACCTCTTTGAGTATGAAGATCTTCCTGGCTTCAGCCTTGTGGCCTTTGCCAGACCCATTGAATATTTTAATGAAATTTTTCAATTCGATATTATTCATAACTGTTGGGAAAACATTGATGGTTCAGAAGGAGATTCCTGTCCTTTGTTCAACCCTACTCACTTGAGTAACAAGGCTGTCTTCCAGAGCAGGCTGCCTAAAAACCTTCAAGAATCATTCAGGGAGTGCTTCAGTAAAAGAGATGTTTCAGAATTGACCAACTACCCCTGTACCCTCGAGTACATTCTTGAAATGGATCGTGGCCATGTTATGGGCATGAATGCCAGAAATGATTTCTACCTGGCCGGAATTTATGCCTCCTTTCCCTCAGAGCTGGACCCGGAGCTCAAAAGATTCGGGCTGAAAATTAAAAAATTCAAACCCAATGACAATCTGGGCTATGAACTTAACCGTACCTTTGTGTATCAATTCCTTATGGAACTTTATGGTTATCCTGTTGTATCTGAACGAAGGACGTCAGCTGCCCTTTTTGCAAGAAGACTTTTTAAGACAGGCGAGCATTTTCTCATCCGCGCTCTTGGACAAACCGACCGAACTATTACAACACTTTATTCCACAGGCGACCAAAAATTCTATCCATCCCTGGAAAAACTGGCACTGGTGCGAGTTGAAACCAAAAAGAAAGATACAATTAAATTTTTAAAGGATAATAAATATTTCATCGATGAACGAAAAAAAGCAGTTATACTAAGGGTAAAATACAAACAACACAAATATGACCCTAACAATGTACGGGAAGAAAGGGCCCTGTCCATTGAAAGACAGGACGTGATTCACCCCATGACCGGTGAGGCCTGCTCCACCCTGAATATAGTCAATGATACCTCTTATATGACCCTGAAGCTCAACGATATTGTCAAGGGTGAATTTAGCGGACGAATAAAATATAAAAGGGAAATCATCGAGAATACAGACACCCATGAAAAGAGGCTCAAATTTCTTTTTGCCTGGTTGAGCAAGCACCAGCGAAGAATTATTGGGTATTCAGATGAATTTTACGCTGATGTTAACAAAGTTATGGAAAATTACCTGCTGGACGCCAAACATTATGATACTTTTAACGATCTTTACAGATTATATCAGGAAGTATGGAATAAATACAGCTACATCAAGCAGGCCCGAAAAATCAGGATCTTGCAGGAACTTCTTCAGAAGCAGTACTCGGGCCGAAAAATCAACTATCTCGAGATGCTTGATCATACCAACAAGCTTCTCAACGAATTAAAGTTTGAACTGGTCAACTATTTTGATGACATTGTTGCCAGAACCATAAATATTGTTGAAAAGATTTCCAACGACTACTACCTTATCCATAATTACATCCAGTATAAGGAAGAAAAAGATCTCACCGAGTATGGCCGTGATGTCCGTAAAAGCTATGGCCGCATGGTTTCACTTCTTGATGAGCTAAAGTCCATAAGAAAGATTAAAATGGACAAAAATTTTACTAATTGATTTATAAGCAAATAACGTTGACACCTTTGCAGATGCCTTAAGGAAAAATTATGACCACTATAAAAAGCCCGCTTGACCATGAACATAATCAGGCAGGAGCCAGAATGACCCTGTTTGCCGGATGGATGATGCCCATTCAATACAGCGGCATTCTTGATGAACATAAACATACCAGAAACGCCGCTTCAGTGTTTGATATAAGCCACATGGGCGAACTTCTCATCACCGGCAAGGGTTGCAAAGACGAATTGAGCAAGCTTCTCACTCATGACTTTTCTGCCTCGACACCAGGCCGTTGCTCTTACGGATTCATCCTTTCTCCCACAGGAACCATCATGGATGATCTAATTGTCTATCCCCTTGAAGATGACAAATTCATTCTGGTAGTCAATGCTTCTCAAAAAAAGGAAGATCTTGTTCATCTGCAGAAAAATCTCTCCTCAAAGGTCAAAGTCACGGATATGACCATGGAAATGGCCAAACTGGACCTGCAGGGACCGGAATCAATCCATGTTCTTGAAAGCATAAGCAACCAGAACTGGAGAGATCTGTCATATTTTCACTTTAGACATGCCAGTTTCTGTGGTCAAAAAATACTGGTCAGCAGAACCGGATATACAGGTGAACTGGGATATGAACTATATATTCCGGTCAAAGGAGTAGAAAAGGTCTGGCAAGAACTGCTACGGGATAAACGGGTAAAGCCTGCAGGGCTTGGAGCCAGAGACACTTTGCGACTTGAGGCTGGTCTTCCGCTTTACGGACAGGATTTGGATTTAAACCATACACCTGCAGAAGCTGGGTATGAATTTGTGCTCAAGTCCGCATCACGCTACCAGGGCAAGGGTCACGCCTTGAAGATTTCAGAGCGCCTTACGGGGTTGACAATTAAGGGCAGAAGGACTCCAAGGCATTCAGACAGAGTTTTTGTTCACGATAAAGAAGCCGGCATTGTAACTAGTGGCTCTTTTGCTCCCTCCCTGGGGCATTGTATTGCTCTTGCTTACATCAGGCGGGAGTTTGAATCCGAGGAAAACTTTACCATTAGAAAAGGCAATGTCAGCCTTGAGGCCCATAAGACTGAACTGCCGTTTTACAAGGGAACAGCAAGAATAAAACTGTAGTGATGTCTGCATTGAATTAAACATGTATAAAAAGATCCACAACTTTTATCTTGCGCCAGATCAGTGGCATGAGCCCTATCTGCTCAAGGACCAGGAAGCCAGGCATCTGTCAAAGGTGCTGCGCATAAAAGAAGGTGTGCAGGTCAGACTCATAAATGGCGAGGGACGCACCGGGCTGTTTATTGTACAAAGTATTTCCAAAAATCAGGTGCTTCTGAAACCTGTAGAATTTTTTAAATTCGATCCCCCAGTAGACAGAACAGTCCTTGCCCTGGCCTGGAATAAAAGCTTCAGACGCTCATGGATGATGGAAAAGGCAGTTGAACTGGGGGTTTGGAAAATTCTTTTATGGCAGGCAAGACACAGCCAGGGAAGTATAAAAGATGCAAGATCTGAAAACTGGCAGGGCAAAATCATAGCTGCCGGCAAGCAATGTGAAAACCCCTGGCTGCCCCAACTGAGCTTTCTTCCCGATGGTGCTTTGGAAGTCATTGATACTGCAAGGGCAATCCAGAGCAAAATACTGCTCTGGGAAGAAGAAACAGAAAACAGCCTTGTTCAGTGTTACCAGGATTTGAAACCAATGGAAAAAATCGTGGTGGTAGGTCCTGAGGGCGGGCTTGACCCTTCAGAGGTTGAAGCTTTTATTGATGCTGGTTTTCAGGCCGTATCACTTGGACCAAGAGTGCTCAGGTGGGAAACTGCTGCTCTGGCTCCACTATATCTGGAAATGCTTTTTAACTCCAGCAATACTTGGAAAGCTTAGTATCTTGTATACGCGCCCCCCCCTTGACTGTATTACCTTTTTGACTCCTGCCCCTAACCTCCGACTTCTCTGCCCCCTGACCTCTGATCTCTGACTTCTGATCTCTGACTTCTGATCTCTGACTTCTGACCTCTGACTTCTGACCTCTGATCTCTGACTTCTGACCTCAACTTATCTTCAAACCAGGTTTTGTTCCCGGTTCCGCCTTAAGCAGTGACATTTTTTTGCCATGGCGAACCGCAAGCACCATGCCCTGGGACTGGACTCCGCGAATTTTTTTCGGTTCCAAGTTGGCCAGCACAACAACCTCTCTTCCTTCAAGGTCACTGACAGCGAAAAAGTCGGCAAGACCAGCAACAATCTGCCTTGGCTGATTCTCACCGATTTCAACTTCCAATTGAAAAAGCTTATCAGCACCCTTAACTTTTTCAGCGCTAAGCACTTTTCCGGTAACAATATGCATGCGCTTAAAATCATCAAAACTGATGGTGGAAATTTTATTGTCATCTGCAGTCGATGCAGGTTTACTTTGAGTGGCCTGTTTCTTCTCCTGATCAGTGGTCACATCCACCCTTGGAAAAAGATTGGATTTTTTTGCTACCAGTCCTCCCGGCACAAGACCGTTCCACTTACTCCATTCCGCATGCAGATCAACCTCTTGCAAATCAAAGCCTGAACCAACCTGTTCAAGCATTTGTTCTGCTGTACCAGGCATAACCGGCCACATGTGCAAAGCTATCTTGCGAATGCCCTCCAGAAGGATATACATTACAGTCTGCAGGCGATCATTTTTTCCTTCCTTGTAAAGCATCCATGGAGCGGACTGATCAACATACTTGTTAAGATGACTGACAAAAACCCAGAGCCTGGCCAGGGCTTTGGCAAAATCAAATTTTTCAAAAAGCTCCACATAATCCTTGAAACAGCTGTACCCAAGCTCCATGGTATGCTCATCTTCTTGCTGAGTAGCTGAAATTTGAGGAACTACTCCTTTGAAATATTTATGGGTCATGGCCAGCACACGATTGGTCAGATTTCCGAGATCATTGGCCAGATCCGCGTTGAGCCTGCCAACTAAGGCCTCCTCAGAAAAAGAAGCATCAAGACCGAACTGCATTTCCCGAAGAAGAAAATATCTGAAAGGAGCGAGTCCATACTTGTCCACCATGGACATGGGTTCTATTACATTACCCAGACTCTTGGACATCTTGGTTTCTTTTACAGTCCAGTAGCCATGAACCCGGAGTCCTTGGTACAAAGGAATACCGGCTGACATGAGCATGGTAGGCCAGAATACAGCATGAGGCTTCAGTATGTCCTTGGCAACAATATGATGAGCCCCGGGCCAGTACTTTTTGAACCCTTCTCCATCAGGCCATTGAAGAGCTGTAATATAATTTATCAAAGCATCAAACCATACATAGGTCACATACTGATCATCAAATGGCAGTTCTATACCCCAGGTAAGCCTGGTTTTCGGCCTTGAAATGCAAAGGTCGTTCAGTTCGTCTCCCAGCATGCCCAGCACTTCATTGCGGTACCGTTCAGGTTTAATAAAATCTGGGTTGTCCAAAATATGCTTTTTAAGAGGCTCTAAGTATCTGGTCATACGGAAAAAATAATTTTTTTCCTGAATAAAGTCCGGCTTTTTCTGATGGTCGGGACACAACCCGTCAACAAGCTCTTTTTCTGTGTAAAAACGCTCGCAACCAAAACAGTAGTGGCCACCGTATTCTCCAAAGTATATATCCCCGTTGTCATAAACCCTTTGCAAAATCTCCTGGACGCATTTTTTATGCTGACTTTCAGTTGTGCGGATAAATCTATCTGGAGCAACTTCCAGCCAGGGCCAGGCGTCCTTGAAAAGTTTGCTGATCTTCTCTACATATTCTTCAGGAGTTTGCTGATGGGCCTGGGCAGCTTCAACGATTTTATCACCATGTTCATCAGTGCCGGTAACAAAAAAAGCAGGGTCATTGCCGAGCTTTTTCATTCTATAGATACTGTCGGCCACTATTGTAGTATAGGCATGGCCTAAGTGAGGTCTGGCATTAACATAATATATGGGTGTGGATATAAAGAAAGGGTTCAAGATTTTGCCTCCTGCCTGCCTGGCTTGTTCCTGCTTTGTCTCTTAATTAGTTCGTTCCATTCCTGGAGAGGAAGCTCCTTTTCAACTCCATCTTCATTCAGCACAGTTAGAGAGTCTCTAAACATATTGGCCCTGATTACCCTCAGATAGCCCTGATCTGTTTTGTATCTCTTACCCAGTTTGGGAATCTTTTTCTGAAATCTGGCATAGTTTGCCTGCTCAAAATTCAGACAGCACAACAGACGCCCACAAACTCCGGAAATTTTGGCTGGATTGAGAAATAGATTCTGATCCTTGGCCATTTTAATGGTCACCGGCTCAAATTGGCGCATAAACCTGCGACAGCAGCATACCTGGCCGCAATTCCCCAGACCTCCCACCATCTGAGTTTCATGACGAACCCCTATCTGACGCAGCTCAATTCTGGTTTTATAAATCTTGACCAGGTCCTTTACCAGTTCCCGAAAATCCACTCGACCGGGGGCAGTAAAGAAAAAAATCATTTTGCTCCGGTCAAAATAGACATCCACATCAACCAGCTTCATATCCAGGCCTCTATTCTTAATGCATTCCTTGCAATACCTGAATGCTTCCCGGGCCAGAGTGAGATTTTCCTGCTGGCTGACCAGATCATCTTCATTGGCAAGCCTGAATATTGGCTTGAGCTGTTCTTTGGTAAAACCATCTGGAATGGTGTCTCTGACCAGAATTACATAGGCCAGACCCAACCCCTCTTCAGTCTTGACTATGACTGAATCACCAGATTCCACTACAAACGGGCTGGCCTGAAAGTAGTATACCTGGCCCTGGTCTTTGAATTTAACACCGATAACTTGTGTCATAAGATCCTTTAATGACTTGCTTATTAGAGCCTGTTACAGAGAAAATGATTTCCGACGCAGTCCCTGGCTCGGATGACAAGTTCCTCCAGCCGTTTCCCAAGCTTCTTGGACAATAAGTATAAACTGCCTTGCACAGATCGTGTTAATCCTTATGGGTTGCGCGCTTGCTTGCTAAATACAGAGTATCAGGACAAAAATCCTGTCCATGTTTCCATTGTATACTACCCAGGACAGGCTTTACTGATTTGAACATATTGATATCTCTTAGTTCTTTGAATATTCCTTTATCCAAATATGGCGAAACATTAAACACACGTTCTTCACCATTATCGAATAATAAATTAAGTGTATAGTCGTCATTAGGACGAACATCCTTGACTCGTGGATTCATGTTTTTCTCATCTCAAAGGTTCAATTTTAAATATTTCCTGCCCATTTATCGCCAGTTCCCAATCGGCCAAAAGTTCATCTCTATGGATTTCGATCCACGCCTGAACCAGCCTCATTTTGCTGGTCTTCAGTTTTCCAGCAATCATCTCTGCATCGACTATGGAAAACACAGCCTCGTCATCTTGGTATTTGACATGAATATGCGGTAGCTTGTGCTGTTGGTTGTCAAAGAAATACATCGAAATGATGATTCCGTAGAACATGGAAATTATCGCCATTTTATTATTCTCTTTCTGGTTTTCCTGCATTTATTGCAACCAGTAAGCAGTTAGTATATATATTGTTATCTGTTATTGGTTATCAGTTATCTAATTGTTTCGTAATCATTTAGCCTTTTTTTAAGGAAAGCCCTTTACTCCTGAACTGCCTCAGGCTTAAGGCGTCTGAGTATTTCCTTGGCTGCAATCCTGCCTGCACCCATGGCTTCCACAACTGTAGCCGCTCCAGTTACAATGTCACCCCCGGCAAATACATTGGCAATACTGGTTTCCCCAGTCAGGGAGTCAGCTTCGATATTGCCCCATTTGTTCAGTTTAAGGTCAGGAGTTGTCTGGGTCAGTACTTTATTAGCTCCAGTTCCCACAGCAATAATGGCCAGATCAGTCTCCATCTCAAAAGTATCACCCTCAATGGGCACCGGTCTTCTTCTACCGCTTGCATCCGGTTCTCCAAGCTCCATCCTTTGCAGCACAACCTTATTGAGGTTTTTATGCTCATCACCGCTAAAAGATAGCGGTGAGGCCAGAATCTCAAGATCTATACCTTCTTCCAACGCATGTTCAAGCTCTTCCCGGCGAACAGGCATCTCACCCTTTGTTCTGCGGTAGACTACTGTAACTTTGGATGCTCCAAGACGATAAGCAGTCCTTGCCGCATCCATGGCCACATTGCCCCCTCCAACCACAATAACCCTTTTGCCTTCAGGTACAGGTGTGTCATATTCAGGAAACTTATAGCCATGCATAAGATTAACCCGGGTCAGGTATTCGTTGGCTGAATATACCCCTACCAGATTCTCACCAGGCAACTTCATAAACCTGGGCAGCCCGGCTCCAACCCCGATAAAAACTGCCTTATACCCCTCAGAAAACAACTCATCTATAGTCACGCTCATGCCGCCTACAAAATTACACCTGAAATCAACTCCGAGATGTTTCAGGGATTCAACTTCCCTTTTTACAACTGACTTGGGCAGCCTGAACTCGGGTATACCATAAACCAGAACCCCTCCAGGTTCATGCAGAGCCTCAAACACCGTAACCTTGATCCCACGAGCTGCAAGATAACCCGCCAGGGTTAGACTGCTCGGTCCTGCACCAAATGCCGCAACCTTGAGGCTTTCGTCAGGCAGCATACATTCCATGAACCCGGTTTCTTCCTCGCAGGAGTTGCGTGCGTAAAAATTATCAGCTACGTATCTTTCCAAACGGCCAATTGCTATGGGCTGTCCTGTAGGCCTGAGCTTGCAGGATCCCTCACACTGATTCTCCTGTGGACACACTCTGCCGCAGATAGCCGGGAGGCTGTTAGTATCCTTTATGATCCTGAAAGCTTCTTCAAACTGCTCCTGAGCAACCAGATTGATAAATTTTTTGCAGTCAACCTCCACAGGACATCCTTTCCGACATGTATCCTTTTTACATTGAAGACACCTTTTTGCTTCTTTTACAGCATGCTCCCGCTCATACCCCAGGGCCACTTCTGAAAAAATCTTGCCCCTTTCCACAGCATCGCGCATGGGCATCCCAACCCTTGGGACAATTTTACGTTTTCGTTTTTTAGTCATAAAGATTTACCTTTTGTGTATCTATTGGCCATTATTTTTTTGTGAAGCACATCAGATGTTATTATATTAAGCTTTAGTAACTTACTTCTGAAATCCTGTCATAAAATACAAGAAATTGTTATCAGTTAATTGTTAATTGTTGAAGAACAAAAGCCTGAATTCACTGCCCTACTCTGATAACAATTAACTGATAACTGACTTGCGGGCACAGCCCGCGTTAGTACATGAAGCTGCGCGACTTGCAATGAAAAGGGCTATTGCCTTTTCTCAAATAATGCCATTGACTGTTTTTCCTGGGACTTGAAAGCATTCAGCCTCATCATGAGTTCATCAAAATCCACATGCGCAGCTTCAAATTCAGGTCCGTCCACACAGGCAAAAAAAGTTTCACCCTTGACGCTGACTCTGCATGCACCACACATCCCAACACCATCCACCATTATGGAGTTAAGACTGACAATGGTCCGTACATCAAAAGGTGCAGTTACGCCTGCTACAGCCTTCATCATGGGCACAGGCCCCACAGCTACAACCTCATGCACATCATTATTATCCTCAAGATATTTCTTAAGTACTTCAGTTACAAAACCTTTATGTCCGAGACTGCCGTCATCAGTGGCCACCAGCACCTGAGCTGAGATCTTTTCCAGTTCCGGCTTAAAAAGCAAAAGATCCTGACTTCTGGCTCCAATGACTGATATAACCTGGTTGCCGGCTTCGTAATTACCCTTGGCTATATGATGCATGGCCGCAATACCTGTCCCTCCGCCCACACAAAGCACCTTGCCGGAACGGGTTATGTGCGTTGGTTTCCCCAGGGGACCGCAGAGATCAAGGATAGTATCCCCCTCTGCAAATGTATCCAACAAAGCGGTTGACTTGCCCAGCACAAGATAAACAATGAGAATGGTGCCCTGCTCAGGGTCTCTGTCAGCAATGGTCAGGGGTATGCGCTCCCCGGTGGGTGTAAGCCGCAGGACAACAAAATTTCCAGGCCTGGCGTTTTTGGCGATATGCGGGGCATAGACCGTCAATTCACTGACTTTATCAGGAATAAGAATCCTTTTTTTTAATATTTTGTTGATCATAACATCCAGATTTTCAGACAAACCATTAAAGAAAAAGCTTGCCCTTTGCGGTAAAAGAGTTATATAATTTAATTATAGGCACAACATGTCAAAAACATGAATTCGACACAGTCAAGGATTTGAACTCAATGAACAGCATTACTGCTTCCAGCCTTAATAACCCTGTTCAGCAATATGCCAGCATCCAGAACAAAACATCTTCTGGAAAGAGCCATTTACCGACAAGGGTTGAATCAGTCCAGAAAAGCTTTGGCTTTAAATGGAAAAGCTTTGGAATTGAGTACCAGTCTGAAGACATCAGCATCGAAGAACCTGCAAGGCTGTCCAAAAGCTTTATGCATGAACTCAGAGAAGCATCTCAAATAAATTCCCTTCCAGCATACGAAACCAACTCCCATTATGGTCCATTGCAACCCAAATCAGCTGCTTCAGCTTATGCCAGACAATGGCAGGCTCCTCTGGAATACATCCGCCCCATGATCAACGTGGCAGTTTAGTGACTAACTCGGGCCGCACCCGCAACCACAATTTAAAAATGGATCGTTTAGTAATCTACTCTTGAAACCCTGTCATAAAAAACAATAAATTGTTGTCAGTTATCAATTAATTCTTGAAGAACAAAAGCCTGAATTCACTGCCCTACTCTGATAACAATTAACTAATAACAAATAACTTGGTTGTGGGCACAGCCCGCATTAGTTCAGGCGTTGAGTGGATTTTTCAACCATTCCCCTTCAGCCTTCAGCCTGAAAATCCTTTAACAACGTTTCAAACTTCAAGAGCGCAGAGTCAATACCCTGAATATCTGAACCTCCTGCCTGAGCCAGTTCAGGTCTTCCTCCTCCACTGCCTTTTACCTCTGCTGCCACTTCCTTGATTAGTGAAGGAGCAGTATACTTGCTGTGCAAATCTTTACTTACATATAATAGCAGCATGGGCTTTTCATTGATTACAGCAGCCAGCATCACAGCCCCTGAAGGCATCTTGGACCGGATATCGTCCATCAGTTTTCGAAGACTGTTCATGTCAGGGCTGTCAACCTTTCGAGCAATAACTCTAATTCCGCCTATATCTTTTGCTGATGCAGCCAGTTCCTTGCCCGCTCCAGAAGATAATTTTTCCTGCAACGCCTTGCTTTCCCGTGTTGCCTGGCGCAACTCCTCCACTAATGTCTGAACTTTATTCACAACCTTTTCTGGCCTGGATTTAAGTAAAGCTTGAAGCTCCCTGATAATAGCCCGGTTACTCTGCCACAACTTCAAAGCCTCCCATCCAGTAACAGCTTCTATACGACGAACACCAGCAGCTACTCCACCTTCACTAAGTATGCTAAAGCTTCCTGCCTGACCTGTAGACTGCAGATGAGTCCCACCGCAGAGTTCCATGGAGACATCTCCTAATGAAACCACCCTGACCTGGTCCGCATACTTTTCTCCAAACAAGGCCAGTGCCCCTTTCTGAACTGCCTGCTCATGTTCCATTTCATCGGTCTCAACAGGGATATCCGCAAGGATGGAAGCGTTGACATCATCTTCAATGCGCTGGAGCTCTTCACTATCAAGGGCCTTCATATGGGTAAAATCAAATCTGAGTCTGTTCTCATCCACAAGAGAACCTGCCTGTCGAACATGATCCCCCAATACCCGGCGAAGTGCAGCATGAAGCAAGTGAGTAACTGTATGGTTTCTGGCAACAGCAACCCTTTTTCCATCATCAACAGTCAAATCTATGGCTTGATCCTGGACAATGCTGCCCTGAGAAACTTTAACTCTGTGGACAATCATGCCACTTAAAGGCTTAAGTGTATCAAGCACTCTTGCTGTACCTGTCTTGGAAATTATCCTGCCGTTGTCCCCAACCTGCCCTCCTGACTCAGCATAAAACGGGGTGGTGGTGGATACAATCCACCCTTCTTGATCCTGCTTAAGTTCTTTGATAATTTCACCGTTGGAAAGAAGCAGAAAAGCTGCCCTGCCCTGCGATTTCAAGTGGTCGTAGCCTACAAAATCGACCTCAAAACCATCTCCTGCAGCCTTGGACAGAGCTTTAAACAAATTTTCAGCATCAGCGCCTTTCCATGAGGCCTTGGCTCTAATTTTCTGTTCGTCCATCAGGGCATTAAAACCTTGTTCATCAACAGTCAGCCCATTTTTCTCGGCAATATCGTTTACAATATCCAAAGGAAAGCCATAGGTGTCATAAAGTTTAAATGCAGCTTCCCCGGAAATCTGATCCTTACCTGAATTAATCACTAAGCTTATTTCATCTTCGAGAATGGAAAGTCCTTTTTCTAAGGTTTCGGCAAAACGTTCTTCTTCCTGTTTAATGGCTTTTTCCATGAATTCCCGGGTTTCCAGGAGTTCCGGGTATGCGTCCCCCATAGTTCTGGCGACTTCTGCTGCTACCTTATAGAGAAAAGGCTTTCGCATGCCGATACTGCGACCAAATCTGTAGGCTCGACGAATCAGCCTGCGCAGAATATATCCCCGGCCTTCATTGGATGGAAGAATGCTGTCGGCCACCATAAAGGCTCCGGCGCGGGCGTGATCAGCAATGACCCTCAAGGCAACATCACTGTCCTGATCTTGTCCGTACCGTATAGAGGCAAGCTGTGCCATATGATCAATAAGCTTGCGAAAAAGATCTGTATCATAATTGGAAAATACACCCTGACACACTGCACTGATTCTTTCCAAGCCCATACCAGTGTCAATGCTTGGCCTTGGAAGAGGATTAAGATTGCCCTGGTTGTCACGATCATACTGCATGAATACCAGGTTCCAGATTTCAAGGTAACGATCGCAGTCACATACTCCAATGGCGCACTCATCGCCACAGGACATGGCCTGCCCCTGGTCGTAAAGGATCTCTGAGCAGGGACCGCATGGTCCTGTATCACCCATAGACCAGAAATTATCTTTTTCCCCAAGGCGAAAGATGCGATTTTCAGGCACCCCTGCAATTTTGACCCACAAATCTCTTGCCTCGTCATCATCTTGAAAGATGGTTATGTACAGCTTCTCGCTGGCCAGTCCCAGTTCCCGGGTCAAAAAATCCCAGGCCAGTTCTATGGCCCTGGCCTTAAAGTAATCTCCAAAAGAAAAATTGCCCAGCATCTCAAAAAAGGTATGGTGTCTTGCTGTTCTGCCCACATTCTCCAGATCATTATGCTTTCCACCTACGCGCAGACATTTCTGGGAAGTTACTGCCTTGTCATAATCTCGCTTTTCCTGCCCCAGAAAAACAGACTTGAACTGCACCATCCCGGCATTAGTAAACAGCAGGGTAGGATCATTTTGTGGAACTAAGGAAGAGCTGGACACTAAGGAATGCCCGTTATTTTCAAAAAAACTCAGAAACTTGTCTCTGATTTGGGATGCGGTCAGCACAGGTATTTCTCCTTACTTTGATTCTTTTTTCGGTCCTTCCTCTAATGCTTTATCTTCAGCCTTGTCAGGCTCTTTTATACCCATATGCACCAGCAGATCATGTTCGATGGACTGAGCAATTTCAGTATTTTCCTGCAAAAAAGCCCTGACATTTTCCTTGCCCTGACCAAGACGCTCTGAACCATAAGCAAACCAGGCACCACTTTTGTCAACAATACCATGCTCCACGCCAAGGTCCAGGAGTTCGCCAACTCTTGATACTCCCATGCCGTACAGAATATCAAACTGAGTCTCCCTGAAGGGCGGGGCCACCTTGTTTTTAACCACTTTAACTCTGACGCGGTTGCCTACAATTTCATCTTTATCTTTCAAGGTCTGAATCTTGCGAATATCCATGCGGATGGTGGCATAAAACTTCAGGGCATTACCTCCGGAAGTGGTTTCCGGACTTCCGTAACCCATGGCTCCTATCTTCATTCTTATCTGATTTATGAACACCAGAGAAGTTTTGGACTTATGGATAGTTCCTGTCAGCTTGCGCATGGCATGAGACATTAATCTCGCCTGTCCCCCTACCTGGGTTTCGCCCATACTTCCTTCAAGCTCAGCCTGGGGTATCAGGGCTGCCACTGAATCCACAACAACCACATCCACTCCACCGGAGCGGACCAGCAGGTCAGCTATTTCCAGGGCCTGTTCACCATAGTCAGGCTGAGAAATGAGCAACTCCTCGGTGTTTACCCCCAGCCTTCGTGCATAACTGACATCTAATGCATGCTCTGCATCAACAAAGGCAGCTACGCCTCCCTTTTTCTGTGCTTCGGCTATAATATGCAAGGCAAGAGTGGTCTTTCCTGAAGATTCAGGGCCATATATCTCTGTGACCCTGCCTCTCGGAATACCGCCCAGCCCAAGGGCAAGATCAAGTCCAATGGAACCTGTAGGTATAAAGGGAATGGATTGATGAGCGTCATCGGAAAGCCGCATGACAGAACCCTGTCCATATTTACGCTCAATGGTGGTTATGGCTGTTTCCAGGGCCTCTTTACGTAACTCTTGTGGGGACAAACCTTTTTTGGCCATTGGTATCTCCAGAAATCATATCAGATTTTTGTAAAAGAATATGCTGACTGCCCTGTGTCTGCTGATCTTCCACTTCAGGAGGCTAAGTCACAGGCTGTACATGGACGTCCTTTGTCCTGGAGTCAGCGGTTCAGCATCAGACAAAAGATTACATGATACTGCTAAAATAAAATAAAATCAAACATGTTTTAAGGCCGTGAAGCTCCTGAAATGCCAGACTTTGGAAAACCTTGCAGTGACTTTCTTCCTGATGGGGGCTGTACCCGCAACCCAAAAAAAGATATTTGTATATGTTTAGCGCTTTTAAGGAAAGCAGGGGACAGTCTCGAAAAGTTACTCACTGGTTCAGTCCCGGCCACCCGGGTGTGGCACTTTAGAATCTATCCGAGCATATGCGCTATGATTATGAATGGACTCAAAACTTTCCACATCAACCTCATACCATCTGATTAAATGATGTCGGTCCAGACTTCTCGCAGCACGCCGCACCACATCTTCAACAAATGACGGCCTGGCAAAGGCTGCATCAGTTACATACTTTTCGTCTTCACGCTTCAACAGAGGATAGACAGGTGATGAGCCTGATTCAGAAGCAATATCAATCAGTTCTTCAAGCCAGAGTAATCCTTTAAATCCGCATTTAATCCGGACATTTGCTCTCTGGCTGTGAGCTCCCATTTTGCTGATGGCAAGAGAACAGGGGCACACAGTCATTACAGGTACTTCCACCCCGAGAGTCATGCGCACTTCT
The DNA here is from genome assembly GCF_000934755.1 of Desulfonatronovibrio magnus. Lineage (NCBI taxonomy): Bacteria > Pseudomonadati > Thermodesulfobacteriota > Desulfovibrionia > Desulfovibrionales > Desulfonatronovibrionaceae > Desulfonatronovibrio > Desulfonatronovibrio magnus. Next base: position 252,824 of record NZ_KN882175.1, read on the forward strand.
TTATCTTCCAGTTCACCGCACAAAAATGAATTAAAGTCCATGACAAACTCATTTCTGCTCATTGGTGCAGTGCGCACATAAAAATAGGGAAAATCGAATCTGACAACCGCCCGTTCTGCTTCAAGTCTGTGCCTGACACTTTCCAGGAGTTCCTTGAAGCTGTCATAGTCCAGCACTTTGGACCAGGCACTCAATACCTCAAGAAACCTGCTCATGTGTGTGCCTTTAAAACGGGCTGGAAGATCAACGCACAAATCGACCTGGGCCACTGTATGTTGACTGCCCTTGGAACGATCCTGAATCAGAAGGGGAATCTGCAGATTCTTAACCCCTACCCTGTCAATGGACAGAGGTACTTCCGACGGACCATTCTGGATGTCTTCCATCAGACAATATCCTTTCCGGTGGTGGTCAAATTCAGCTTGCCATGTTTGACCCCCTTTGTTGAAATGAGTCTTTGTGCAGTCTCTTTTATGTTTTTTCCGGTTCCACGCAGAATTAACACCTCAAGGCAGTTATGGTGATCCAGATGTATATGTAATGATGTGACTATTTCGTCCAGAGCTTCGTGTTGTATCTCTGTCAACTTTTGAGACAGATCACTCTGGTGATGGTCATAAACCAGAGACAGTACTCCCACGGTCTCCAGAGAATCATCCTGCCATTCTTTCTGCACCAAGGCACCGCGAATCAGATCCCGGATAGCCTCAGACCTTGTCTGGTAACTGCGTTCCTCGCAAAGATCGTCAAACTTTGTCAGCAGATCAAGATCCAAGGAAACACCAAAACGAATCGTCTTGCCCATACGGTCCTCCCATATATTGTTGCTATCCTGTTCAATGGACTCATCAATTCAATGATATTTCCATCAAGGTTACTAAAGCTGTGTTACAATTAACACTCACACTTTCCTGTTTAAGTTCTGTGATTGTAAAATTATTCTGTTGAAATAACTTCCAGACCTCTGCAGAAACATTTCTGCGGGGATCAGCTATCCAGATCACACCATGGGGCTTGAGGCAATGTCTGAAAAGGTCTATCAATGGGTAGCAGAAGCGCTTTTCATACAAAACATCTGCTGCCCATATAAAATCAAATGTTTTAGCCCTGAATCCGGGATGCCTCCAGTCCATCTGCACCCTGTTTAATCTGCCGGTCTTGTTCTGGTGTGCATTAACTCCAGTAAAATAAAGAGCATCCCACATAATATCCATGGCAGTAATATCAGCAAAGTTGCGGCTTGCAATTAAAGAACTTAAACCAAGACCACACCCAATATCAAGGCAGCGCCGGCCTCTGATCCGCCCGGACATGGAATTGATGTGCTCAGCCAGGACCATTGCTGCGGGCCATAACTCGGTCCAGTATGGAATATGATCCTCATCTTCTGGATTGTCCCCGGTCATCTGATCCCATAAATCTTCAAGATTGCCTGCCCTGTCAAGGATCCACTCTTCCTTAGATAACTTTACCAGGATTCTGGAAGAATTTACCATGCTGCTTTCTGATTCAGGCATGATCCCTGCCCGCAGGCAGGCTGCTGATAATTCCTACCATGGTTAGTGCGCCCACGAGGCCGAAAACATAACTTACCGGCAAAAAATCTATCCTGACCCACAAAGGGGCAAAATATAATATATCCTTAACCAGCAAATGACCGCCTTTGAGCAGCAAAACCGACAATATTCCTCCGCACATACCCTGAACAGCACCGGTAATAATCAAGGGCAGCCTGATATATCCTGAGCTTGCTCCAATCAGAGAAAGAATTTCCACTTCTTCCTTTCTGTTGATCTGATTGAGCTTTAAGGTATTGGCCACCACAAGCCCGGTAATGACAAACATCAGACCGATCAGGGGAACAAAAATTCTGGAGACAATATTCAGCCAGTTTCTGGCCATATCCATCTGCAGAGGATTATAGCTGATTCTGTCAATGCCTGGCAATTGCTGGAGATCATTATAAATTGACCTGGCCCGATTATCAGAATCGGATGATGCAAGAGAAAACTCGATCAAGGCTGTTGACGGGAGAGGGTTGGACTTACTCAGATGACCGGGATCAAAATCACTCCCCATGGAATCCACGAGAAGCTGCAAAGCCTGTTCTGGAGTAAAGGTTTCCACGGAGTCTATATCCCATTCAGCAATGAGTGCCCACTGCTCTTCTACTTCCTCCATGGGATAGCCATGTTCCCAGTAGACCTGATATTCTATCTTGTCTTGAGTGGTAGTCACTATGACATTGAAATTATAAAGAAGAAGCAGAAACAGTCCTGCCAGAAAAGACACAAATGTGACCGCACTCAGGGTAAAAATCTGAGCCCATTTGTTACGTCCCAGATTGAGCAGGCCCTGAATAAAAAGGTGAAAAAATATTCTCATGGGTTATTATCTTCAAGCGACCAGTTGGCGTCCACAATACTCCCATCTTTCAGGCATAGTGTCTTGGCGCTGTTCAGACTTTTGATCAGATCCTCGTTGTGAGTGGCAAACACTACAGTAGTGCCATGAACATGAAACTGTCTGAAGACTTCCATTAGCTGCCAGGAAAGCTTGGAATCAAGATTGCCCGTGGGCTCATCAGCAAGAAGTACCTGGGGGTTTACTACAACAGCCCTGGCCACAGCCACGCGCTGCTGTTCTCCTCCGGAAAGTTCCCTGCACAGGCACCATGATTTTTTGTCAAGCCTGAGACCACGCAACACCGCCCTTACCCTTTTCTGGACTTTATTTTTGACCATTCCCCTGACAATCAGAGGCAGGGCCACATTTTCCCAGACAGTGCGATCAGGCAAAATTTTGAAATCCTGAAACACTATTGCCACCTGCCGTCTGAGAAGATGCAGCTTTTTCTTGGGTAATGATTTAAGCTCAAAACCGGCTATGGATGCTGCTCCTCGCTGAAGGGGCAGGCTGCCATGCAATATGCGCATAAGTGTAGTCTTCCCGGCCCCGGAAGGTCCTGTAAGAAATAAAAAGTCACCCTTATTGAGAACAAAGGAAATATTCTTGAGGGCCCAGTAACGCCCGAAAGAGTGTGAAAGATACCTGGTATTAATCATATTGCAAATCAAATGATACAAACGCTGGTTGTGCCCGCAACTCAGTTATCTGTTATTTGTTAATTGTTATCAGGGTAAGGCAGAAAATTAAGGCTTTTGTTCTTCAACAATTAACTATTAACTGATAACTGATAACAATTTATTGTTTTTATCTACAGGATTGAAGCGGGTAAGTTACTAACGCGGGTTCTGCTTTTACCCACATTTGGTATAACCGCAGCTATTGCATACAAAACAGCCCTCCTGAAAGACCAGCTCACCTGAACAATCAGGACAGACCGGTTTATGCAGGCTCTTATAGTCACTGCCTTTCATTTTCTTGTCCTGAAGGTACCTGTTCTCAAGAACCCAGCCTACGGCATCAGGAATAGATAACAACAAACCTTTCTTTTGAAATACAGGATGTTCCCCGCCGATGCCCTTGATCTGTTTCACTACATCCCGGACATCAACCCCGGAACGAAGGGCCAGCGAAACCAGCCTGCCAATGGCCTCTGCCTTGGCTGTAATGGACCTGCCTGAACGGCCAATGGTGGCAAATACTTCAAAAGGCTTACCATCCACCTCATTTACTGTCAGGTATAGTTCGCCAAGTCCAGTCCTGACCTTCTGGGTAAAGCCGTAGACAATGTCCGGGCGCTCTTTGACTCCGGCACTGACAGTCTTTTCCTTGCTATCCTTGGCTTTTTGTCCGTCACCAGTACATAATACCTGTGAGCTTTTACATCCGTCTCTGTAGACTGTCACTCCCTTACAGCCCATTTCATAGGCCATCCAGTAAATACTCCATATGTCTTCAATCGTGGCTTCATGGGGCAAATTGACAGTTTTGGAAACTGCATTGTCAGTATATTTCTGAAAAGCTGCCTGCATCTTAAGGTGATACTCAGGAGAAATATCCATGGCTGTTACAAACACATCACGAAGAGACCGGCTCAAAAAGTCCATTTTACTGATGCTGCCCTTGCGGGCGATACTCTCCATTAACCCCACGCTGTGATCCTGAGATTTTTTCAGGGCTGCTTCAAGATGAGGATTCACCTCCACCAGCCTTTCTCCATCCATGACCTGACGGGTGAAGCTCAACGCAAACACAGGTTCAACGCCTGACGAACACCCTGCAATGATGGACAATGTTCCTGTAGGAGCAATGGTTGTGGTGGTAGCATTGCGATAAGGACCAAAATTCTGTCTGGCATAAACCGAATCATCATAACCAGGAAAAGGTCCTCTCTCAGAAGCAAGAATCTTGGATGCGGATTTGGATTCCTTTTCAACAAACTCCATAATCTTTTCAGCCAGAACTAATGCTTTATGACTATTATAAGGTATCTCAAGCTGAAACAAAAGATCTGCCCAGCCCATAACACCCAGCCCGATCTTGCGATTTTTCCGGACCATTTCAGTAATTCTGTCCAGCGGATATCTTGAAGCGTCTATAACGTTATCCAGAAAACGCACACTCAAATGAATTGTTTGCTTAAGTCCCTGCCAGTCAACTCCATCACCAGACTCAGGGGCATAAAATTTATCAAGATTGATGGAACCAAGATTACATGCTTCGTAAGGTAGCAATGGCTGCTCGCCACATGGATTTGTACTTTCAATCTCACCCTGCTCAGGAGTGGGATTGTCCCGATTGATACGATCCAGAAATATAATCCCGGGATCTCCACTTTCCCATGCCTTGTGAACCAGCAAAGAAAATACATCCCTGGCCTTAATTCTGTCTTTTTCCTTTCCAGTATGTGGAGCAATTAAAGGATATTCATCATCATTTTCCACCGCCTGCATGAAAACTTCTGTAAGACCGATGGAAAGATTAAAATTATTCAGATCACCGTCCCTCTCCTTAGCCCTGATAAAATCGATAATATCTGGATGATCCACTCGCAGAATACCCATATTGGCTCCACGCCGTGTTCCACCCTGTTTGACCTGTTCTGTGGCAGTATTGAAAATTTTCAAAAACGAAATAGGACCTGATGCAATGCCCCCTGTCGAGCCCACTCGGCTGGCTTTGGCTCTGAGCCTTGAAAAAGAAAAACCAGTGCCTCCTCCGGATTTATGTATCAAGGCAGCATACTTGATGGCATCAAAAATTTCTTCCATGGAGTCGCCTACCGGCAAAACAAAGCAGGCAGCAAGCTGACCAAGTTCTGTTCCAGCATTCATCAGGGTAGGTGAATTAGGCAAAAATTTAAATTCAATCATCATGTCATAAAAAATTCTTGCCAGTTCTTCTGCATTTAACGATGACTGCTCATATTTCTGTTCTTCGTTGGCTATGCTGGAGGCAACGCGCCAGAACATGGCTTTATAATCCTCGAGAGGCTGTCCATCCCCACCTTTTTGCAGGTATCTTTTATTTAAAACTGTCTTGGCATTATCGTTTAATATCGGCACCTTCAGGTCTGCCGGTAATGGGCTGGGCTTCATGTAAATCCTCTTATAATGGTTTTTTGTTCAAATCGACTGTATTTTTACAATACCTTTGTTCAGAAAAAGCCTTGCAATTCTTTATCACCTGGTTTTGAAATTGCGGTCATCCCCAAAATTTTACAATAATTCTCCAGGATATTCCAGAAAAAAAACAGAGACAAACGTATACTGTTTACAGCTTTTTATAAAATAAATATCAATGACTTGGCCAAAAGTTGCGGTTATGGTAGACTCAAATAATTTATATCAGTCACTATTACAGGCGCTTACAAGTAACTGGAATCATATTGGAAATAAAATCAAAGCATTATGTTTTTGCCATACAGATTGCTTTGGTCGCTTAGGCTCACTCTTGGGTGACAGGTTTTCAGCAACCACATCCCTGACACCTCAGGTGTCATTGCGAGCGAGTCTTCGAGCGCGGCAATCCCTAACGCGCTAAGGCTAATCTTTAGTTACTCACAGGTTCGGTCCCGGTCCGCCCGGGGGAGGAGTTTACAAGCAACTACAATCGTTTTGCTAATAAAATCAGATGTTTACAGTTTTTACATTTTTACGATTTTTGCTTATGATTGATGCTCATTTGCCTGATAATTTCCGTCAAAGATGAGAGCTTTGCGCCTGGCACAGGGACTGTCCCTCGCTGTGTAAATTTTATCATTAAGGCAAATTTCTACCATGAACCTATGCAACATCAATCTTTTTTATAGTACCTCGCGGGGACTGTCCCAACTTTCAGAAAAGTGACAGACTCGTAAAGTTACTCACAAGTTCGGTCCCGGTCCGCCCGGGGGAGGAGCTTCTAAACAATTGATACTATCTGAAAACGTAACATCTTTTCCTTTCCAGCCATGAAAAATGCATGAGCACTCTGGTTAATCCCAATGCTCAAAAAAATCCATAAGGTTTAAATTGTGAAAATTATTGTATCATTCATCAGCGTCCTGCTCTTCTTATATCTTGTCATACTGGGGTATATGTACCTGTTTCAACACAGGATGATATATATACCTTTTTCTCAAATTGAATCTGACCCGGAACAGATCGGCCTGAGTTATCAGGAAGTATACCTGGACTCCCAGGGGAAGGAGATCCATGGCTGGTTTATTCCGGCAGAGAATGAACGTGGCGTAATACTATTCTGTCATGGCAATGCAGGCAATATCTCTCATCGCCTGCAGACAATTTCCATATTTAACTCCCTGAATATGTCCACATTTATATTTGATTATCAGGGATATGGGAAAAGCAGCGGAAGGCCCGGGGAAAAAGCTACATACCAAGATGCTCTTGCTGCCTGGACATATCTGACCGAAACCCGAAACATCCAGGAGAACAGAATATTCATTTTCGGCCGCTCCCTTGGAGGTGCTGTTGCAGCCGAGCTTGGAGCACGCAAGTCTCCTGCAGGAATTGTTTTGGAGTCAACTTTTACCAGCGTTCCTGATCTTGGGTCTGAGCTTTTTAGATTTCTTCCAGTAAGACTTCTGTCGCGCTTCAAGTATAACACCTTAGAAAAAGTGGAAAGCTTTTCCGCTCCAGTTAAGATCATACACAGCCAGGATGACGAAATAATCCCTTTCCATCATGGGCGCACTCTTTACAAGGCTTCCCCGGAACCCAGATATTTTACTGAAATTTCAGGAGGGCACAATACAGGCTTTATGGAGAGTATTGAGGAATACACCATGGCTCTTGATGAATTTTTCGAAAGATATCAACCATCAGCAGAATGAGTGGTCAATATCCCGCACCTCATTCATAGAAAATGCCTGACAGATAATAAAGCCAGCACTCCGAAATCCTGAGCACTCACACTGATTGAATTAAAACAATCCACTCATAATTCTGGTCTATGGCTTGTCCTCATCAGAGCCGATATAGCAAGTCTGGTCTTCAGGTTTTTGTGCTGATTTTAAAGACTGCTCTGTAAAACCGTTAATGGGACCAAGGTACCTGCGGTCTCGTTCTGCCACAGGCGGACTCTGCATGTAGACCGTCATTAGATGTGCCAGAGATTCCATGGACCCAAGATGAGTCCTCTCGTAACCATGAGATGCATCTACACCAAAGCAGGTCAGCGCAGTTCTCAGATCATTGCCTGCTTCAATGGCTGAAGCGGCATCGCATCTATAGTAACGGAATACATCCCTTTGATGAAGAATCTTGTGCCTATGACAAAGTTCAATGAGCAGGTGTGTCAAGTGATAGTCAAAAGGTCCACTGGAGTCTTTGATACATATTGTTACGCCTTTCTCAAATCTGTTACGGCCTTCTACAAGAGGGGCATTATCAATACTGACCATTTCCGCCACATCACCATGCAAAATACCGGAAGCACCTGAACCAACCTCTTCAGAAATGGTAAAAAGCAGATGGCAGTCTATGGGCAGAGTGATCTCAGCTTCAACAACTGCATGCGCTGCAGCAAGCAGCACAGCCACCCCGGCCTTATTGTCGAGATGCCTGGCATTGACATAACCACCTGGGCTGATCTCTAAAGGTGAGTCAATGGATACCCAGTCCCCCACGTTAAAACCAAGTTCCACAAGATCATCAACACTCAAAGAGTCTTCGTCCACTCTGACCTCTAATTGATCCCAGGTGACAGGCTGAGTGTCAATTTCCTGGTCATAAGCATGTCCTGATGACTTAAGAGGCAAAATAGTCCCTCTACGGGCACCAAAATCGGTAAAAATACTGACTCTTGCACCCTCAGCAAACCGGCTGGACCAGGTTCCAATGGATGTTATGGACAAACGTCCATTACTCTTGAGCCTTGTAACCATGGCCCCCAAAGTATCTAAATGAGCTACCACAGCCCGGTCAGGAGATGATTTATGCCCTTTGATATCCGCCCTGATAGCTCCTCTCCTGGTCAACTCATAGCTGATGCCAAGATTCTCTAATTCATTACAGGTAAAATGAACAATTTTATCAGTGTAACCTGTGGGACTGGGAATATTCAAAAGTTTACCCAGTATTTTTTTCATATAATGCATGTCAATTGACAGTTTACTTTCCATTTACTTTTCCTTGATAATATTTCTGTAGCTGGTAAATCGACGAGTAACTTATACCCCTCGTACCCAACCTTCAGCCTCCAGCCTCTTCTCCAAATTGTAGCTGAAGCCACAAACAACAGGTAAGACACTAAGCCTGTCTCGGCATAATAATATCCACTCTTGTGCCCTGACCTTCCTTAGAAGATATCCAGAATCTTCCGTTAAACTGCTTTGTTACGCAATAAGCCTTGGTCAGGCCAAAGCCGCCTCCCATGGTTCTGCGCTCAACAGTGTTGGAAGCCCTGAACCCAAAGTCCACTACCCTTTGAACTTCTTCTTCCGGGATGCCCATACCTGTATCTTCAACGGAAAAGCGCAGATTCTGACCATCATCAAGCAGACCGGCTAAAACTTTTCCCCCGGGATCAGTATATTTACGTGCATTGGCTATGAGATCGCGCATTACATCCTGAAAAACCGGTGGCATGAAAATATGGTCTCCGTCTACACTTTCCATCTGAAAGGCTACAAAATAGTCCTTTGGAGTCCAGGCCGCAATATTATATACAAAACCGTATCTGCCCTTGCTGTTTCTGGCTATTGCTTCGAAAACATCCAGAAAATTCTGTTTAAGCTGACTCAAATCATGCTTTTCCCACTTATTCGGGGCTTTGTACCTGGCAAGAATCTCCTGAGCTCTGACTTTAAGTATATTCAATACAGAATTAATATTTTCTACCGACTCTCTGGCATCATCCTCATTTTGCAAATGAGGGTGGCTACTCAGCAGTTCCTGGACACGTTTCAAAATAAAATCAAGATGTTCATCAATGTTTTGGGCATACTCAACAATCTTGTCAGAATCAGTCAGACCATCCTTTATTTTAAAGCACAGACCAACACAATCCTGCATGCACTGATCCTGACCTGATAACATCTCAAGTATCTGCAATTCTCCCGAAATAATATTGATTACGTTGTAAAAACTGTGCATATCCAGCATAATACTGTCCTGGGGACTCATGGGGACATCCTTAATTATTTCCATGCTCATTCCTCCTTCAATGATTTTCTGCTTGTGCCGGGTACCTGGCTGTTTTGCCATGTCCACCTGTTTCACCTTTCAGTCACGCATAACTATCACACATGCTAACAGTTCAGCCCTTTGCGTATGGCACGGGATCTGGCTCTTCCGAGAACTACCTGTTTCAAAAATGATACTTTTAAACCATTGGTTGATTATCAAGTGGGCCTTAAGTGCCTGCTACCTGCTTTCCTTAAAAAAGCTAAACTGTTACCATACATAAACTGCATCAGCATAAAAGACAATGCTTTCACTTTGTCCCTTAAGAAAAAAGTCACTTTCATGATGAATAATCAAGCTTAGATAGCAGGATCGCCTGAAGGCAGGCTTGACTTTTTACTGTTCATAAGAGAATAATTACAATTTTTCGTTACAGTTTAGTTCATGACAGTTATGACGGAAGAGGTCTCCCGGAACTGATTTTTTATCTGTAAGCCTTGACCAGACTTAATCAAAAAACCGAAACTTGCCATAGCTGAACATTCAAACTGTAATAACTCTAACATCTTAGCCCTTTGCATGTGACACAGGGACTGATTCTTCCGGAATCCTATTGTCTCAAAAATGAGACGATTAAAACACTGGTTGATGCTCAACCGGGGCCCGGAATGTCTATCCCCTGCTTTCCTTAAATACAGCTAAGCTATTACTAACTGGACAGTCAAAAGTTCTTATGCAACTCTTTGGGTTTATTGCATTTTACAAGCTTTAGATATCCAGACGTTTACAAAGCCTAACTATTTGAAATCATAATATTTTTTTCTTAAACTAATAACAATTAACTGATAACTTTTAACTCTCAAGTTACTAAGAATCCAGGAGTTATTTATGCCGGTATTGGTAGTCAATGTTGATCATATAGCCACCATTAGACAGGCCAGAATGGGCAACGAACCTGACCCTGTGACTGCAGCCCACCTGGCGGAAATGGCCGGCGCAAGAGGGATAATTGTTCATCTGCGTGAAGACCGTAGACATATTCAGGACAGAGATGTAGAACTTTTGCGGTCCACCATCAAAACCAACCTTCACTTTGAAATGGCCGCGACTCGGGAAATGCAGGAAATAGCGCTTAAGACCATGCCGTACATGATATGTCTTGTCCCGGAAAAACGCCAGGAACTGACCACTGAAGGCGGACTGGAGTGCACTGGTCGTGAGAGCTTTTTGTCTGATTATCTTGCGCCCTTTCATGAAAAAAATATTCGCAGCAGCCTGTTTATTGATGCTGATCTTCATCAGATAGATGCTGCAGCAAAAGCAGGAACAGAATATATTGAAATCCACACAGGGCGATACTGCGATGCCGGAAATCACTTAGAGCAGCGCAAAGAACTGGACAGAATAATTGCAGGTATCACCCATGCCCGAAAAATTGGGCTCAAAGTCAACTTAGGACATGGGCTCAATTACCAGAACATTTTTGGATTTCAGCATGTACCTGGCATACATGAATACTCTATTGGTCACAGCATTATTTCCCGCGCTGTTCTTACAGGCATGTCCGAAGCAGTAGGAAGAATGGCGGACATTATCTCCGGGTTTAATAACACATAAATAAGCAGCTGATTTCAAGCATGTTGCAGGAGCTTAAAACCAGGTTTATCAGCTGCATCGCTAACAGGGGTTGTTATGTATCTGCCTTTGCCTACGCCCGGCGAGATGGGCGCATGGGACAGAATGGCCATGAATGAAGTGGGCATTCTTCCTGAAATACTAATGGAAAATGCCAGCCGTGAGGCCTTGAACGTAATTAAATTTCGATTTAACAGCTTCAAAGGAGGCTCAGCTCTGGTTTTTGCAGGGTCTGGCAACAATGGCGGTGATGCCTTTGCTTTGGCCAGACACCTCTGGAATCATGATGTCAAGGTTATGATTCTTCATTCCAAAAGGCTTAAGGAGTACCAGGGGGCAGCGGGGTACCATCTATCCCTGGTCAAAACTCTTAACATTCCCCTCATGTACCTGCACGAGTACAATCTGGATTTTTTAAAAGACGTTGACATTATCGTTGATGGTCTTTTGGGTACCGGATTCAGCGGAGAGTTGCGCCAGGACTATGTGGACTGGATTAAAGCCATTAACAAGCTCGGTTGCAAAAGCTATGTTATTTCACTTGACATTCCGTCCGGCATAAACGGCATTACCGGCAAGCCTAACCCGGTAGCAGTCAAAGCTGACGATACCATTACTTTTGAAGAAGCCAAGCTGGGACTGCTTCAAGCTGATGCCAGAGAATTTACCGGATGTCTGTCAGTTGGAAAAATCGGAATACCCAAAAAAATCAAGCGCGACAATCCTCCTCAGCACTTTGGCATGACCGTGCAGGTTCTGGAACAGCTGGCCTTCCCCAAAAAGACCATGCACAAGGGCCATGGCGGACATGTTCTAATAATTGGTGGCTCATCAGGAATGTCAGGAGCTGCACTGCTCAGTGCCCTTGGAGCTCTACGTTCAGGTGCAGGACTGGTTACCATTGCCTGCCCCGCAGGATTGACCGGAGACATCCGATCCTGCTGGCCGGAAATAATGCTTTTACCTCTTGGCAATGCTAAATCATGGAGCCAGGAACTTATGGACGAACTTACCCCTGAGCTTCACCGTTTTACATCAATTGTAATCGGACCCGGTATGGGAAGAGATGAATCAACCCGAGATTTTATCAGATCTTTTGCACGCCAGACTGCCAATAAAATTATTTTTGATGCTGATGCTCTATTTCTTTTAGCATCTGATCAAGAACTGATAAAAACTTTGCCCGATAAAAAAAATGCTGTCTTTACACCTCATCCAGGCGAGATGGCCAGATTTTTCAACGTGCCTGCTTCAGATATCAATCTGGACCGCACAAAATTTGCCAGAGAATTTGTACAGAAATTTCAGGTAAACCTTGTACTCAAAGGAGCAGGAACAATCATTGCCAGCCCGGATTCACCTTTTTATGTGTCTCCATTTGCAGCTCCAAACCTCGCAGTCGGAGGATCAGGCGATGTCCTTGCAGGTGTCATAGCCAGCCTTATGGGCCAGCAACTTTCTCCTGTTGATGCCTGCAATATTGGAGTATACTGGCACGGCCTTGCAGGTAAGGAGCTTGAAAAAAAATATCCCCTTAGAGGGAATCTGGCCAGAGAAATTGCAGATTATCTGCCTGCAGTGCTGGCAAAAGTCCGCGAAAACGAAAACAAGACTTGCCTCACAGACTGAAATTTCATCATTGGTTACAGTTCTGCCCACTGACAGCACCCTGCTTTCCTTAACACGGCTAAACTGATAACTTCACAGGAAAAAGGAAGTAAAAATATGATAACAGCTCAGGATATAATGACCCCTGACCCCATCACGCTGACCCCTGAAACAGAAATCCCTGAAGCCGCAACCCTGCTGCTGGAAAAAAATATCAACGGCATTCCAGTTGTGGATAAGGATAACCAACTCATTGGAATAATCTGTCAAAGCGATCTGGTGTCATTGCAGCGCAAGTTCCCTCTTCCCTCAATCTTTACTGTTCTTGACAGCCTGTTTCCATTGTCATCCACCACAAAACTGGAAAGAGAAATAAAAAAAATTGCAGCTGCCAAGGTTGAAGATGCCATGACAACCAAACCCAAGTCTGTCTTAAAGGACACTACGCTTGAAGAACTGGCTGAGATTATGGTTGTTCGTAAATACCATACTTTACCAGTGGTGGAGGACGGAAAACTGATTGGGGTGGTAGGCAAGGCTGATGTTCTGAAAACTCTTATGAAACAGGAATAAACATTGACTGGTAGATCATTTCTGCTTTCAGACGAATCTGCAACCATAAGGCTTGGCCTGTCTATAGGCTCCACAATGCTTCAGCACGGGCTTTTTCCGCCTGTTCTCCTCAAAGGACCTTTGGGAGCGGGAAAAACCTGTATTGCAAAAGGAATTGTGAAAAGTTTACCCGGCAGCAAGGATGCCGAAGTCAGCAGTCCCAGTTTTAATATTCTGAATATTTATCCCACTAAGCCCCCAACAGCTCATTTTGACCTTTACCGCTTAGAAGGAGCATATCTCGATCCGGAAAGCGAGGATATCATACTGAGCAATAAAATGCTTGTGCTTATTGAGTGGAGCGAATATTTACCACCGGAAATTGTCTTCAAAGATGCATTGAATATAATTTTCAGATCATTGGACCCTGGCAGAACGGTAGTTATTGAAAGCACCAGTCCGCTTGTTTCATATATTGAAAGCTTGACAGGTTGACAGCTGTTTGTGAATGATATTTTGTCAGGTGTCTAATGTGAGCTGTGCCCACAACCTGCTGATGGCTGATAGCTGGTGGTTGATTAAAGCACGGACTACTCCCCTCCTTTTCAATGAGGGGGTTGTTGTTTTCTTGTTCACAGGCTTCAGCCTGGGAACACCTCTTTTTTAGTAAAACAAAAGACAGACACTCAAATGACACAAGTAACAAGCTAAGCTTTTACAAATACCCATTTTTAAGGAGAAAACTTGGATGCGAATTTTGGTCCAGAAATACGGTGGAACATCAGTTGCTGATTACGAATGCATGAGTCAGGTCAGGGACAAGGTCCTTGGAAACCTGGATAAAGGATACAAGGTTATTGTTGTCCTCTCAGCCATGTCCGGAGAAACCAACCGGCTTATCGAACTGGCCTCAAAATGGTCTAAAAGGCCTGACCCATGCGAGATGGATGTTTTATTATCCACAGGCGAACAGACTTCCATTGCCTTGTTTACCATGATGCTCAAGGATTATGGGATTAAGGCCAGGTCTTTTCTGGGTTTTCAAATCCCTATTCAGACTGATAAAAGCTTTGGTAAAGCCCGTATTCTGGATATAGACAAGGATCGGGTGGAAGAAATACTTGAGAAGTATGATGTTCTTGTGGTTGCAGGTTTTCAGGGGTGTGACTGTGAGCAGCGCATAACCACTCTCGGCCGTGGAGGGTCTGACACGTCTGCTGTTGCCATGGCCGCAGCCTTGGATGCAGAGGTCTGTGAAATTTATACTGATGTTGACGGCGTCTACACTACTGATCCAAATATTTGCCCCCAGGCTAGAAAGATCAATAAAATCGCTTATGATGAGATGCTTGAGATGGCCAGCATGGGAGCTAAAGTGCTTCAAATCAGATCAGTGGAATTCGCTAAAAAATATAACGTTCCCATTCATGTTCGCTCCACTTTTTCAGCTGAGCAGGGAACACTGGTAGTTCAGGAGGATATAAGCATGGAATCAGCAATGGTATCGGGTGTGGCATACGATAAAGATCAGGCCAGAATTACTCTGGTTGATGTCTATGATGAACCAGGCGTGGCGGCCAAAATTTTTGAACCAATATCTGCAGCTAATATTGTTGTGGATATGATTGTTCAGAACCCCAGTCGTGAAGGCAAGACTGACATGACCTTTACCGTTCCCAAAAGCAATATTGAAGAAACCCTGAACATTCTAAAGCGTAAAAATGAAGATATTGGCGCAAGAGCCATCCTGCATGATGCAGATGTAGCCAAGGTTTCAGTCATTGGTGTAGGTATGCGCAACCATTCAGGAGTTGCTGCCATTGCGTTTTCCGCATTGAAAAACGAGAATATAAATATCATGATTATCAGCACTTCAGAAATTAAGATTTCCTGTCTGATAGAAGAAAAATATACAGAACTCGCAGTAAGAACTCTCCATGAAGCCTTCGGGCTCGACCAGGAGCCACCCAAACAGGTCTGCTGATTATCCAGGGAAAATGAAATGAACAAAATACAGATATATGATACTACTTTAAGAGACGGTTCCCAGGCTGAAGACGTTCACTTTTCTACTGAGGACAAAATAAGAATCGCCTGCAAGCTGGATGAACTGGCTGTGCACTACATTGAAGGGGGGTGGCCCGCTTCAAATCCCACTGACCAGAAATTTTTCAGGGAGATCAGAAACTACGCCCTGAAAAATTCCAAAATTACTGCTTTTGGCAGTACCCATCCAGCTAAGCGCACTCCTGAAAGTGACCCCAACCTGCAGTCATTAATTGCTGCAGAAACTGATGTATTAACAATTTTTGGAAAAACCTGGGACGTGCATGTTCATGATGCTCTCCGAACCACCTTAGAAAGAAATCTGGAGCTGATATACAATTCCCTTGCTTATCTTAAGCCCAAGGTTAAAGAACTTTTCTTTGACGCAGAACACTTTTTTGATGGGTTCAAGGCCAACAAAGAATATGCCTTGAGCTGTCTGCGCAAGGCACTGGAAGGTGGAGCCCAGATGGTTATCCTGTGCGATACCAACGGTGGCACCACGCCCATGGAGATTAAGGAAATAATAGATACAGTCAAGGCCGAGATCCCTGATATTCCTTTTGGCATTCATACCCACAACGATTCTGAGCTTGCAGTAGCCAACGCTCTTATTGCTGTGGACCTTGGTGCCAGACAGGTTCAGGGAACCATCAACGGCTATGGAGAAAGATGCGGCAATGCCAACCTGTGTTCCATTATTCCCAATCTGCAGCTGAAAATGGGCATGGAGTGCATTCCTCAGCAAAATCTAAGTATTCTTACCTCAGTGGCACACTATGTTGCTGAGATTGCCAACCTGGGCGCTTTTCATCGTCAACCTTACGTTGGAAGGTCTGCATTTGCCCATAAAGGCGGCATCCATGTCAGTGCTGTGCAGCGAAATGCCAGAACTTACGAACATATTGTTCCGGAACTGGTAGGCAACAAACAGCGCATCCTTTTGTCCGATCTGGCCGGACAGAGCAATATTTTATTCAAAGCCAAACGATATGGATTTCACTTGGACAAAGATGATCCTTTTGTTCTGGATCTGCTCTCCAAGCTGAAAAACCTTGAAAGCCAGGGCTATGAGTATTCAGCAGCAGAAGCTTCCTTTGAACTCCTGCTCAATAGAACTCTGGGCCGTGCCAGGAAATACTTTTCCTTAGACTCATACCGGGTTCTGGAGTCCAAAAGAGGACGCGAGGAAGAACCAATTTCTGAGGCTACTGTCATGGTCCGTGTGGGCGGCATGATGGAGCATACTGCTGCCAACGGAAAAGGTCCGGTTAATGCGTTGGACAACTCACTGCGCAAGGCATTGGAACGTTTCTATCCCTCATTGTCTGAAATGCATCTTGTGGATTTCAAGGTTCGAGTTTTTTCCATTAACGATACTGGAGATTTTGCCGGCACAGCATCCAGAGTAAAGGTGCTCATTGAGTCTGCGGACAAAATCAGCCAGTGGGTTACTGTGGGAGTTTCCTTTAATATTATTGAGGCCAGTCGCCAGGCCCTTGAAGACTCCCTTAACTACAAACTTTTCAAGGACGATCAGGCCAAACTGACCAAAGCCATCAAAGATGCCGAAAAAGGTTAGCTTGAGGGCATCAGCCTGAATCCTGCAGGCTGATGCCCTGAATAACTTTGAAGATAAGCCACTATGCACAAGCCCTTAGCTGAACAGCTCCGGCCTCAAACCATGGAAGATTTTGTTGGCCAGGATCATCTCAAAACAAGAATCAGGGCCATGATCAGCAGCCAGCGACTGCCCAGCATTCTTTTTTTTGGTCCACCCGGATGTGGAAAATCCACGCTGGCCATGATTATTGCCCGTGGCCAGGGCAAGGACTTTATCAGAGTGAGCGCCCCTGAAATTGGTCTTGCCGAACTTAGAAAAAAGATTGCTTCCACCCAGGTTCTGATACTTGATGAATTGCATCGCTTTTCCAAAGCCCAGCAGGATTTTTTTCTGCCACTTCTGGAAACAGGCGAAATAATTCTCCTGGGCACTACTACTGAAAATCCTTCCTTCAGCGTTACCCGCCAGCTTTTATCAAGAATGAATGTTTTGAGGCTAAGGTCATTAACCAGGGATGAGCTTCTAAGTATTGCCCGCCGCTCTGGAGAAGTAATTGATTCAAGAATGCCTGAAAAAAGCTTAGAAATGCTGGCCACTCTCGCTGGAGGAGATGCCAGAAGTTTTTTGAATCTTCTGGAGTATGTTCGCGGACTTGATCAGAAGGAACTTGAACCGGACAGGCTTAAAATGGCTCTTCCTGAAGCGGTCATTCGCGGGGATCGAGCAGGTGATTCTCATTATGAACTGGCTTCAGCCCTGATTAAATCCATAAGAGGCAGTGATCCTGACGCAGCTTTGTATTATCTGGCCTGCCTGCTGGAATCTGGGGAAGATCCACGTTTTGTCTGTCGCAGGCTGATTCTTTCTGCTTCTGAAGATATTGGTCTGGCTGAACCAATGGCCCTGCCCATGGCTGTTTCATGTCAGCATGCTGTGGAGTTTGTAGGTATGCCGGAAGGTTTTATCCCCCTTGCAGAAACAGTGGTCTACTTAGCTCTTGCTCCAAAGTCCAATTCTTCATATGCTGGCTATCTCACCGCACAAAAAGAGATACGCCTCAATGGAGCTAAGCCGGTACCTCTGCACCTGCGCAATCCATCCACCAGCCTGCACAAAGAGTGGGGCTACGGTCAGGGATACAAATATCCCCATGCCTTTCCCGATGCCTGGGCAGACCAGGACTATCTTCCGTCTGACATCAAAGGCAAAAAATTCTATCATCCCAAACAACAGGGTTACGAACCTAAACTGCTGGCCTGGCTAAAAAAAAGAAAGAAAGTCTGAGACGTACTGTACACTCAACCTGATTACCAGCTATCTATCTGCAGATTGCTGAGCTGAACTGTCTGCAGTCATAAGTACTTCACTTAATTCCATTATAGTACCAAGACCTGCTGAGGATTGACCTGACCTGGGGCAGACTATTGGTTTGTAACCCAGTTTTCCAGCCTGCTTCATACGCAGGTCATGCCCGAGAACAGGCCTGATCTGACCGTTGAGATCCACCTCTCCCCAGAATACCGAACGTTCAGGAAGACTTACATTATGAAATGACGACAGAACAGAAGCCACCAGACCAAGATCCATGCCCGGATCTGTCAGCCTCAAGCCTCCGCCAATTTTTGCATAGATATCAGATTGAGCCAGATTGATACCAAGCTTTTTTTCCATGACTGCCAGGAGCAGGTGGAGTCGATTGATATCAAAACCCAAAGCGGTCCTCCTTGGTATGGCCAGAAAACTGGCTCCTGCCAGAGCCTGCACCTCCACTGCAAATGGTTTTTGTCCATCCACAGCCATGACAATGGAAGATCCGCTCAATTCAGGGTCACGGGCCTGGAGAAAAAAGGTGGAAGGATCCTGTACACTGCTTAGTCCGGAACTGGTCATCTCAAACATGACCAGTTCATTAGCCGGACCAAACCTGTTTTTCACCACCCTTAATATCCGAAAGAGATGCTCTTTATCCCCTTCGAGATAAAGCACTGTATCAACCATATGCTCCAGAAGCTTGGGTCCGGCTATCTGTCCTTCTTTTGTGACATGCCCCACCAGTATAACACAGGTTCCGGTATCTTTGGCCCTTTGAATAAGCTTGGAGGTCACTGAGCGAATCTGGGATGGTGTGCCTGGAATTGAATCAAGCTGTGCAGAAGCAACGGTCTGGACTGAATCTACAATAATCAATCCAACTCGTCTCGCCTGTTCAAAGCAGATCTGAATATCCTCTAAGGCGTTGGTGGCAATGACCTTTATACCGCTGTCCAACAGTTCAAGCCTTTCTGCTCTGGATCTAATCTGGGGAAGCGATTCTTCACCGCTTACATAAAGCGCTCCATGACCCTTCTGGGCCATAGCAGCGCAGAGTTGAAGCAGCAGGGTGGATTTTCCGATTCCTGGCTCGCCACCCACCAGGATGACCGAACCAGGTACCACTCCACCTCCCAGAAGATCATCAAACTCCGGCATGGCAGTGTTTAAAAAATCTGCTGAATCAGTACTGACTTCTTTTATGTCCTGGGGATGATTGTCTCTTGAAGACAGTGATGTGGATTTGACCTGTTCCAGATTGCGCGATTCTAAACTGTTCCATTCACCGCAACGGGGGCATTGCCCCTGCCAGCGCGGAGACTGGGCACTGCAGAATGAACAGATATATACGCTTTTGGACTTCATCAAGAACTACAAGGCAGGATTATGAGCTTCAATAACTTCAAGTCCGAATTCCTGTACATTTTCCGGTGGATCATAAAATACCACCATAAATGGGGTGTAACTGCCCGGATCAACATGCTTGTTAGTGGTCAGTACTCCCAGCCTGGCCTGAAGAGTTGATTCCAGTTCCTCCCGATTAGAAACTTGAAGCTGGAATAATGAGGCCACGTTACCGCAGAGAAACTCCTTTTCCACAACAACATTACCCTGGGCATCATAAAGAGAGGCCCGGAGCTTGATCATGGATTTTGGTTCCTGAAAGTTATTAACAGCCTGACCTTCAATCACAAACAATTGCCCAATTTTGTCATTGGTGACAAAGTATTGACGAATATTTTCCAGAGAGATATCTCTAACATCTTCTTCAGTGAACTCGGTCTGCCGTTGAACCTCATCTTGTTCGTCTTCTGGAGCAAGAAAAGGAATACTGAGGCCACTGAACCTCGGAGCCACAACAAAGAGTAACAAGCCAAGCACAACGAGAGCAGTTGCCCCCATAACTGCTGCCATGATTTTCTTGCGTCTTGGCATGGGAGCAGCAGGAGCAATGTCAACATTCATATCATCAGGGTCCCACTCTGGTTCATCTGGAGCCTGACTCTCTTCTGAAGCTGACTCACCCATGGAAAAATCATCAGAATATTCATCAGAAAGGTCGCTTAGAAAATCATCATCTTCATTCAAAGCAGAGAGCTTGAATACGTGCTCACACCTGGTACACCTGACTTTAATTTCATCCTTGAACTTGGACTCATCAAAATTATACTTGGTGGAACAATTGGGGCATTGGACTATCATGACTGATCTCCGGTTATATGTCCGGTATTTATCATTCGGGAATTAACTCAAATATTCCCGTCAGATTTCGATATTTTTCTGCATAATCCAGGCCATAGCCTACGAGAAATCCACTTTGCAGAACAAATCCGGGATAGTCAACCCTGACCTCCACCTGACGACGTTCATGCTTATCCAATAAAGCGCACACAGCAATGGACAGTGCCCCCCTCGTCTTAAGGACTTGTGACAGATAGTGAATGGACAGGCCTGTATCCACAATATCTTCTATAATAAGTACATGCTTATTGAGGA
The DNA here is from genome assembly GCF_000934755.1 of Desulfonatronovibrio magnus. Lineage (NCBI taxonomy): Bacteria > Pseudomonadati > Thermodesulfobacteriota > Desulfovibrionia > Desulfovibrionales > Desulfonatronovibrionaceae > Desulfonatronovibrio > Desulfonatronovibrio magnus. The sequence continues at coordinate 273,572 of NZ_KN882175.1, forward strand.
CGGAAAGTTCCATATCCTTGGAAAACTGAACCTTTCCAGAACTCTGAGTGCCATCTCCATACGAAGACATACGCAAAAAGTCCATTTCCGGATCAATGGTCATGCTCCTCAAAAGATCAGCATAAAATATGAAGGCACCTTTAAGCACACATACTGTTATTAATGGTTTATCCTTGTAATTTAATGAAATTTCTGCACCCATTTCAGCAACACGCTGCTGTATTTCCTTGCTTGATATTCTCTCTATGAGCTTCATAATCAATCTCGCTGGTATCAACTTCTCTTAAAACTTCATGTGGTAAGGGATACGAAATATTAAATTTACATTTCCATTAACATGGCGGTCTCGTCACAGTCTGGAAACTTGGGGCAGCGAAGACAGTCAGCCCAAACCTTTTGTGGCAGCACGTCCTTGCCAATTTCTTCAAAGCCCAGCTTCTGGAAAAAAACCGCCTGATAAGTCAAGGTAAAAACCTTGTAGATGCCAAGGGTCACAGCCTCACTTAAACATGATTCCACCAGTTTGCTGCCCCACCCTGTTCCCCTGGCGCGAGTAACAACAGCAAGAGATCTTATTTCAGCCAGATTATCCCATACAATGCTCAGAGCACAACAGCCCAGAATTCCTTCTGCGCCCTCTTGGCAAACTACATAATAGTCCCGCAGATGACCATATAAGTCACTGTAGGATCTTGGCAAAAGAAGTTCCTGCTTGGAGCATTCCATCAAAAGGGCATGAATCCATTTGACGTCGCCCATTCTGGCTTTGCGTAAAATATTTTTTCCCACCCTGTTTATCTTCCACCCGTAATTATTGCTCGTGACAGTAATAATTCAAGACCCATTCTTAATCAACTCTTCAATGATCTCAATAAGAATTTCGGTTTCAACCAGTTCATAGAATTCATGAGTCTTATTGCCGCTGCGGTCAAAAATCAATGTATAAGGTATCCGCTCAATTTCATAATCATTCATAACTTGATCCAGGGCATGCACTACCTTATAGTTTAAACCAATCCTCTCAACAAAAGGGGATATAACCGAAGGATCAAAATCCAGAGACGGGCCGATGATGGTCAGATCATCGTGACTGTACATTTCCCTGATCTTGATCAGTTCAAGAATCTCTGCTCGACAGGGAGCGCACCAGGTAGCCCAGAAATTCAAAAGTACAACCTGCCCCTTTTCCTGCTCAATAAGCTCATTAATTCCATCGGAATCCACCCTTGGATAAGTTTCATGCGCCTGGACAAAATTAATGTGCAAAGCCATAAAAAATAAAATAAGCATAACTGGTAATCTTGATTTCATCTTCTCTTTCTCTTTAAATTTGAAATGCCACAAAAAACAAAGGCTCAGATCATTGAAACTTTGCCCAGCCTGACCAGCCAGACAAGTCAGACCAGTCCGACTTGTCAGACAACTTTAACAGACTCACAAAGCTGCCGGGCAACCTTCACTGCAGAAACAGCATCAGGCGCATAACCGTCAGCCTGAATTTTATCGGCATATGCCTGGGTGACAACTGCCCCGCCCACCATTACCGAACACTTGAGTTTCTGCTCTTTTATGAGCTTGATGGTCTCTTCCATTTTGACCATGGTGGTGGTCATGAGAGCTGAAAGACCTATTAAACTTGCCTTATTAGCTTTTGCTGTGTCAACTATATCACTTGCTGAAACATCCTTGCCCATATCCACAACATTAAATCCGTAGTTTCGCAACATGAGACAGACAATATTCTTTCCAATGTCATGGATGTCACCTTCTACAGTAGCCATAATTATTGTGGAGCCCACATCCTGGTCATCCTTCTTGAGCATGGGACGCAGGAACTCAAAACCTGCCTTCATGGTTTCAGCGCTTAAGATCAATTGAGGCAAAAAGTACTCTCTCTTTTCATACTTTTCACCCACAAGATTGATGGCCGGAATCATTTCATCGTTAACAAGACTGAAAGGCTGCTTCCCATTTGCCAACGCTTCCTTGAGCAAATCCACAATTAATTCTTTTCTGCCCTTTACAACTGCTTCTTTCAGACTGGAACCAAAATCTTCAACTTGCAGCGCAGCCTGATGTATGTATTCTCCAGAGGGTTTCCAGCCTGAATACTTGCTGACAAATTCTTCCGCCATATTGTCTTTTCCGAGGACAACATTGGACGCAGCCATGACTTCCCTTATTCGTGCAGACCCAGGATTAGCAATCAGAGAGGTCATTCCCGCAGCAAGACACATGGCCAGAAAGGTTGAATTAATCAGTTCCCTTGCGGGTAGTCCAAAAGAAATATTGGAAAGACCCATTATTGTCCCAAGCCCCCACCTTTTCCGACACTGTCCAATGACCTCAAGACAGTCTAAGGCAGCACTGGAGTTGGAGGATATGGTCAGGGCCAGAGCGTCCACTATAATCAGCCTTCTCGGAATATTGATTTCTTCAGCTTTTATCAAGAGCTTCTCAATAATGTCCAAGCGCTGGGCCGCAGTAGCAGGGAGTTTGCTGCCCTCTAAGGGCAACAGAATAAACGGTGCTCCAAATTCCCGACAAAGCGGGCCCAGTACATCCATTTTATCCTGTTCACCACTGATGGAATTGACCAGAATGCTGCCTGGATATTCAAAAAGCGATTTTTTTATGGCTTCAGGATTACTGGAATCAACACACAAAGGAACATCAAAACGCGCTGTCAATTCTCTAATCAGGGACGGCAGAACTTTTTCTTCCTCCACCATGGGAGCACCCACATTGACATCCAGCACCCCGGCACCATAGGCAATCTGTTCTTCAGCAAGCTGCAGTGCTCTCGTGAATTCAAAACCCTGCAATTGTGCGGTAAGATCTTTTTTTCCTGTAGGGTTGATTCGCTCTCCCACGAGAACAGGTTTGTAATTAAAGCCCAAACAAGCCTTTCTGCTCCTGGAAGTAAGCACTATGCAAGGCTTGTTCTGATTAGACGGCTGCTGTACAGATAAATTTTGTGCCATCTGCTTCAAGGCCCTGATATGATCAGGGGTTGTGCCACAACACCCACCCACCAGCTTGACCCCCATGGAAATAAAAGGAACAAGCTTTTCCACAAACTCTTCCGGACCCAGCTTGAAAACTGTTTTACCATCCTCTAATACTGGCAGACCGGCATTGGGCTGCACCAGTAAAGGAGTATCAAGATGATCCAGCATGGATTCCACAAGGGGAATAAAATCCTCAGGACCTGAACTGCAATTAATACCCACAATATCCACACCCAGATTCTGCGCAGCGTCAAGATACACATCAGGTGAAGTGCCGGTAAGACTTTGCCCCTGCTCAAAAGTCATGGAAATAGCTACAGGCAAATCACAGACTTGCCTTGTAGCAATGATCACAGCCCTGGCTTCAGCGAGATCGAAATGGGTCTCCCCGATTATCAGGTCAACCCCTCCACGAACCAGTCCAGTTATCTGTTCCCTGAAGACAGAAACTATCTCAGAAAATTCCATATCTCCAAGAGGGGCAAGCATTCTGCCAGTGGGGCCGACACTCCCTGCCACCAGAGCCTTGCCATGAGCTGCGCTTCTCGCTAACACAGCCATGCGCTCATTGAAATCCGTGGGATTAATTTCAGAGCCCAGCTTAAATCTTGATCCACCAAAGGTATTGGTTGTAATAAAGTCAGCACCTGCTCTTACATAAAGCTCATGTGCCTGCCTGATAGCTTCTGGATTTTCCAGTCCGAGCTCTTCTGGAGATTGACCAGGTTTTAGACCTTTGGACTGAAGCAGAGTGCCCATCCCTCCGTCGAAAACCAGCACCCTGTTACTGTTGATCAATTGCTTAAATATCATGATGGTAGTTCCAGTTTATATTTGATACCTGTAATTCTTGTAAGAGCATCACCCCAAAGCGGCTGGGTGACGACGAAATAATAAAAAACCTGAAAGCACTAAGAAAAAAAACACTGATGAGACAAAGCTGGTCAAAAAATCTGTCTGTATTATGTTTGATAATCAGCAAAGAAAAGGGCATACTGAAATTTATTGAAAAGGACAAATAAAAACTATAAGCTAAAAAACTTGCCGGAAATAGCTGACTTAGATGGTTTCCATCCGGAAAGTCTTTCTTTCCAGATGTTGAAGCTGCTGGTTTTCTTTACGGAAACGAGGATTTTTTTCTTTTGGCAAGGAAATTAAGCAATTGTGAGGATGCGGATTTTAATACGTTGACCAATAATTGTGCAGATTGACGCCGATAGAAGGAAAAAGAACCGTTTCCGGATGAAAACTAGCTGGTATCTGCTTAGCGCTTTGGATGTGGCACGGGGGACTGGCTCTTCCGGGACCCACTTGTCCCAAAAAATGAGATATTTTAAGCACAAAATGATGTTCAAGTGGGTCCCGGAGTGCCTGTCCCCTGCTTTCCTTAAAAGCTCCTCACCTGGGCAGACCAGGACCGAACCTGTGAGTAACTTTAAGAGTCTGTCACTTTTCTGAAAATTGAGACAGTCCCCGCGAGGTGCTACAAACAAGACTGATGCTGCATTGGTTCCTGGTAGAAATTGATTTAATGATAAAATTTACACAGCGAGGGACAGTCCCTGTGCCAGGCGCAAAGTTCCCATCTTTGACGGAAATTTTCTGGCAAATGTTCATGTATCATAGGCAAAAATCGTAAAAATGTGAAAACTGTAACCGTCTGATTTTATTGGCAAAACGACTCCAGTTACTTGTAAGCGCTAAGCAGGTACACTAGCTGAAACATTCATATCTGTTAGAATGACATTCGCCATGCCATCAATAGACGGATTCTCTGCTTATATACAGCAAAGTGTCTTAAAACAGACAACCCGACTGAGGCTTGTTATAAAATTATGAAAAAAAAAGATAAAAAAGTGACACTTACTGCTGAGCAGAAAAAAAAGGCTCAGCAGATTTGCAAGGATATCTGCACCAGGCCCAATTCATCTCCTTCTGTAACTGACCCGCTTAAAATATATATGCGGGAACTGGGCAGCTTTCCGCCCCTGAGCGCAGAGGAAGAATTTGAACTGGCCAGAAAATTCAGAGAAAACGACGACCGCGACGCAGCACTGAAGCTGGTCACTTCCAACCTGCGTCTTGTGGTTCGCATAGCCATGGAATTTCAGCGTAAATGGATGAAAAACGTCCTGGACCTTATCCAGGAAGGCAATGTCGGCCTTATGAAGGCATTGAAAAAGTTTGATCCGGACAAAGGCATCAAGTTCTCATACTATGCTTCTTTCTGGATCCGGGCATATATACTCAAGTTCATAATGGACAACTGGCGCATGGTTAAAGTAGGAACCACCCAGGCTCAACGCAAGCTTTTTTACAACCTTGGCAAGGAAAAACAGCGATTGGAGTCCCTCGGCATCTCACCTGATTCTGACACCATTTCGCAAAACCTTGACGTTTCAGAGTCTGATGTAGTGGAAATGGGGCAAAGGCTTGGTCAATATGATCTTTCTCTCGACATGCCCCTCGGCGATGATTCTGAACTGACGCCCATGAATTTCATCCCGGCCATTGGAGATGGAGCAGAAGATATTCTGCTGCAGGAAGAAACAGCTGAAATCCTGAACACCAATATTCAGGAGCTTTTACCTAATCTGAATGAAAAGGAAAAGGACATCATTGAACTGAGACTCCTCGCGGAAACTCCCATGACCCTCCGAGAAATTGGAGAGAAATACAACATCACAAGAGAAAGGGTCCGCCAGATTGAAGCCCGTCTACTGGAAAAAATCAAAAATCATATAAAAGGCAACATTTCAGACTTTTCCAAGGAGTGGCTGCAAGATGACTGATGAGATGACAGACAAACTGACTTATGTGCGGGAAAAGTCCCGGGAAATGGCGAGACAGTGCAATCTGGATTTTTATATTGATTTTGCAGCTGAGCATTCTCTTGCCAAGGAAATTTTCTTCACACACCCCCTGATGGTACGATTGCGAGAAGATGTACTGCCATTTCTTAACGACGGATACGGACATGGTATTAAACATTCCAAACTGGTTGCCATTGACGCAGGCACCCTTGGCATCATTGAAACCAAAACAGTAAATAACCCTGCTGAAAGCAAGAAGTTCTGCATTCTGGCCCAGATGTGCGGACTGTTGCATGATATCTGCCGTCTTGAAGACGATCATGCCGTTAAGGCTGCTGAATTCTCGGAAATTATTCTTAAGGACTACCCACTTTCAACCGAAGATAAAAACAATATTGCTTTTGCTGTACGCACTCATGAAGCCTTTAAAACCTGGCCCCGGGGGGATACGAGCTCAAGCAGGCTTCTAAGTGCTGCACTTTATGACGCAGACAAGTTTCGCTGGGGGCCTGACAACTTCATAACCACCCTGTGGGAAATATGCTACTACGAAGAGTGGACTTTACAGGAAATTATTGAAAGATTTCCTGCAGGTCTGCAAATGATGGAAAAAATCATAGACACTTTCCGCACACCGACAGGCCGTATTTATGGACCTGAATTCATCAGATGCGGACTTGAAATCGGCTCTGGTGTTTACAGACTTTTGAAACAGGACGTTCCTTGAAAAGTACCTGATAATTTTTAACTCGCAAGCTCTCAAGTTATTATGAATAAACCACATTTCTATTTTCTATCAGTCCTTCTGCTGCTCTCTGCATGTGCCCCCAAAACCCCTGTGGTTCAAGAGGAAGTACACTGGAGATTGTCCCCTGAAGCAAGCCTGACTTACTACTACCTGCGCGCCAGGGATGAACTGGCCCTTGGTAATTTCTACCAGGCTGGAGCTTTGCTGGACAGAGCCCTTGCACACCACCCTGATCCTGATCTTTACATGGAGGCAGCCAGGGCATACTGGCGGGCGGGAGAAAAGGACAAATCCCTGACCAGCATGGAAGAAGCCCTTGATAAGTTTCCTGACAAAGCTCAGCTTTATATTGTCCTCGCAGAACTGTACCTCCTGGAAAACCGTGAGGACGAATCCATGAATGTTCTTGAGAGGTACAGAAGAAATTTTCCTGATGATCTCGATATATATCAGGACCTGGCATCATTTTATATTGAAATGGGCAAATATCCGGAAGTCGTGGATTTGCTGCAGGAAGTTCCATTAGAGCTGAAAACTCCGGAAATGCTTTATTATATCGGACGAGCAAGCAATATGATAGGAGACAGGTCCAAGGCCTTATCGTATCTGCGTCAAGCCACTGAACAAAGACCAGACTTTTTCCAGGCCTGGGCCGAACTTGCATTCATATACGAGCAGGACAGGAATTACCTCAAAGCCATTGAAATTTATAAAAAGCTGCTGCAGTCTGGTCAAAGAAGTCCTGATTTGTATCTGCGTCTTGTTGAACTCCACCTTAAACTCAACAACCCGGATAGTGCTCTCGAAATTTTAGAACAGGGCCCAATAGATTATCAGTTTCGATTAGATGCTGCATATCAGTTTATTCAGAACAGCTTCTATTCCGGGGCCCAGCAGATCTTAGAACAAATCATGGATCGAGGAGCTTATCCTCCCACAGTATACTTTTATCTTGCCCTGACCGCATATCAGGGATGGTCTGACCCGGACAGAGCACTGTCCTACCTCAGTGCCATTCCTGAAGACGACTACTATCATATGCAGTCATTATCCTTCAGCATTCAGATATATTTTGAACAGGAGCAGTATTTTGAAGCTTTGGAACTGTCTGCTTTAGGACAAACACTGCACCCGAGAGAGAGAAGTTTTATTTTATTTGAGGCCATAATACTTGAAACTCTCGAAGAGTATTCAGCTGCCTTGAATGTACTGGAACACGGTCTTGGAAAATGGCCCATGGATACAGATTTTTTATTCAGAAAAGGTGTGGTATGGGATAAAAAAGGCAACAGGGAAAAAACCATTGAGCTCATGGAGAAAATAATAACCATTGACCAGGATCACCATGAAGCCTTGAACTATGTAGGCTATACTCTTGCAGAAAAAAACCGCGACCTTGAAAGGGCACTGGTTTTAATCAACAGGGCCCTGCAATATAGACCATCAAGCGGTCACTATATTGATTCCCTGGCATGGGTCTATTACAAAATGGGTAAATATTCCAAAGCTTGGACAGAAATTCAAAGAGCTGTAGAGTTTCTTGATGATGACCCTATTGTGTGGGAACACTACGGAGACATTGCCCTTGCCTTAGACAAGCCGGACCTGGCTATCTACGGCTACAAGAAAGCCCTGGAATATGATCCTGAAAATCCTGAAGAAATTATGCAAAAAATTGAAACCCTGCATCAGCAGCTTTCCAACAACTAAAGCTGAATGATCCGCAATGAATCATCTTAAACGACTGATAATTCTGATTGTTCTGCTTACTCTGAGCATGGCCTGCGCACCCAAAACAGTCACTTTGGAGCGGCCGGCCCATTTTGTCTGGAAAGATATGCACAACAGAATTCAAACTCTCCCTGAGGATCAGCCATTTCTCATTAACGCATCCATTACCTATATATCTCCTCAAGACAGAAATCGACTACAGGCTGCTGTGTGGGGCAGGCTGGATTATCCCGTCCGGATGGATCTCAGTGCCGGATTTGGACAGACTGTGACCATGTGGTACGAGGATCCTTTTGAATGGCAAGCCTATTTCCCTGGAGAAAACACCAAATACCACCACTACGATGGTCGCATTGGGGCATCATACATTGGGTATGCCAGCCCGTTTAATCTGAGGACCACTGCCAGAATTCTTCTTGGCGATCTGCGGGGCCTTATACCTTCTGAGTATTATGGATTCAGCCGCTGCAACGGATGCTGGGAGTACAGCTTTCAGGACAGCTGGATACAGAGCTTGACCGTGTCCATGAATGGAGAGCTGCTCTCCATGTCCGGTCACGACTGGAAAGTAGAATTTACAGGTTATACTATTGTAGACCAGGCTGCGTATTATTCAAGACTTGAAATGCATCTTCCCGGAGACGAAAAGATCATGATACGCATCAGATCGGTAAAGTTAGAAGAATTAGAGTGGGAACCAGGGCAATTGGAACTTAAAGCCCCTCCGCAGGCTGAACATGTATACCTTCCGGGACTGTAATTTTCTGGTATCTGTTCAGTGCTTAGCTTATGGCACGGGAGCTGGTTCTTCCTGAACCCGCTTATCCCCGATAAATGAAATTTTTGTACAAAAAAATATGTTCAGGTGGGTCCAGCAGTTATAGTGCCCTGCCTCACTAAAAAATCACTATTTTTTCACTCAAGTGACAGTAACGAGGAATTTTTTATGAAACCAGACAATACACTTTGTCACAATTTTAAACACAGCCTGACGCCGCTTCAGCTCTTCGGTGTAGCCTGGAAGCTGATATTAACAGAGATGAAGTGGTCTTTCACCTATTACTTCCATAGATGGGAAACAAGACAGCTTCGCAAACGTCTCAGGCAGGAAGAGGAAAGGCTCGGCACCCTTTTGCTGAAACATGCCCAAACGAATGATACAGCTTATGACAAAAACACCGAATTAGGCCTTGCTTTGGAACAGGCAGGCATGCTTAAAGACGAAATAATTTATCTACAACAAGAATACCAGGCCAGAAGAGATCTGTTCGTCCAGGAACGTGGATACAGATACCTGGATTCCAAGGACTAATTTATGCAAAACGAGGCAACAACTAAACAGCTTTTTTTTGGATCAGATCACGCTGGATATGAACTCAAACAATTTCTTATGAATCTATTCAGACAGGAATATACTGTTATTGATGTAGGAGCTATGGATAAATCAAGCTGTGATTATCCTGTTTACGCCACAAAGCTGTGTGACTCCGTACTGGAGCATGAAGCCCCAGGCATTCTCATCTGCGGTTCAGGCATTGGCATGTCCATGACCGCCAACCGTATAAAAGGCATCAGAGCGGCTCTCTGCCTCAATGAATATATGGCTGTCATGTCCAGAAAACACAACAATGCCAATGTGTTATGTCTTGGTGAGAGAATTATCGGCATTGACCTTGCCTCTGCCATTGCCAGGGCCTTCCTGTCTGCCCGGTTTGAAGGCGGCAGGCACTTGAAAAGAATTGAACTTATTGACGAACTGGTGCCAACATAAGACCCTTTGCGCATAAAAGTCATCACTTACAGTTAACTACAATTTTTTTGCTTATAAAATCAGATGTGTACAGTTTTCACATTGTGACGATTTTTGCTTATGAATGATGCACATTTGCCAGAAAAGTTACGTCAAAGATGGAAACTTTACGCCTGGCACAGCTTCCTGCCCGGAGGCTTACAGCCCGGAGGGGGACTGTCCCTCGCTGTGTAGATTTTTTCATCAAAGCAAATTTCTTCCAGGAACCAACGCAGTATCAATCTTTTTTATAGTACCTCGCGGGGACTGTCCCAATTTCCAAATATGGGACTGCTCTTCAATGTGGAGGCGGCTTCCAGCCGCCTGGAATTAAATAGCCTGCAGGATGCAGGCTCCACTTTAAAGACAGTTACTCGCAGGTTCGGTCCCGGGCCGCCCCAGGGGAACAAATATGTGACAGTTCTTCAAGGTGGAGGCGGCTTCCAGCCGCCTGGAATTAAATAGCCTGCAGGATGCAGGCTCCACTTTAAAGACAGTCACTCCCAAGTTCGCTCCCGGCCCCCCCGGGCAAGGAGCAAATAATTAACTTTTAACCCAGTTTAATGGAAACTTTTATGACAAACCAAATTGATCAACAAGCTGTTAATGTAATTAAAGGCCTGATAATGGATGCAACCCGCAGGGCTAATTCCGGCCATCCCGGCGGGGCCATGTCTTCAGCTGATTATCTGTACATTCTTTACAAGGATTTTCTCAAATTTGATCCTGAAGATGACCAATGGTTTGACCGTGACAGGTTTGTTCTTTCTGCAGGACATGAATCAATGCTCTTATACAGCCTTCTTTGCATGAGCGGATTCCTCACTCTTGATGATTTAAAAAATTTTCGCCAGTGGGGAAGCAAGACACCCGGCCACCCTGAACATCATATGACCAGAGGAGTTGAAGCTACCACCGGCCCTCTCGGCCAGGGTTTTGGAATGGGAGTTGGCATGGCTGTGGCTGAATCCTTTCTGCGCTCAAAGCTTGGTGCGGACATATGCGATCATTTTACTTATGTGCTGGCTTCCGACGGTGATCTACAGGAACCTATAGCACTTGGCAGCGCAGCCCTGGCTGGCGGATGGGGCCTCAGCAAGCTCATAGTGTATTATGACAGCAATAAAATACAGCTGGCAGGACCTACAGACAGAGCTGACTGTTCAGATTACAAAAAAATATTTGATGCCTTTTGCTGGCAGGTACTTGAAATCGACGGCCATGACCATGATCAGATCAAAAAGGCAATTAACGCTGCCAGACTTGAAGACCAGAGACCCACTCTTATTATCGGGCACACCACAATGGCTAAAGGAAGTGCCACCATGGAAGGTAGCGAGGATACCCACGGTGCTCCTTTTTCTGCTGAAGAAATCAACAAAACAAAAGAAAACCTTCACTTGCCCTCAGATAAAGAATTTTACCTGCCATCTGAAGTAGTTGATCATTTTCAGCACAGATTTTCCAGTCTGAGTGAAAAGGCTGATGCCTGGAAACGCAAACTGGATGATCTTTTACAGACCAATGAAAACCTTAATCAATTCTGGCAGGTAATCAACTCCCCTCTTGATGTTGACAAAATAAAACTCCCTGAGTTTGAACCAGAAAAGGCAGTTGCTACTCGCAAAGCTTTTGGCGCTTGCCTTAACTCATTAATGCATGATCTGCCTAATCTCCTGGGAGGATCAGCAGACCTTGACCCATCCAACCAGACTGTAAAATTCAGAGAAACAGCAGGAATTTTCCACAACATCAACAATCCCTCAGGCAGATATCTCCCCTTTGGTGTACGAGAGTTTCCCATGGCCGCCATTCTAAATGGAATGGCATTGCACAAAGGTACTATCGGCTTTGGAGCAACTTTTCTGGTTTTTTCAGATTACGCCAGAAATGCTTTGCGCATGGCTGCCCTGCAGATGTTGCCCGTAATTCATATTTTCACTCATGACTCTTTTTATGTAGGCGAAGACGGGCCTACCCATCAGCCAGTAGAGCATATAAGTTCACTCAGGCTTATACCCAATATGCATGTCCACCGCCCGGCTGATGCTCAGGAAACCAGAATCTGCCTGAAACTGGCTCTGAGCCAGACTGAGACTCCCAGCGCTGTCATGCTCACCAGACAGGGTGTGCCAACCTTGGACATGGCCCAATATCCCCATTTGGAAAAAGGTGTTAAGCGTGGAGCTTATATTTTAAAAGATGCACAAGACCCTGAAGCCATAATCATAGCCACAGGCTCTGAAGTGCACATTGCCCTGGAAACTGCAGAACGACTCAGGCCTGCCCGTATCCGTGTAGTCAGCGCCCCCTGCTTAGAAATCTTCCAGCAGCAGGATGATGATTACAAAGAACAGGTATTGCCCAGAACTGTCAGAAAAAGATTTGCCATAGAAGCCGGTAAAGGCGACATCTGGTACCGTTATGTGGGATTAGACGGACATGTATACAGTCTGGAAAGATTTGGAGAGTCAGCTCCAGGAAAAGTGCTGGCTGATGAGTTTGGCTTTACAGCAGATAAGTTTACCCGGTATGTTCAGGAAGAACTGCAGAAATAAGCATAAAATTACTACCTGACAGTTTAGCTGGCCTCCTTACGTTCCTTTAATAAAGTGCTTACAATTAAGTTATTATCTTCCACAAATATGAATATGCCCGTCCGGGACTTTACCCGGACGGGCAATATGAAAGCATGTCAAAACTTAAATTACTACAACCCCATGTCCTCATTAATAAGCACAACAATTATCCTTCCTTTGGGAAAAGATTTCTCAGTAATAGTCCAGACATTGCAAATACGATCAGGACTGTTGCAGTCATGGCAATATGCTGTTTTGGCACAGGGAGTCTTCTTATCTAAGCGCATGGTGTTGGCTGGAGCAGCATAATCCTTAATGCGATCCATGGCTTCGTCAATGTCAGCCACTACTTTGTTACGCCCCGTTAAAATCAGTACATTTCGCGGTCCAAAGGCAATGGCTCCCACCCTGTTTCCAAACATGTCCAGATTGACGAGAAAGCCCTGCTCTGTAATAGCATTGGTCCCGCAAACAAAAAGGTCGCTCAGCAAAGCCTGTCGTCGCAGCTCATAGGCAGCTTCAGGCCCTGCAGATTTGTCATAGGTATCCATAACACTGCATTCCTGATTTGACCTTAAAGCTTCATACAGACCCGTATCCTTAAAAGTAACCGATCCTCCCCAGCTTATAGTCTCAGGCTTTAACCCCGGGATAATGGAGTTCAGGACCAGCTCCTTTGCTTCATACCTGTCCTGGGCAAGAAAGCATTCAAAATTATTTTCCTCAAGATTCTCCTTAATCCGTTCCAGCTTGATATTCCAGAATTTCTTGACTTCACTACTCATTTTTTCTCCTTTTTTCGTGGTATTTGATCAGCGAGTTATAATCTATTTCCGCAAATGTTACAAAGCATCAAATACAGAGATTCGCTGTTTGCAGGTTTTGGCGATTTTCACGGAAGATTCATTCACAACATAACAAAAGGGTACCTTCAAAAATCGAAACTATGCGCTTGCAAATCTTCTGCTTCACCAGTACTTGTGCCCTTACCGTAACCACCAACATGCTGGTTGGCAACTCTTAACACTGCATAGAAACTTATTTCATCGTAATAGTTTAGCCATTTGCATGTGGCACGGGGACTGGCTCTTCCGGGACCCACTTGTCTCAAAAGTGAGACGTTTAAATCATCGGTTGATCCTCAAGTGGCGCCCAGAGTGCCTGTCCCCTGCTTTCCTTAAAAAGGGCTAAACTATTACATTTCATCTATCCGCAGAAAGGGATCTGGCTTCTTTGCTGCCTGGTTTATAAATTCCTTGAACCTTTTTCGCAGCAATGATAACTTCTAAGTAACTAAAATCAAATTATCAACAAAATCAGACGGTTATAGTTTTCACAATTTTAAGATTTTTACATATGATTGATTCTCAATTAC